>NZ_JBHXLC010000011.1:0-175354 GCF_042721555.1 Gottfriedia sp. NPDC058432
ATACTATATTAAAAATTTATTTATAACTAAAACTCAATTTACTCGAAAGGTGTAAACAATATGGAACAAACGAACAGCTTAGGTAAAATTCGTTCTTACTATGCGCGATTAAGTGATAAAGAAAAAAAGATTGCTGATTATATATTACAAAACCCAAAGCATATAATTCACAGTACAATTACAGAAGTAGCTGAAGACTTAAACGTTGCTGATGCAACTGTTTTTAGATTTTGTAAACGGATTGGATTTAAAGGTTACCAAGCGCTCAAAATTGCATTAGCATCTGAAATTATGACACCAATCCAGCAAATCCATGAAGAAATTAATGAAAAAGACGATGAGATAACGATTGCGAATAAAATATTTCAATCTAATATTCGAACACTTGAAAATACTGCCCAAATCTTAGATAGTGCATCGTTTAAAAAAGCAGTAAATCTTATATTAAAAGCTAATAAAGTTGAATTATATGGTGTAGGTGGCTCATCTGTTATTGCGATGGATGCCTTTCACAAATTTATTCGCACAGGAATAAAAGCAAATTCATACACTGACTCACACTTTCAATTGATGTCAGCTTCTCAACTAACCAAGGAAGATGTAGCAATCGTCATCTCGCATTCGGGCTCAAATAAAGACATCCTTCGTATTTTGCAAGTATTAAATGAAAACGGTACCAAAACGATTGGAATTACAGGTTTCCCAAAATCTACTTTAAGTCAAAATGTTGATGTCTCGCTTTACACCTCTTCCGAGGAAACAGAATATCGACCAGAAGCACTGGCATCTAGAATTGCACAATTAAGTATTATTGATGCATTATACGTAAACTTAATGATCTTAAACTCTCATAAAGCTAAAACATCATTCGAAAAGGTAAGAACTGCAATATCAGAAACAAGATCTTAATACTATTAGGAAAAAAGATGTCTCAAATAAAAATCTTGAGACATCTTTTTTAGTGGTATTGAGAAGGCTTTACTCTAACCTTCATTATTTAGCGATTTGACTAACAAATGTCTTCATAAATTTCAATAGCTTCATATGCATGATTGCCATTTCTTCAGGGGTAATTGGTTCTTCTTTTTCTAGCCATTGCTCCAACAGTCCAAAGAAGGCCGATGAAATGAATGCAGTTGTGTATTCATGTGGAATATCAATCATGTACTCTTCTTCTAATAAATCCACTAGTTTTTCATAAATCGTTTCTTTAATATGTTCCTTCATTTTCTTCGGAAAAGCTGGGTCCCCTTTTGTACTGATCAAAATTTTTATAAATCGTTGATTTTCTTTTAAATAATGATATACATTTAGAATAGGTGGATAGACCATATCATTTGAATAAAACTCATTCATTTCTTTTGGTCTTATAAAAATCAGTCGATCCTGTAATCCTTCTAAGATTTCATTTTGACTTTTTTCCATTAAATCATATTTATCTCTATAATGTAGATAAAATGTACCGCGATTTAATCCTGCTTTTAAAGTAATATCTCTAACTGAAATAGCTTCGAATCCTTTTTCCTCTATTAAATCTAACAACGTCTCTTTTATTAATTTCTTCGTTTTTGCAACTTTTATTTCTCTCAATGATTGACTCATTTTAGATCATCCTTTTGAAATATAAGTTCTTACTAAACAAATTTCATAAATGTGTTTAGCAATGAACACATTTGTATGATTTGCTTATTGTGATTTATTAAAACTCATTGTAATATCTTCACATAACAATAGTCAACACGTTGTTCAGTAATTTTATATAAAGGAATTAGGAGGTTATTGAAATGAACTTATTTAAACAAAAACAAGCTATTTTAGCTCCTCTACTAGTTTTAGTTATTGCGATTATTTTCAGTCTAACATTGGCATCATCCGTTAACCCTACACCTAAAAATCTTCCAATTGCGATTGTAAACGGAGATCAAGGAATCCAAGTTCCTTCAAAAGGGAATGTTAATATAGGTGATATGATGGTTTCAAAAATAAACAAACTATCTAAAACGAATAATGGTGAAAAACCAGCGATTAAGTGGATACAAGTATCAAGTGAGGAAAAAGTACGTAAAGGTCTAGATGATCAAAAATATTACGGTGCTCTTATTCTTCCAAGTGATTTAAGTAAAAATCAAGCTTCACTAAAAACAGCAAATCCTTCACCAATAGCGATTAAAATTTTAGTAAACCAAGGTAAAAATACAACTGGCTCAACGATGGCTAGTCAAATGCTAACTCATATTGTAGAAAATCTTAACCTAACTACTCATACTCAAATTTTTAACGAATTAAAGAAAAACGTGAGCTCAATTTCAGTAAAACAAGCTGAAGTTTTATCAAATCCGATTGTGGCAAATATTGAAAATGTAAATGCAATTGGGACACATACAGCAAATGGAAATGCTCCTGTCATCCTAATTACACCACTTTGGATGTCTAGCTTAATAGGAGCAGTTATCGTCTTTTTAGCGAAAAAGAAAACACAAACATCAAATTCAATAAGTAAATTAAAAGTTATTTTTGAACAATTAATTCTAGGAGTTATCCTATCATTCATAATCGGTTTTGGCATAACATTAATGGCAAAATGGATTGGCTTCACCCTTCCTAACTTCTTAGATGTTGCGTTATATTTAACAATTGCTTATTTCTGTTTCCATATCCTTATTTCTGCTGTTATGTCATGGGTTGGTTTTGGTGGAGTTGGGATCTTTGCCCTAATCTTTTTCTTCTCAGGTTCTTTAATTGGAATGCCAAAAGAGCTTTTACCAGCTTTTTCAAAAGACTGGATTTACTCTTGGGTTCCAATGCGATTTGGTGCTGACGGATTAAGAGAAATCTTCTATTTCGATAATGGATTATCAATGAGTCATCCAATGAGTATTATTTTATGGATTGGTATAATTTCTCTACTTGCCTTATCTTTATCTGCCTTTAAGCCGAAAAAAGAAGTAGTAAACCAAGCAGTAGCTATGAAATAACATAAAAAAGGGAAACCGGACTAATCGGTTTCCCCTTTCTTATTAATGATCTAATCCTAAATCTTTTAAGATGTCTTCTAAAGTCTTTCCTTTATAAGTAGTTTTTGGTTTTGGCGCATTATCAACTGAAGGATTTTGTAATCCGAAATTTTTTACGATAAAAGCCATATCCTTTGCGTCTACTACTTTATCAAAGTTAAAGTCTGCTGTATTTTTATTTGTCCCCCAATAAGTTTGGACAGCTATTGCATCTAAAATGTCGATTACGTTATCTTTATTAACATCTCCTGCAGCTGCTCTAGTTAAATTCCAATTCATTCTCTTTCCTACTAATTTACCACGTACATTATCTGCTAAGTTCATTTTTCGATACATTGTAAAATGACCTGGGATATCGACTTTCACAGTATAAGGTTTAAGATCAGCATTTATGCCTTCAGCAATGTATTGACCATTTTTGTTAGAAATCGGTGCTTCTACAGTCGTTTTTCCATCATAAGAAGTAACTGTTACTTTTGCTCCAATTTTACTTTGATCAATTGCATAATTCGTTTGACCTGTAGACGGATCAATTGATCCTTCAGATAATATGGCTCCATCTACCCTTGATTGAGCTTCCTTAATTTTATAAGTTTCCATATAAGTATAGACGTTATTTGTTTCTACATTTGATTGGTCAAGTGTTGATGCTGTCATTGTATACCAATCAAAAGGCATACCTTTACTCCACTTACCTGCTGTTTTCAAATCAAAATTAAATAGTTGTAAATCTTCGGGTAATGCTTTCGTTCCATTATAAGTAAATGTAAACGTATAAAGAAGTGTACCAGTTGCAGTAGGTACTGAAGACACAGAAACTTGCGCATCCCCATATTGTTTTACCGCATCATTTACTACGACATTTTGTATTGTTGCAAGATTTGGATCAACCTTTAAATTGATTTTTGTTGTTTTTAAGTTTTGCACATTATTTGAACGTACACTGTAATTGACCGTATCGCCTGTTGTAACCGTTTGTTTATTTGGTTTTAAGTAGTAATATGGAAAATTTTGATCGACAAATACGATTCTTAAATCATTCGAAGCGTTTCCAGTAAAGTTTCGTGCTGCATCAAATCCATAAAATGAAACTTGCAATGGTGTAGAACGCTTTTTAACTTTAATCTTATCCGTATAGTTCCCATTTTTATCTGTAAACTTTGGCTTTGCTGGGAATGGACTATCGTAAAACGATACAACCGAATTGCTTGATTGATCAACTGGAATACCTAAGCTGTTTGCTTCAGCAGTTTCAGGATCATTTAAGTTAATGTTAAAGTCATATAAAAATTGACCACTCCAATCGAATTGGCTATCTTTATATTCAATAACTTTTTGATCTAAATTGTCAAAGGTAGTTGTCATAGTTGGTGCGCCAGCATCAAAAAAGAAATCAGCTGTTTTAGTGAATACCTTACCATTTTCATTTGTTCCAATCATTTTTAATCGATATTTACCTGCTGTTGCATTAATCGGTTCGCTACTTATCGGATTTTTCGCATCTCCAGTAAATGGATAGTAAATCGAATTAAATCCTCTTGAATTCGTATAATTTTGGTTTTCGTTCAATGTGATTGGTACAAATGAGCCTACTAAACCTAAATCCTCACCAGTTTCTGCATCTTGTAACACAACATCTAATGTTTTCATATATGATTTTAATGAATAACTAAAACTTATAAAAGGATATGCATTTTCAGGCCAGTCTATATTATTGCCAAACATTGGATTGTTGATCTTAAAAGTATCAATTCCTTCATCAACAAAACGTCCACCAAATGGAATTTGATATGTTTCTGTTGAATCTGATGTATTTGTAAATGTAATATACCCTTCGTATGTTCCTTTTTCTGCAGTTTTTGGAATGTTTAAGTTAAATTTAATATTTTTTTGACTAATTCCATTCAATTTTACAGATGTAGGGCCAGTTAACGTTACATTGTTGGCGGCCGCATCTTTAGAACCTCTTAATCCGGTTTGGAATTTTACATCCACTTTAAATGTTTTCGCTTTTTCACTACGGTTTTTTAACGTAATATTTCGGGAATCCGTAATATCCTGGTCATCTGAACCGTAAGAACCGAAACTAACACCACCTGTTAATTCTTTAATTGATTTTTCTTTTCCATCAATAAACGTAGATGTTAGATCCACAACTTCTAATTCTACATTAGAGTGAATTGCTTCATATGCATCTACTCGCCCACTACCTACTTCAAAAACGCTATACGCTTTTGATAATGGATCAGCTGTGTTCATTAAGATTGATTTAATATCCTCTGGTTGTAAATCTTTATTTGATTGAAGTAATAATGCTGAAACCCCTGCTACATAGGGTGTTGCCATTGAAGTTCCAGATAAGCGCGAATAAGCATATTTATAATCTTCAGGTTTTGACCCATCAGCTGTTTTATTATTTTCATAAAATGGTACAGTTGAAAGAATCGAAACACCTGGAGCAGTCACTTCTGGTTTAATATCATAATTCCTACGAGATGGGCCTCTTGAACTAAATGTCGCTAATTCATCTGATGCAGTTTGTACTTTACTAAAATCTCCAAATGTGAAATCTGATGCACCAGCTTTGATTGCTGCTGAAATAGCTAAACCATCTTCATTTGAAACAGAGAATGCTGGAACTGCATCCATTGATTCACCAAGATATGATTGGATTGCACCTTCAGCCTTATTTGCTTCATCGTTATACATTAATACGCCAATTGCACCGTTTGCTTTTGCATTTTTAATTTTATCTATTAATGCAATCGTTCCACGTTTAGTAAATGCGATTTTTCCTTTTACATCTTTACCAGTAAAATCAGCAGGATTTCCTAAACCAACATCAACTAATTGATATGTTTTTCCTTTTAATGATGTCATATCATCAGAATAGTTCTGTGCTAATTGTCTTACTGAATAGTTTTTACCATTATTTACTCCAGCGTATTCGTATACGTCTAAAGCAATTGAAGACGCGCCAACCGTTAATGCTAATGCTGCAGCTCCCGGTGAACCAAGGGTATACATTTGATCACCAGTATTCCCTGCTGCAACTACTGTTGTCACACCACTTAAAACTGCATTATTAACTGCAATTGAAGTTGCATACATTGGATCATTTAAAGTCGCTCCAAGTGACATATTAATAACGTCCATACCATCTTGAACAGCACGGTCGATTCCTGCCAGTATGGCATCAGTTGTGCCACTTCCATATGGACCAAGCACACGGTAAGCGTATAAATCCGATTCTGGTGCTGCCCCTACCGTTTTATAATCACTATTTGCTTTGCCACGACCACCAATGATACCTGCAACATGTGTACCATGTTCAGTGTAATAAGCTTCTGAATTACTAACTTCAGGCTTACCAGATTTTTTCCAATCAGCGTAAGTTGATTCCATTGGATCATTATCGTTATCGACGAAATCATATCCACCTTTATAAGCATCCTTTAAATCTGGATGGTTATAATCCATCCCCGTATCTAAGATTCCGACTTTAATTCCTTTACCTGTAAATCCTTCATTATGTAAACGATCTAAAGCATCATAAGGTGTATAGTTTCCAACATTTGCTTCGTCTGCTTTTAGTTGATCATTTTCTTTTGGTGGATCAATTGAAAACGTTTGGTCACTCCAAATCTTACTAACAGCTTTTGATTTTAATAGATTCATAATTTGATTTGCTGGTAGTGTCATGGAAACACCATTAAATGCATGTTTATAAGAACGATTAATTTTATAATCTACCTTTTTACTTTTACCACTTGTTAAAACTTGGCCAACATCCTGAGTAAAAGTATCATGGTCTTGATTGATTAGCGCTTCAGCATCTGATTTTGTTAAGCTTTTACCTTCTACACTCGCTTCAATTTGTGCTACTTTAACAGGTTGATTTACAAATTCAACAATGACACTTGTTTGCTCCGAAGAGTCCAAATTAATATCAGAAGAAATTTGAAGCCCTGATTCTTCATTCGTTGAAAGCTCTTTAAAAGCCGCTCTTTGCTGTGCAGTTAGGTTAGCAAGAATGTCTTCTGCTTTACTTGGACTTTCTGCATTTGATACATTTGATGCTTGTCCAAGAGAACCTAAAATAAAACTAGATGTTAAAGCTACTACTGTAAAACCTTTAAGAACTTTACCCTTCTCTCTCTTTTCCCCCATCTTTCTTCCTCCAGTTCGTTTTCAACAATTTAGCTAATCCAAATAATTACAAAAAATATCTTATTCTGACAAAATCCATTGTAATTAATCGTATAAAATGAACAATTTTCGTTCATTTATCTTAATTAAATTATCGTGAATATTCTGTTTTTAATCAAATGGGTTATTGCAGGCCTTGATTTATCAAGTATTTATTCCATTAATTAAAAAATGCGACAAAACTCTACATTTTTCTCAATAAAATTAACATGATTTTTAACAATTTTAGGGATTCATTTTATCATTTAATTAACCTATTAAAACTTTTTAATTAAAATATTAATCGTTATTTAGATTTCTATATGTGTTAGATACAAAGTTAAAAAGATAGAATATTCCCAAGTAAGGTCTCTAAAACAAAAAAAGAACCAAGCTACGTTGATTCTTTTTTCATATATCAATTGTCAATTAAGTATCAAACAACTTTCCATCCAGTGCTTCAATATATCTTTTAGCAGATTTATAAACTACTTGTTTTGCATTCTCTTTTACAATCCCATGAAATGCATTATAAATTCTATCAAATATTAACTTCTCTACAGCTGACGATATTTCTTTTACTTTTTTTGCAGGTAGTGGTATTAAATTAGGATAACTATACATAAAACTTACCCAATTTGGATCTGCAACTACTTGAATAATATCCCCCGTTAACAGTATTCCCTTTTGCTCATTTCCAGCTTTCCATTCTAATACAGCCCCACCTTTAAAGTGCCCGCCTAATCGGTGAATTTCAATTCCTTTGTTAAGCTCTAACATTTCGCCGGTCCAAAAAATAATCTTATCACTTTTTCTCGTAACCCACTCTTGATCATCTTCATGTATGTATACAGGTACATCAAATTTTTCAGCCCATTCAATTTGACTAGAGTAATAGTGTGGATGTGATAGAGCAATCGCATTGATTCCTCCTAACCTCATAATTTCTTCAATCGTCTTCTCATCTAGATAGGTGACACAATCCCATAAAACATTAAACCCTTCATTTTTAATGAGATAAGCAGTTTGACCAATTCCAAACTTAGGACTAGTAACGATACTATATAAATTTTCTTCTTCAAAACGAATAATATTTTGATAGTTTTGGTCTTTCATTGATTCTAATGTTGTCCAACTTTGCCCAATTGGACTAACATATTGTCTTTCTTCAGAACAAATTGTGCAGTACTCAGGAGGATCGATCGACTTGTTATATTGAACGCCACATGTCGTACAAATAAAGTTGAACATTTGCTCATACATCTCACTTTCCTTTGAAATTATTCTGACAAATGGAACTTTATCAAAAGGTAAAAACTTCCAATAAAAATAGACACATTTAAGTATAGTAAATCAAAAACTGATTTATTACACTTGAATGTGCCTTAATAATTAAAGTTAGAGCATTCTATTATTTAATTTTTACAACTTTACCTTTTGTCATTTCAACTAATTCATTTGGTGTTAATTGAAAAATAGCTTTTGGATGACCAGCAGCTGCCCATATTTCACTATACTGTAATAGATCCTCATCAATAAATGTAATTACTTGGTTTTTATGCCCAATTGGTGAAACTCCTCCAATTACGTACCCAGTTTGTTCACGTACAAAGTCAGCATCTGCTTTTCCTAGTTTATCATTTAGTATTTTCTCGATTTGTTTCTCATTTACACGGTTTATTCCACTTGCTACTACTAGTACAGCGCTATTTGAGCTTTCTAATTTAAATATAATCGACTTTGCAATTTGAGCCACTTCACAATTTAATGCTTCCGCTGCTTCTTTAGCAGTTCTTGCACTATTTGGTAATTCAATCACTTTATTTGAATAACCTAACTCAAAAATTAAATCTTGTACGATTTGTGCACTTTCTTTTAATGCTTCCACAAACATCACTTCCCTAAAAAATTGATTTTTAAATTATTCAATACTAAAAGGTACAATCCTGCTTTTTTTCAAATAAATAAACTACTTCCACCAAATTGAATTAGGATATTCACCTGTACTTATATTAATTGTTTCACCAATTTTAGGTGTAGAATACTTTACTTCATTTTCTTTAGCAGCCTTCACGGCACGTTCAATTGGGTCATTCCAGTCATGAAATGCTAATGTAAAGGCACCAAAGTGAATTGGTACAAGAACTTCACCTTTTACATCAATAAAAGCTTTAACAGTTTCTTCTGGCAGCATATGAATTGCAGACCATCGTTTATCATATTGACCACATTCCATTAACGCTAGATTAAACGGTCCATATTTTTCCCCTATTTCCTTAAAATGAGGTGCATATCCGCTATCTCCACTAAAATAAATTTTCGTTTTCCCACCAATGATGACCCACGAGCACCACAAAGTACTGTTACGATCAGTTAAACTTCTTCCCGAAAAATGTCTTGCTGGCGTACAAGCTAATGTTAATTGATCAAATTTAAATTCATCCCACCAGTTATGCTCAGAAATACTCTCTTTTGGTACCCCCCAACTCACTAAGTGACTTCCTACACCAAGCGGAACAATAAATCGATCTACTTTCTGTTTGATTTTTTTTATTGTACCGTAATCTAAATGGTCATAATGATCATGCGATAGTATGACAGCATCTATTTTTGGTAATTCACTGATCTCAATTGGCAAACCTCCGCTATATCTTTTACCACCAAATTGCGGAAACGGGGTTGGTGCGTTCCCAAACATTGGATCAACTAAAATGTTTTTGCCTTCTATTTCAATTAATAAAGCTGAATGTCCAAACCAAGTAACTTTCGAATCTTTACTTTCAGAATGAAACCTGGAAACATCAACTTTCTCCATTGGAATACCAGCTCTAGGAACACGATTCGGATTTTTCTTAACAAAGTCTCTAATCATAGAAATGTTTGTTTTAAAATCCATACTCATACTTGTAGGGACTTGGTTTATAAACTTACCATTTTTATAATGCTCTAAAGCATAAAATGACTCCATTTGATCCTTTGAATATTTCTTCCCAAAATGAGGATATGTATTTAAAAACGTTAAAATAACGATAACTAATATGACTAAAATTAGTAAAAATAACATTTAATTTCTGCCTCCAAATAAACCTTTACTAAATTTTACACTACCACAAATTTAGATGATTAAACAAATATTCAGATTGCTTTTTTATATAAAAAATTACTTTCTCTTGATAAAAAAAGAGAGGTGAAATTCACCTCTCTTTAATCAGTTTCTTCTATTATATATATACTTAGTTTAAAGTTCTTAATAAATTAGCCATTTCAATTGCTGAAATACCAGAATCCCAGCCTTTATTACCAGCTTTAGTGCCCGCTCTTTCAATCGCTTGTTCAATATTTTCTGTCGTTAATACACCAAAAATGACAGGTATACCAGTTTGTAGAGTAATAGCAGCAACACCTTTTGCTACTTCATTACATACGTAATCGTAATGAGTAGTTGCTCCACGAATAACTGTTCCTAGCGTAATGATTGCATCGTATTTTTTTGAATCTGCAAGTTTTTTTGCAACTAATGGAATTTCAAATGCACCTGGTACCCAAATAACATCAACGTCTGATTCTTCTACACCATGACGATATAGGGCATCTTCTGCACCTCCAAGTAGTTTTGATGTAATAAATTCATTAAAACGTCCTACGATTACAGCAACTTTAAGTCCAGATCCTACTAAATTTCCTTCAAATTTCATCTTAATCTCTCCCATTTTTAATAGTGTAATAAATGTCCCATTTTTTCGATTTTAGTAATTAAATATTTTTCGTTTTCTGTTTTCATTTCGGTTTGAATTGGCACTCGATTATTTATCTGGATTCCGTGAGATTTTAGCGCTTCTATTTTAACTGGATTATTCGTTACTAAATCTATACTCACAATCCCTAAATCTTTAATAATTTGAGCACTTATCGCATAATCTCTTAAATCTGAATCAAATCCTAAATTTAAGTTTGCTTCAACAGTATCAAAGCCTTCTTCCTGTAACTTATATGCTCTTAACTTATTAAGTAAGCCAATCCCTCTGCCTTCTTGTCGCATATAAACAATTACGCCTTTGCCTACTTCTTCAATCATCGATAATGTTGATTGCAACTGAGGTCCACAATCACAACGACATGAGCCAAATACATCACCTGTTAAACATTCCGAATGAATACGTACAAGTACTGGTTCACCATCGTCAACTTTACCTTTTACAATCGCAATATGCTCTTTGCCATCGATTTTGTTTGTATAACCAATCATCTTAAAATCACCAAAATCTGTTGGTAATTTAATTTCAACTTCTCTTTTTACAAGTTGTTCAGTTTCTTGTCTATAATGAATTAAATCTTTAATTGTAATCATTTTTAAATTAAATTTATTTGCGATTTGAATTAGATCCGGTACTCTTGCCATCGTTCCATCGTCATTCATAATCTCACAAATGACACCAACTTCTTTCGATCCAGCCATTCGAGCTAAATCCACTGCCGCTTCTGTATGACCTGGTCTCTCAATAACTCCTCCGTTTTTAGCGACTAAAGGAAACATATGCCCAGGTCTTCTAAAATCTGCTCCAGTTGATTCATCATTTAACATTTGTAAAACAGTATGTGAACGTTCAAATGCCGAGATACCAGTAGTAGAGTCAATATGATCAATACTTATAGTAAAGGCAGTACCATGAGAATCTGTATTTTTTGTTACCATTTCATATAAATCTAGTTTCTTGGCTATCTCTTCAGAAACAGGTGCACAAATTAATCCGCGACCATGAGTGGCCATAAAATTGATATTTTCAGGAGTTGCAAATTCTCCGATAACAACAAAATCTCCTTCATTCTCTCGATCTTCATCATCACAAACAATAATAATTTTACCTTTTTTTAAGTCTTCAATTGCTTCTTCTATTTTAGAGAACATGAGCTTACTCCTTTATATATAGCCATTTTGAGTTAAAAATGAAGTTGTTATTGCATTACTCTTTTTCGTCTCATTCATACCAAGCATTTTTTCAACATACTTACCTAATAAATCAAACTCAATATTAACAACGTCTCCAACTTTTTTACTGCCTATGATCGTATGTGAACGGGTATGAGGAATTAAAGAGATTGTTACAATATCAGTTTCAACTTCAAATATTGTTAAACTTGTACCATCAATCGTTATACTGCCTTTTTGAAGGCAATATTTAGCAAACTGACTTGGAATATTAATTTTATAGATTACAGCATTTTCCATTGATTTGATGGATACAATTTTACCTGTACCATCAATATGACCCGATACAATATGGCCACCAAACCGGCCATTTGCTGCCATTGCCCGCTCTAAATTTACTTTTTGGCTAGAAACCAGAGTACTTAGATTAGATGCTTGAAATGTTTCAGGCATGACGTCAACAGAAAATTCATTTTTAGTAAAATTCGTAACGGTTAAACAAACCCCATTTACAGAGATGCTGTCTCCTAAATGAACATCCTCTAAAATTTCTGATGCGCCAATTGTAAGCACTAAAGTTTTACCTTTTTTTACGATATTTTTTACTGTTCCTATTTCTTCAACGATTCCAGTAAACAAGTTTATTCACCTCAATTCGAAAAAGCACATTACACTCAAGCCCGATAAATGACTTTGTAAGATCCATCTCTAATTTCATAAATAGTTGATCCAACTTATCACACCCTCTAATTCAAATTAATTTGAAAAAGTGAAAAGCCCCTTAGAAAACTCCTAAGGGGCAATAGATGTTTAAGAAAGGAAGTGTACTTAAATAAACGCAAGTACAATTTGAGTCTATTAAAAGACAGTACTATAGCGCGTCTATTGTTGTACATAAAAGATATGCACAACGAACTAAGCCTATACGGGTAGTATTTTTGAAAACAACCAAACCGTATATGCACTCCATCCTTCTCCCATCCAGACTATACTGTCGGCTCTAGATTCTAACTAGATCAGCAACAAATAAAAAATCTATATGAAGCTCACGGGCTTAGTATAAAAATATACAACACCGCCGGTTGGGAATTTCACCCGACCCCGAAGGACACTAATTATCAAATTTGGTTTCATTATAACTAGCAATTATTTCGTTGTAAAGATTTTATGATTCTATTTTCTTTTAAAACGATCTATTAAAAAACAAAATTAAAGTAAAAAACCTTATAAAATATGGAAAATTCCTCACTCTACTTAATTAAAAAAAATATTATTTTTTATTCTTATAAAATTAATCATCATGTTTTAAATATTTTCTT
Source organism: Gottfriedia sp. NPDC058432 (assembly GCF_042721555.1). Classification (NCBI taxonomy): domain Bacteria; kingdom Bacillati; phylum Bacillota; class Bacilli; order Caryophanales; family Bacillaceae; genus Gottfriedia; species Gottfriedia sp. NPDC058432. The sequence goes on from NZ_JBHXLC010000011.1 coordinate 13,449, forward strand.
GCAACCAATACAAAAGTGTATAAATATTAATATTAAAATCATTACAGAAAAAAATTGAATTCTATTATTAGTATAGAAAGTAAGACTTACGAATTCCAAAAAACATGAATTTAGCTTAATTAAACACACAACTGAATTCGTTTTTTCATTTTATCATTATATTTTTTATTAACACAAAGAGTATCCCCCTTTTAACAATGTCCCTATAATACTTAATAATTTCAATTTTTAAAGCCCTGGTAACGTTAAAACAATATATAATTCTAAAATAACAAAAGGCTTTCATTCGTATTTAAAAAGGCAATAGTTAAACAGAAATATAGATACCAAACTGAAAAAAAATGGCTTGTAATTTCAATAAACACCCTTTAAAAACAATAATAAATATACAACAAGAAGAATTATTATAAGTATTTCAATTTCATAAAAATAGAAACTTCTTTTTATAGAAGTTTCCTTTCTAACTCATTATTCATTTCCTACTTGTAGAACTTTTTCATGTTGCTTTGAATCTCTTTTTTGCAGCCAAATAAAGTACACTGAAACTAATATGACCAATAGTAGAATGACCGGTGAAGAAAATAAAAGTATTCCTAAAAAGCAAATTGCTAGAATAAATGAACCGATTTTGAAAAACACAGAATCAAATAATCGCAAACATGCCAATACTCCTAGTAAAGCGTTGCATAAGAAGAATGCATTTGCAATTGCTACCAGTGTTTGAATACTTAGGAAGTCGCTAAAATAAAGAATAAATACAATTATGTGAATGCCAAACAAGCTAAATAATGAACGAGTTGCCACATTATTTTTATTTTTAAAAGAAAGCCATGAAGGTAATAAACCTGTTTTGGCTTGATCGGCGATAAGTCTTGATACTGCTCCTATTACTAAGAGAACCGTACTAATACAAAGAGCAATTGTAATTGACGAAATAATTGGTGTTGACCAACTTCCAAATAAACTCTGAAGTAGTGGTGCTAATGATTGATCCATCATATTTCCATTTTTAGAATGAATCCACTGGAAAGCAAATGCAACTGTTAGACTTACTATTGCTATAATCGAAAAACTTAAGACTACTGCTCTAGGAATTGTTCGTTCTGGATTTTTTACTTCTAAAGAATAGCTACCGATGACTTCCCATCCGATTAAAGCCCAAAATAATAATAGTAAACTTTCTCCAAAATCTGAAACAGTAATTGGATTCGATAAAGTAAAGCTCCCATCAACTGTAATTAACGTATGAATACTCCCAACTATAAGCGTCACTACAATGAAGCTAGACATAAAAAAGGCAAATTTTCCAACATCGGCAATGCTTCTAGTTAAAATGATATAAACAAAACATAGTATTCCTAAAGCTAGCCACTTTTCATTGAAAAAACTTTGATTCGTCAGTAGTTGTAAGTAATGCCCTGCCGTACCTGTAACTGCAATTGGACCAAAACAAACTGCAAGTAAAAAGAAAATAGCTGAAAGATTTTTTATTTGTGTACCAAATGCACGCTCAACTGCCAATGGTACTCCGGAATCTCCTGGAATCAACAGACTTAGCCTACCAAACATAAGTGCAAATATTAAACTTAAACCGAGCATTATAACCCAAGCAAAAATAGCATAATTACCAGCAGTTTCATACACTGCAGGTGGTAAAATGATAATTCCTGATCCTAATATAGGTCCAATCATTAACCCACTGAGCAAAAGAAAACCAATTTTTCGATTCCTCATTAATATCCCTCCAATAGTTATTGAAACAAATTGTAATCTCGTATACTTTAATTATATGAACAGATCTCTCATCGGTAAAATGAATAGTTACGATATAAACCATCGGAAAATCCGATACTAAGGAGGCTATTATGGAAATCCGTCATTTAATTACGTTAAAATCAATTGTCGATCTGGGCGGGTTCTCTAAAGCTGCGGTCCATCTCGGATATGCACAATCTACGGTAACTGCACATATACAAGCACTTGAGCAAGAGTTAGGAGTACCTTTATTTGACCGTTTAGGTAAAAAGGTTCATCTGACGGAGGTCGGTGAGAACTTTTTAGTTCACGCAATCGAAATGATTCAACTTTATTCAAAAGCTAAAGATGTATTTCAAATGGAAAATGAGGAAGTATCCACGTTAAAGATTGGAGCTCCTGAATCTTTAACGATCTACCGTCTTCCACAAATTATCCAAGCTTTTCGATCACAAAATCCGAAAGTAAATATTATGATGAAATCTGGTTCATGTTGGGAATTACAAGATGAATTACGTCGAGGAGATCTTGATATTGGCTTCTTTCTACAAGCTCCATTAACTGATTCAGATTTGTATACGGAAACACTAATTGAAGAACCACTTGTCATTTTGCTACCTCCAACTTCTGATACTAGAACACTTTCATCCTTTACACTAAATGCGAATGAAAATATCATTCTTACAGAACAAGGCAGTTATCGTGACTATTTTGAAGCATTCCTAAGAAGTAAAGGTATCGCAACTGAGTCTGGAATGGAATTTTGGAGTGTAGAGGCAATTAAACAATGTGTTATGTGTGGACTCGGAATATCCATACTCCCACTCGTAGCAGTTCAAAATGAAATGCAGCAACAAAAACTAAAAGTCATAAATTGGGATACAAATTTAGGAAGTGTCTCTACGATCATGTCTTGGCATAAAAACAGATGGCAATCACGTGCTGCTAGAAAATTTATGGAAGTTGTTAGAGAACAGTCTCCTTTATGGAATCAGTCTATTAAAAGCTAGTTTCTTACTAGCTTTTATTTTTTTGTTTAATTGAACTTTATTGATAAAGTTGTGAACTTTGTTGGTAACATTTCTTGATCATTCATTTGGAACTTCTTTTTGGAAGGATTTACTGAGTTTTGTTTAGTTTTGGTCGTTTCTTGGTCAATTTTATTGTTATTTTTCTATTTTTTTGATTCATTCACTCTCTTCATTCATGTTTCATGACCTTATTTGCAGTTATCCAGATTTTAATTGCAGTTTTGACATATTTATTTGTAGATTTGCCTTTTTTTTTGCAGTTCGACCTTTTTTATTTGTACTTCCCAATTCAACGAAATGAAAAACAGCTAGCCCCTGACTAGCTGTTTTATTATACCGTCTGCCGCTCAATTAATTTGATCGCTATCTCCTCTTGATTAATTGCAGAATTAATCGCTTGTATAAAAAGTTTCTTCCCTATTTCTCGTAATGGAATTTCGACTGTTGTTAACTTCATTACTTTTGCAATTGGTTGATTATCGAACCCAATTATCGCTAGATCATGAGGAATAGCTATTCCACAATCATTACAGCAAGTCTGCACCCCCGCTGCCACTTGATCACTTGTTACTAACAAAGCTGTTGGCCTCTCTTTTAAATTTAACAAAGATTGGACAATTCTTTCACCGTCTTCAAAATAGTAACAATTATCGAATACAAAATCGTTATTTAGTGATTCATTATATTTACTGTGAAAATCACTATAGGCAGCCTCTCTTTGTTTACTATTCTTACCTGTTCTACGACCAATACTATAACCGATTTTCCGATGTCCTTTTTGATATAAATATTCTAATGCAATCATGAAACAATTGTATTGATCGATAAATGTTGAGGAAACCCCTGTATTTCTCGTATCTTCAAATAATACTATTTGCCCATATTGCTTATAATTCTCGATCATTTCAATCGAACAAATTCTAGAACAAATAATGAGTGAATCGATTTGTTTATGCTGCAGCATTTTTAAAGCCTCAATTTCCCTCTTCTTCTCATAATTTGATTGAAATAGTACTAGCTTATAATTATTTTTTATCGCTTCGTTAGCAATTCCATCAATTAGCAATCCAAAGTATGGATGTTGTGAGAACGGAATAACCACTCCAATTAGATTCGTTTTTCCTTTGCTTAAATTTACTGCATTTTGATTTCGTTGATAATTCGTTAACTCAATTGCATTTAAAACTGCATTTCTTTTTTCCTCACTAACATACGGCTCATCATTTAAAACTCGTGAGACTGTTGTAACTGAAACGCCGGCAATCCTTGCAATATCTTTAATATTAGACATTTTCTCACCTTTTCTAAACTTTTTCTTGCTCTGAAACTAGTTCCATACTTTACTCTGTACTCATAATAAAAAGGAGGTACAAATATGCAATTACTTTTTGGCTTACTATGTTTACTATTTATGTGTAGTTCAATTTTATTTTTAGCTTCAATTGCTATCATACAACAAGATAAGAAACGAGTTAAGAAATGAGGAAAAAATTGAACAATAAGCTAGTTTAATCAATTTAGTAGTTTTTTTCTTCATCAATTCCCGCCTTAGATTTACATAATCCTAAAAGATGTCTCACTTTTTATGAATACTATAACTAGGCTATGTAAATAATAAAGTAGGTTAGTTATTAAAGGAGGTATTATGATGGATACTGAAAGAGCATTAGAAATCGTAGCTGCACCTGGTATGATTAATGTAACTTGCGATGGAGTACCGGTTTATATTCAGCATGTTAATAAAAATGAGGCGACAGCAAGAATTTATCCTCTTGATCAACCACAAAATGATAAAGAAGTATCACTAAGTCACTTAAAAGAACATTAAATGATAAAAAAGACCCAAAAATAAACCTCTATTAAAGAGGTTTATTTCATTTTTATTAAAAAAACATAAAAATATAATTATTTAGTCTGATTACAATTGCAACCATAAGAAATATGAAGATGTTAGAGATTTATTGTTACTTATGACATAACTTCTATCTAGTTCAATTTAACTGAACGACTAGGTATTGGGTAATATGTCGAATTTACTACATAATTTTAAAAAAAATGAAAAAAAAGTCGAAAAATTGTTTGAATATTTCTATAAGTGTGTTATCATAAAAATCACTTAAGCGAGACAATCTTTAAATTACTTCGGAGCTAATTGTCAGAATTTTCTATTTTTTAAGGTAAAATTAGAAAATAATTAACTTTCTAAATAGGAAATTAAAAAACTACTAAATATAGGATTAGAGGAGGCTCATATGAATTTATTTCGAAAAAAATCAGTTACAAGCAGTTCGCCTAGTTCACTTAAACAAGTTCTAGGAGCGTTTGATCTTACAATGTTAGGTATCGGTGCCATCATCGGTACAGGTATATTCGTATTAACTGGTGTAGCGGCAGCTGATTACGCCGGTCCAGCACTTATTCTTTCATTTATTATCGCAGGTTTAGCTTGTACATTCGCCGCACTTTGTTACTCTGAATTTGCATCTATGATTCCAGAGGCTGGTAGTGCTTACACTTATAGTTATGTTGCTTTTGGTGAAGTCATAGCTTGGATATTAGGTTGGGACATGGTACTAGAGTATGGACTTGCATCTTCAGCAGTAGCAAGTGGATGGTCTGGCTATTTCCAAAGTTTATTACATGGTTTTGGACTAAACCTTCCAACAGCTTTAACTAGTGCATTTGATGCATCTAAACATACTTTTATTGATTTACCGGCAGTAATCATTGTTTTAATTGTAACGTTCATTCTTACTAGAGGTGTTAAAGAATCAGCAAAACTTAACACAATCATGGTAATTGTAAAATTAGCAGTAGTAGCACTTTTCATCGTAGTTGGTATTTGGTACGTTCAACCACATAACTGGACTCCATTTATGCCAATGGGATTCCATGGTGTAACAGCTGGTGCTGCAGTAGTAGTATTTGCTTACTTTGGATTTGATGCAGTATCAACTGCAGCTGAGGAAGTTAAAAATCCTCAACGTAACTTACCAATCGGTATTATCACTGCTTTAACAATTTGTACAATCTTATATATTGTCGTTTCATTAATTCTTACTGGTATCGTTCCGTTTGATCAATTAGGTGTTAAAGACCCTGTTGCTTTTGCACTAGCATTTATTCACCAAGATTGGGCTGCTGGTTTCATTTCTCTAGGCGCAATCATCGGTATTACAACTGTATTAATCGTAATGATGTTTGGACAAACTCGTCTATTCTATGCAATCAGTAAAGACGGTTTATTACCAGGTAAATTATCAAAAGTTAACAAGAAAACTGCAGTTCCTGTAACAAGTACTTGGGTAACTGGCGGACTAGTTGCTTTATTCGCTGGCTTAATTCCATTAAACAAATTAGCTGAATTAACAAATATCGGTACTTTATTCGCTTTCTCTGCTGTTTCTCTTGGTGTACTAGTATTAAGAAAAACTCGCCCAGACTTAAAGCGTGGATTCAAAACTCCTTGGGTACCAGTAGTACCAGTATTAGCTGTTGTATTCTGTGTATATTTAATGCTACAACTTTCAACATTTACTTGGAAAGGTTTCGTAGTTTGGTTAGTAATCGGTTTAGTAATTTATATAACATACGGATATAAAAATTCTAAACTAAACGGTAAAAATAAGATTGATAAAGATTCAAATCAATCTGCATAAGTAATTAAATGAGGCTGTCTCAAAAGGTCGTTAAATGTCGACATTTTGAGACAGTTTTTTTTATTTTTTGAGGGATTTTTATAAAATTGTAAGCTTTAAAGGAGAGATTTTTTCTTTAGCCCTCTTGTTCTTACAATCTTGTCCTAGTCTTTTAACTAGATTTTTCACAGTTAGCTTAAAATTCATTTTTTTATATTTATTAACAATTTTATGTTTCCAATAACACTAGTAAGTTTTTTTTTTCAGAAGTTAAAAATATTATGAGCTAATTTTTAGAAAAACAAATTCAATTCATTAGTTTATTAATTAATGTTCGATATTAATTTACTTACAAACTGATTAATAAACAACAGTTAGGATACTCTTAGTAAAGGCTATTTGATTAGGATTTATTGCAGACTTTTTTTGATGAATAAGTTGATTGGAACGGAAGGTTGCTCGACTCCTATGGGATAAGCGGGAAGGCTGAGACCCCGCAGGCTTGCCGAGGAGGCTCAGGTCTCGCCCCATGGAAAGCGCGCATCCTGTAGTGGAAATCAACATCACTCTACTCCTTTTACGAAAATTTAGTTATTATTTGACAAGGTTGTTTTTCAACAGTGTGAAAAAAATCCCACTATAATAATCTATAGTGGGATTTTTTTGTTAGTTACATATTTCCCTCAACAAACTAGAATAATGATAAATATCCACATCTACAAACTTTACAAAAACAGATTTACTTTATGATATGATACGACTTAAGAAATTTTATTTTCGAATGAACAGGAGCTGTTAAAATGTTCCCATTAAAAAATTATTATGAATCATTTATAAAAAAAGATCTAATTGGAGTGAAAAGAGAGATTGCATTAAAACGACTAAGTAATTTACTTGCTTGTCAAAAGATTAGTAAAGATACGAAGGAAGTTGTACATATTCGTTATTTTACTTGTACCGAAACACTTCAGCCTACTGACACTTATTTAGGTACAATTGCTGTGAAGTTTCAAAATGGTTATGTAGTTGAAACAGCAATTTCACTTCCTAAGGAAAAATAATTCATTTATTAAAACTTACTTCTAGGTAAAAGCCTAATTACATTATAGACTAGTTTCATAGTTGGCAAAAAAACATACGATACATTATCCACCTCTCCTAATTGAAATTTTTCAATTAGCCGCATGACCCTAAGGGAGTTTTCCCTTAAATATCGTATGAAGGAGGTCACATGTATGAGTACTGGACATCACGGACACCATCTTAACGGTTTTGCTTTAATCGTTGTTCTATTTATCCTATTAATCATTGTTGGAGCAGCTTGCTGGTCTGGATATGACGGATATGGATATGGACATGGACATCACTGGTAATCATTAAAAACTATAAAACTCCTGTTAAGTTTTAACAGGAGTTTTTTTATTTTTAAAAAAGCTTGTACTTAATTATGAATACTCAAGTATACCTCTGTTAATAATATGTTAGGTTTCAATTATTAATGTAGAGGAGGTTATGTATGAATAAACAACGAGCTCAAGAAATTGCTTCTTCACCTGAAATGGCTAATGTGACATATAATGGAGTGCCAATTTACATTCAACATGTTGATGAAACAAATGAAACTGCTAGAATCTATCCGCTAGGTCAACCAGATCGAGAGGAAGAAGTTTCAATCAATAGTTTGTCAGAACATTAATTTTCGAGTAAAAAAACAAACCTCTTTGTTTTGAGGTTTGTTTTTTCTCGGTATTGAAAAAAATACTTGTCAATTAATTACCCAATTTTCGTAAAAGGAGTAGAGTGATGTTGATTTCCACTACAGTATGCTCGCTTTCCATGGGGCGAGATTCTTTAGCCTCCTCGGCAAGCCTGCGGGGTCTCAGCCTTCCCGCTTATCCCATAGGAGTCGAGCACACCTCCGTTCCAATCAACTTATTCATCAAAAAAAGGTCTGCAATAAAACCTATTCAAATAGCCTTTACTTAGAGTCCTAATAGTTGTTTATTAATCAGTTTGCAGGTCAATTACTATCGAACATTCATTAATAAACTAATCAATTAAATTTGTTTTTCTAAAAATAAGCTCAATCCTTTAACTTCTGAAAAAAACCATTACAAGATCATCCAAAAAATAATAATTTCATCATTAATAAATGTTCATTTAATTTCCGTTTTCCCTATTGTCCATTTTCTATTTCAACAATCTGCAAAAACAAACCTCTTTATTTTGGGATTTGTTTTTGCAGTGTTAATACCTATTACCAACATAAGCTCTCAATTAAACTGCATTTAAGACATTCTTGTATCGTATCTTTCTTCAAAAAATCGTGGTCACAATTTTTTTGAATCGTTTTCAGTTCTATTTTTAAGTGTTGCATATATTCTTCCAATTGTTTTATCTCGTTTATGATTTCTTCTACCCTATTCATATAAGGCTCACACCCTTATTGATAGATTTCCCCGCCTTGTTTTCTAAATTCAAGTGCTTTTTCTTTCATTCCTTCTTCAATGATTGAACCATTCTGAAGTTCTTCTTGTTTTACTATATCTCGAATATCTTGTGAAATTCTCATACTACAGAATTTTGGACCACACATTGAACAAAAATGCGCTGTTTTAGCTCCTTCGGCAGGTAATGTTTCATCATGATATTCAATTGCTCTTTCAGGATCAAGAGAAAGATTAAATTGATCACGCCATCTAAATTCAAATCTAGCTTTTGAAAGTGCATCATCTCTTTTTTGTGCACCAGGGTGTCCTTTTGCTAAGTCAGCTGCATGCGCCGCTATTTTGTATGTAATAACTCCTACTCTTACGTCTTCTTTATTTGGAAGACCTAAATGCTCTTTCGGAGTTACATAACAAAGCATTGCAGTACCAAACCAACCAATCATTGCTGCACCGATTGCTGATGTAATATGATCGTATCCAGGTGCAATATCAGTCGTTAGCGGTCCTAAAGTATAAAATGGCGCTTCCTGACAAATTTCTAATTGTTTATCCATATTCTCTTTAATTAAGTGCATTGGTACATGTCCCGGTCCTTCAATCATAACTTGAACATCGTGCTTCCATGCAATTTTCGTTAACTCACCAAGTGTTTCTAACTCAGAAAATTGTGCTTCGTCATTTGCATCGGCAATTGAGCCTGGTCTCAGTCCATCTCCTAAAGAGAATGTTACGTCATAACGCTTCATAATTTCACAAATTTCTTCAAAATGAGTATACAAAAAATTCTCTTTATGATGAGCTAAACACCATTGAGCCAAAATAGACCCTCCACGAGATACAATTCCTGTCACTCGTTTTGCCGTTAATGGAATATAGCGTAATAATACACCCGCGTGAATTGTAAAATAGTCTACACCTTGTTCCGCTTGCTCGATTAGTGTATCTCTAAACACTTCCCAGCTTAAATCTTCAGCGATTCCATTAACTTTTTCAAGCGCTTGATAAATCGGAACTGTCCCTACTGGTACTGGAGAGTTTCGGATAATCCATTCACGTGTTGTATGAATATTCTTACCAGTAGAAAGATCCATCATCGTATCCGCACCCCAGCGAGTAGCCCATGTCATTTTTTCTACTTCTTCTTCGATTGAAGACGTAACCGCTGAATTACCTATATTGGCATTAATTTTCACATGAAAATTACGACCGATGATCATTGGCTCACTTTCAGGGTGATTAATATTCGATGGAATGACAGCTCTTCCCTTAGCAACTTCATCACGAACAAATTCAGCCGAAACATTTTCTCGAATCGCAATAAATTCCATTTCAGGTGTAATAATTCCTTTTCGAGCATAATGCATTTGAGTAATATTTCCATTCTCCTTTGCTCGTAACGGTTTTCTTTTTAACCCTTTAAATACTTCAACATTATGTTGATCTGACTCTTTTCTATATCCATTATCTTCAGGCTTTATTTCGCGCCCTTCATACTCTTCAACATCATTTCGTTCAATTACCCAATTTTGTCTAATCGCCTTAAGTCCATTTCGAATATCAACTGAGCTAGCTGAATCTGTGTAAGGTCCGCTAGTGTCGTATACTCTAACTGGAGCATTTTCTTCTTCTCCAAAAGTGCCAGTTGTTGGGCTTAATTGAATCTCACGCATTGGCACCTTAATGTCAGATCTAGATCCTTCAACATATACCTTCTTACTCCCTGAAAAACTAGACATGATGGAAAAATTCATTTCATTTACAGAATTGTTCATTTGATTTCATTCCCCTTTTTAATTAGTTTAAAAAGGACGAAATCCAATTCATTTAAAGCATGAAAAAAGCCGGAATCTTATTTTTAAGACCCGGCTAGGTGTTAGCAAAACTACATTAACAATTATGAAATCATTAATGAGAAATTTCTAACTTCCCCACGCTGGTATGAACCAGATCAGGTCCTGAGGGTTAAGAAACTTAATCGCGTTTCTCTCTCAGCCCAACTAATTGGACACCCCTAGTCAATCTATTAACTTGTTCAAAACTAAATATAAACCCACAAATTTAAAATGTAAATGTTTTTATTTCCCTAAATTTTTACAGAAATTCCAAATAAAAAATTTTTTTGGTTTTTTTATACTCCCGAAAATACTTGATTTTACTATACTTCAAGCCCAATTTCTGGTAATAAAATTGGACTAGTAAAAATAAATTTAGTATTGAATATTATTTTTTATATGCTATGCTAAGATTAATTTTCAAACATATTCATCACTAGGGGATCCCTTGATAAGGGCTGAGAATAAAGTAGTTACTTTTAAACCCTCAAAACCTGAACAGGCTAGTACCTGCGTAGGAAAGTGGCGCATTTTATACTTTTTTCGCGTGCAATGTAACCACTTTCTTTGTTTTAGGAAAGTGGTTTTTTTGTTGAAAAAATTTTGATAATGAAAGAGGCTGGGAAATGGAACTTATTGCAATTACAGATGATCAGCACTCAGTCGAAGTACTTGCTACAAAAATAATTCAAATAATCGATGCAGTCGACTATGTACATATTCGCGAAAAATCGAAAAAGGCAATCGAGCTAATATCACTCTTAAATCTACTAAAAATGAACAAAGTAGATATGAAAAAAATCGTTTTAAATGATCGTTTAGATATAGCTATTTTCTCTAACCTATCAAATATTCACTTACCAGGACATGGTCTTCCACTTGTTGATGTAAAAGAATATTTTCCTAATTTACGAGTAGGAAAATCAGTCCACACACTTACTGAAGCAATTCAGGCAGAAAATGATAAAGCTGACTATATTCTGTACGGTCATTGTTTTGAAACAGAGTGTAAAAATGGATTAACACCTAATGGGATTGAACTAATTCCAGAAATGAAAAAAACGTTAACTATACCAATCTATGCAGTCGGCGGTATATTACCTGAACATATCCAAGTTCTAAAAGAGAACGATATTGATGGTATAGCTGTAATGTCTGGCATTTTTTCTGCCCGAAATCCACTAGAAGCTGCTCTGCAATATTTTGAAAGGTGTAAATTCGCTTATGAACAAGAAATTTGATGTTGTAGTAATTGGTGGTGGAATAATAGGTTGTTCCATTGCTTATTATCTAGCGAAAGAAAACATTAATGTCGCAGTTCTTGAAGAACAGCAAGTTGGACAGAAAACAACTAAGGCAGCTGCAGGAATGCTTGGTGCCCATTCAGAGTGGGATCAGTCCGAGTCATTTTTTACTTTTGCTAGAAACAGTCAATTAACTTATTTTCAACTTCAAGAAGAATTAAAAGAGTTATGTGGAATCGATATTGAACTAAAAAAAGGTGGCATTTTCAAACTAGCTTATACCGATTTAGAAAAAAAACAATTAACTCCACTACTCACTCAAACTTCGGCACTTTGGTATAACCATGAGGAGTTAAAAAAACAGATACCTGGTGTCCATCCAAACATAATTGGAGCAGCTTATATTGAAGACGACGTGAATGTATTACCTGTTTCTGTCTGTAACGCGTTTTGCAAGAGTGCTCAAATTTTAGGTGCATCTATATTTGAATATACTCATGTATTTCAGATTCAAAAAAATGATTCACATTATTTAATTAAAACTACAAATGGCAATTTTGAAGCAAAAACTCTTGTAGTTGCAAGTGGTGTTTGGAGTAATTCATTGTTTGGGCAGCTTGGATTACATCATGAAATTATTCCCGTTAAAGGTGAATGCATCGCGGTCAGAAGTGAAAAGGTTGCATTAAAACATACTCTTTTCCATGAACAAAATTATATTGTTCCAAGGAATGACGGTCGCCTTGTCATCGGAGCTACGATGATCGATAACGAATGGAATGAGAACCCTAGCTTAAGGGGGATTGAGTCATTAATACAAAGCGCTAAAAAAATGCTTCCCGAAATTGAAGACATGAAAATTGATTCATTTTGGGCAGGATTACGACCGCGAACTCTCGACTATAATCCCTTTATTGGAATTCATCCCGAAGAAGATCAAATCTTATTTGCGACCGGCCATTTTCGAAATGGTATTTTGCTTGCACCAGCAACTGGAAAATTAATTCGAGATTTAATCCTTAAACGAAAAGTCGATCGTAACTGGATCGAAGCATTTAAAATCAATCGTTAATTTTTATGTTTTGGAGGTGTAAACACTTGGAAATAAGATTAAACGGAAAGAACATCAACATTTCCAGCAAAACCTGTACAATTCAGGATTTGCTTAATGAATATCAATTAGAAAACCGAATTGTTATTGTCGAGGTTAATAAAGAAATTATTTATAAAGAACAGTATTCATTAACTCATCTCTCTAACGGAGATTCTGTAGAATTAATACATTTTGTAGGTGGTGGCTAATCATGTTAAAAGTAGGAAATCATACATTTCATTCAAGATTATTATTAGGAACAGGAAAATACCCTTCATTTGAAGTCCAGAAAGAAGCTGTTGAAGTATCGAAAGCCGAGATCCTAACTTTTGCTGTTAGAAGAATGAATATTTTTGAGGAATCTCAACCAAATTTTCTAGAACAACTAGATTTAACAAAGTATAAATTATTGCCTAATACTGCTGGTGCAAAAACTGCCGAAGAGGCTGTTAGAATTGCAAGATTGGCAAAAGCATCTGGCTTATGCGATATGATCAAGGTAGAAGTAATTGGGTGTGATAAATCATTATTACCTGATCCAATCGAAACATTGAAAGCATCAGAAATGCTATTAAACGAAGGATTTGTTGTATTACCTTATACTTCCGATGATGTTGTGCTAGCAAGAAGACTAGAAGAACTTGGTGTACATGCGATTATGCCAGGTGCATCTCCTATCGGTTCCGGAAAAGGAATTATTAATCCACTTAATCTTAAATTTATCATTGAGCAATCGAATGTACCTGTTATAGTAGATGCCGGTATCGGGTCGCCAAAAGATGCAGCTTTTGCAATGGAGCTAGGTGCTGATGGAGTCCTTTTAAATACTGCGGTTTCTAATGCAAAAGATCCTGTAAAAATGGCAGTTGCGATGAAGCTTGCTATTGAAGCTGGAAGACTTGGTTATGAGGCAGGAAGAATTGATGAAAAAAATTATGGTGAAGCTAGTAGCCCAATCACAGGGTTGGTGAATTCTTGACAAACCGTTATGCAAAGCAAGAATTATTTTTAGGAAGAGATCGCCAATCAAACTTACAAAAAGCTAGTGCCATTATTATTGGTGTTGGTGCACTAGGCTCATCAATAGCAGAAATGCTTGTAAGAGCGGGCATTGGAAATATAACAATTGTTGATCGTGATTACGTTGAATGGAGTAATTTACAAAGGCAGTCTCTTTATACAGAAGAGGATGCTAGAAATAAACTACCTAAAGTAATTGCAGCTAAAAATCGACTTCAACAAATTAATAGTGAAGTTTCGATTACTAGTTTAATAAAAGATATTACTAGTCTTAATATTGAAGAGTTGATTAAAGGCCAAACAATCATTCTCGATGCAACAGATAATTTTGAAACTAGAATGGTTGTGAATGATGCAGCAATTAAGCATGGGATCCCCTTTATTTTTGGTGCGTGTGTTGGAAGCTATGGCCTCTCGTTTCCAATTATTCCAGGGAAAACTCCTTGTCTTAACTGTTTATTAAATCATATACCAACTTTAAATATGACTTGCGATACAGTAGGAGTAATCAGTCCAATTGTGCAAATGATTGCTGCCTACCAAGTAACCTATGCCCTGCAATATCTTACTAACCATGAACTTTCACCAATCTTACAATCGATTGATGTTTGGAAGTATGAAAAGTCAGATATAAACATCGAAAAATTAAAAAATAATAATTGTGCAACATGTGGCTCTATAAGAAGTTACCCATTTTTAAAAGATGATGACCATATGAAGTCATATGTTTTATGTGGAAGAGATGCAGTCCAATTAAGAGTATCATCTCCTAAAATTCCAACACTAACTAACCTTTCTGAAAGATTACAAGGGTTAGTAAATGATTTGATCGTAAATCCTTATTTATTATCATGTACTTATGAAGATCATCGCATTGTTTTATTTAAAGACGGTCGAGCAATTATTCACGGTACAAAAGAAGCATCTGTTGCTAAAGAACTCTATCGCAAAGTTTTAGGTTGAAATAGAAAAATACCCTTTCGAAGACTAATAATATAATAGTCTTTGAAAGGGTCAATTATAAACAATCTCATAAATTAATTAGACTCATTCCCCACTGAACCCGCTAATGTTAAGTTAGATTCTTCAACGATTGGAAATTCAATAACTGTTCTTCCAACATTAATACAGCAACTATCATGGAAGGAATCAAACGCTGAGTTAATATCGTCTAACTTAATTCGATCTAAAACCAGATCATCTAGATTAAATTTTCCATCTAAATACAGTTTAGAGATAATTGGGAAATCTCTAAAAGGTTGCGTATCACCGTAAAAGCTTCCTTTAAGAATCTTTCCAACACGGTGAAAACCACCAGCTGGTAAATTAAGCACTTTAGAAGGGTTAAAGGCACCAACAACTACTACTGTTCCACCCTTTCTTGTTCCTTTCCAAGCACTTTCAGCCGCATTTGTATTTCCTGTACAATCAATTGCATAGTTAACACCAAATCCACCTGTAAATTCTTTTAGTTTTTCTTCAGCATTTTCTTCAGCTACATTGACTGTATGTGTTGCTCCAAACTTTTTCGCGATTTCAAGATTAGATTCTTTTACATCACAAGCAATGATTTTAGATGCCCCTGCAATTTTCGCACCTTGAATGGCATTAACTCCTACTCCACCAATTCCGAAAACCGCTACGGATGAACCAGGCTTTACACCAGCAGCATTTACAGCTGCACCGTAACCAGTTGCAACTCCGCAACCAATTAATGACGCTTGTGCAAGTGGCATTTCATCAGGAATTTTTACACATGACATTTCAGGAACAACCGTATATTCAGCAAAAGTAGATAATAAAGAATTATGGTATACCTTTTCCCCATCACAACTTAATCTAGAAGTCCCATCAAGCAAAGTGCCATCAAACATAGGGCCAAAAGCTGATTCACATAAATGAACATCTCCAGTTATACAAAACTCACATGTTCCACAATATGGAACCCAACTTAAAGCTACCTTATCACCTGGTTTTACATTTTTTACATTGGGACCAACAGCTTCAACAATTCCTGCACCTTCATGTCCAAGAATAGTTGGGATCGGTGTTGTTTCATCATCTAATGCGTTTAGATCACTATGGCAAACACCAGTCGCTACTATTTTAACAAGTACTTCATTCGCTTTAGGTTCTGCTAGTTCAACTTCTTTTATAATAAGTGGTTCACCATGTCCGGTCATTACTGCTGCTTTCATTTTCATCTTTTTTTCACCCTTCTATTTTAGTAAGCAAACCAAATTGCTTTTGTTTTTGTGTAAGATTGTAATGAGTGAATGGCATATTCCTTACCCCAGCCACTTTGTTTCCATCCACCAAATGGACTTGCAAAGTCATAGCATCCATACTTATTAACAAATACCATTCCTGCCTCTAATTTCTTAGCCACGCGATTCGCACGAGAAACATCATTTGTCCAAAGACCAGCAGCTAAACCATAAATTGTGTCATTCGCCATTTCAATGACTTCCTCTTCCGTGTCGAACGGAATGACGCAAAGAACTGGTCCAAAAATTTCTTCTTGAGCAATCGTCATTTTATTATGTACGTCTGCAAAAATAGTTGGGCGAACAAAATATCCGTTTGCATTTTCACCAGTCAGGTCTCTTTCTCCACCTGCTGCTAGACGCGCGCCCTCTTCTATTCCGCTCTTAATATAATTTAAAATACTTTCCATATGTGCTTCTGAAATTTGAGCTCCTTGATTTGACTCTGGATCAAATTGGTCACCTAATTTATAACTGTTTGCATATTCAGCTAAGCGACTAACTGCTTTCTCATAAAGATCACGTTGAACAAATAATCTTGTTGGTGCAGAACATTTCTCACCTTTATGAGTAAATAAGCCATAGAAAGAACGTTCAATTGCTGCGTCCACATCTGGAGCATCACTGAAAATAATGTTTGGAGACTTTCCTCCAAGCTCAAGTGTAACCGGTTTAAGATTTGAATCTGCAGAATCGTGAACAAGCTGCTTTCCAACACCTGTACTACCAGTAAAGGAAACTTTATCAACGCCCATATGTCGAGAAATATATGAACCTATTTTTCCTTTACCAAGTATTAGATTAAGAACACCAGGAGGTAAAATATTAGCTTCATGAATGATCTCAAATAGTCTAATAGCTGAAAAAGATGTCGTACTAGAAGGCTTTAAGATTACTGTATTTCCCATAGCTAGAGCTGGCGCAAGTTTCCATGCAGCCATATCGATTGGAAAGTTAAACGGTACGATTTGACCGCAGACACCAATTGGGTCTCTAGTTGTTACAGACAAAAAGTCGCCTTCAACCGGGTTATTTTCCCCATAATATTTGTCAGTCCAGCCTGCATAATATTCGAACATTTCTAATGCTTCCTGAACATCGTCATTATATGCCTCTGTATATAGTTTTCCGTTATCAAGCGCTTCCAAAGTAGCTAATTCTGCCTGATGCTCTTTCATTAACTCACTAATTTTACGCAAAATTTTCGCTCGTTCTTTACGAGTTACTTTACGCCACGAACCGTTATCAAAAGCATTACGCGCAGCATCAACCGCTTTATCAATATCTTCTTTTGTTGCACCTTGAATTTTTCCGATTACTTGTCCGTTTGCTGGATTAATTGATTCAATTTCTTCTTCACTACTGCTATCTACCCATTCACCATTGATATATAATTTCTTTGATTCTAGTAACCACTCTTTTGCCCATTCTAATTTTGGCTGATCGATACCTTCAAACTGTTTTTTATTCTCTACTTTAGTCAATTTCAAGTCCTCCTCTATTTACTAATTCCTTCACACCGTTCTTACCTTTTTCTGTCATTAATTTTGAAACAATTGAATATCCGTGCTTCTCCTTTAATTCAACGACAGAAGGAATTAAACTATTTGCGTACTCTTTACATTTTTCTTTATTTACATTTATGTCTTCCAAACACTTATCGTTAAATAAGCTTATTGAATTTTCTAGTATTTTCAAAGCGTCGATAATATTCGCTCCAGCTGCACCTTCAAAAATATTTAAATTTAATTCGCCATGCTCTAAAGTTGCCTGTACAACTCTGTCACAACCTAAAACCTGGAAGCAACTTTGGATTAACGTTTCAGGTATTACTGGATTTACTTTTCCTGGGAAGAAAGATGACCCCGCCATTACAGATGGCAAAATGATTTCAGAAAAACCAGCTTCTGGTCCAGAAGATAAAAGTCTTAAATCTTTCCCCATTTTGATTAAACATGTTGCAAGTAATGCTAACTGATTCGAAACATTTGCTAGATCGTCTATGTTTTGTGCAGCATCAATCAAATTTTCACGCTTTTGAAGCTGATACCCAGTTACTTTTGAAAGATTATGAATCACTAAATCTTGGTATGCTTTTGATGCTCCGGTACCAGTTCCAATTACGGTGCCACCTAAGTTTACTTTTTTCAGTTCCATCACACTCTGTTCAAGTAACTGATGTCTTCTCGATAACATAGCAGCATAACCACTAATAAAATCTCCTAATTGAATCCTCATCGCATCTTGTAAACAGGTCCTTGAAATCGTTGTTATTTCAATAAATGAATCAACCATTTCCTCGATCGTAGTTTGAACTTTTCTTAAAACTAAATCGAGTCGTGCAAACTCCTTAACAACTGCAAGTCTCATGGCGGTATGACAAACATCAGAGGTAGATTGAGAAGCATTCACATCATCGTTTGGATGAATAGTTGAATAAATTCCTCGGGTTCCCCCATTTAATTCATTGGCTATATTTGCAATGACTTCGTTAATGTTCATATTTGTACCAATTCCTCCCCCGCCATGGAGTATATCAACCGGAAAGTGGTCCAAATGTCTACCAGAAATTATTTCTTCACAGGATTTTAGAATAAACGATCCTATGGATTCTTCTAATACACCTGTTTCTATATTTGTTATTGCAGCAGCTTTCTTAACCAATGCAAGTGACTCTATATACTTTGGATATTGACTTAGAGTTTTTCCAGAGAATGAAAGATTTTGTACTGCTCGAACGGTTTGAATTCCATATAGGAACTGATTTGGTATTTCTACAGTTCCAAATGAATCTACTTCTTTTCTTATTTTCTGGTTCTCAATGACACTAATGAAAATCACCACCTTTTTTAAAATGAAAACGTTTAAAAGTTTTCTAATGAAAATGATTTGGCTCTACTCCAATCTCATCTTGGCTCTAAAAAACTATAAAGAAGAGTTATCAATTGGAAAGTTCGAACATTGCTTTATGTTCGTATTATGAACATTTAAGTTCACATTAAGAACTTTAACTAGATTATAAATCTGAAAAATTATCTGTGTCAAACAAATAATTAAAATTTTTGAAATTTATTTATTATTGTTTTTTTAATATGGAATTAAGCTATAATGAGTAACATGAAGATAAATAATGATGTAAAAACCAAAAAAAATTCAAAGCAAGACCTTTCATCAGTACAAGCCGTAGATCGTGCACTTTTATTATTAAAGATCATTGCTGACAGTGAAAATCCTATCTCTATAGGCAATCTTGCTGAAAAATCAGACATGAATCGAACAACAGCTTGGAGACTTATTGGAACTCTTGAGAACCATGGATTTGTAGAGCGTGACCCTCAAACTAAGGGCTATCAGCTTGGATATGCGGTTAATCATCTTGCGTCTAAAGTTCCGCAATACGGCTCTCTTGTTCGTCGTGCAAGTAAAAGTATGGAGAATTTGAAAGAAGAAATTCAGGAAACAGTTCTCTTAAGTGTTCCTAAACAAAATGGAACATTAACGATTGAACAAATTGATCCAGAAAACAGTGTTAGATTAGTCGTAGATTACGTTAATGCTTTTCTACCTTTACACTGTACTTCAAACGGAAAAATCCTTTTAAGTCAGCTTCCACCAAAAGAGTTAGATATATATTTGGAAAAACCTTTGGAAAAATTGACTCCTTATACAATTACAGACCGTGAGCAATTACGTAAGGACATTATTAATGTTCGAGAAAGGGGATTTGGCACTTCAATTTGTGAACTAGATGAAAATGAAAATGGTATTTCCGCACCAGTTTATGACAAGTCTCAAAATCTTGTTGCATTCATAAGTGTTTGTGGACCAAGTTTTCGTTTTACAAAAGAGAAAATGTTATCATCGGTAGATTTATTAATTAATACTTGTCAACAAGTTACAAATTATCTTGATTAATCGCACGTTTATGAAAAAGGCATCTGAATTTAAGTATTCAGATGCCTTTTTTATTTGTTCAAAAAAATTAAGTTTAGATCCTATAAAATTGCATTTAATCTACATGAACGTTTAAAGATATCATCATACAATTACATTCTTTAAATAAAAATAAATGTTCAAAAATAGTTTGACAATTTTGTGAACTTTATTTTATACTCTTCATATATTTCATATCGTGAAAAAACATGTTCACAATGCGAACTAATTTTAACGTTCATTCACTTTTTTTCTTTTTATCTGAAAACGCTACCAATACATAATGAAATTTCAGATTCTATTTTATTTTGCGTGCTTTCTATAAAAAGAGTTAAAAGTATTTTATTAAAAACTGCTACACTACTATTACTAAGGGGGAAACGAGATGAAAGAAAACCAAACGATCAGAATGGATGATGCACCACTTAATAAGTTTCACATTAAAATGGCTGGACTTACATTTGGAGCCCATTTTAATGACGGTTACATTCTCGGTATAATAGGAACCGCACTCACATTGCTTACTCCCCAAATGCACCTTAACGCATTTTGGCTTGGATTAATCGGCAGCTCCGCTTTAATTGGGCTATTCTTAGGAAGTTTAGTACTAGGTTGGGTATCTGATATTATCGGCAGACAAAAGATATTTGTTTTAAGCTTTGTACTTATTACAATTGCTTCCTTACTACAGTTTTTCGTTGATAATCCAACACAGTTATTTATTCTGCGACTATTAATTGGGATCGGAATTGGTGGGGACTATAGCGTTGGTCATACAATGTTAGCTGAGTTCGCTCCAAAAAAACACCGTGGCGTATTATTAGGATCTTTTAGTGTAATTTGGACTATCGGATATGTTGTATCAACATTCATTGGGCTTTGGTTGCAAGATTTAGGCCCTGATGCTTGGCGTTGGATGCTAGCTTCTTCAACAATCCCATCAGTGATTATTTTGTTCCTACGAATCGGAACGCCAGAATCACCAAGATGGCTAATTAATAAAGGCCGTATTGATGAGGCAAGAGAAATAGTAAAAAAATATGTTGGTAAAAACATTGTTTTAGATAATGAAACGCCTGTAAAAGAAGATAGTAGCTTTTCTGTTTTATTTAACAAAAAGTATAGAAAGAGAACAGCATTTAATAGTCTTTTCTTTGCCTGTCTAGTAATGCCTTATTTTGCAATCTATACTTTCCTACCAAATATTTTAAGTATTATGGGTCTTAAGGAAGACTTTGGAACAGACTTCTTATTAAATGTAATCTTAATCATAGGAGCAGTCTTAGGGATCTGGTTTACAATCATCTTTTCACGCAGAGGTTTCTTAATTAGCTCTTTCATTATTCTTGTAGTGTCCTTATTCGTACTAAGCGTTTCACCTAGCAGTGCAACAACATTAATGATTATCTGTTTTGCAATTTTCACATTAATCTTATCAGCTGTAAGTAATCTTGTAGGGGTTTTCCCAGCTGAGAGTTTCCCAACCGAAGTGAGATCTTCAGGAGTTGGACTTGCTACCGCAATTAGTAGACTTGGATCAGCAATTAGTACATTCCTATTACCATTAAGCCTTTCACACTATGGTTTAAATCATACAATGCTAGCATTAACAGGAGTGTTAGTCGTTGGTACATTAGTTTCAATTGCATGGGCACCTGAAACTAAATACTTGTCACTTAACGATGCTAGTAAGACTGATGGTTTAAAAAAACCAGATAGTAATCCAACTGATATAAAGTCAAATATTTTATAAAACTATTAATTTGTTAATATATTACTTTTAAAAAATATAAAAAGAGCAGGAAAACAAAGTGTTTCCTGCTTTTTATCTGTTTAATTTATGGTACATCCACAACAAATGGCACAATAAACACATCTCCATTTTGTTTAAACTGTCCCCATATTTTATATAATCCTTTTTTAGGAAAACTAGTCATAAACTCTGCTTCAGGTCCACTTGATTTTTCATTCATTGGATGGACGTGTAAGTAAGTATTCGTATCACCACTAATCGCAACAACATGACCAATAGCACCCAAATAAGGCTGTAAATCAGTAATCCCTTTTTTTGTTTTAGCATCTTTAATCGTAAATGTCATTTTAACTTCAGCTTTTGTCTCTAACTTATTAAATTTTAAAGTGACCTCTTTTCCATCAATTACTTTTGTTAATATTTTATCTGGTATTAGCGAAACCGTTTTGGCTTGCTCACCTGCCACTTGTATTAATTTTGTTTTTACATTTTTATCAGAGCCCTCAGGTTTAAAATCTGCAAATAATTTATATTCACCACCATTTGGAAAATCTGGTGTGACTGTAAATAATCCTTTCCCTTTATATACTGGATGCACATGGTCAAAAAATGATAAATCCTTACTTACAACAATTAAATGCATTAATTTTTCGTGCTCGAGCTCAAATTTGTTTACTGTTTTCCCCATCAAATTATTAACTTGAATATTTAAGTTTACTTTTTTACCACTTTCAGGATTACCCTTAAACGTAAATTGTACTTTGGTTGAATCTTTTTCATCTTTTGTTTTTTCATGATTCATACTTTCATGTGTAGAAGCTGTATGAGACATATTTCCACAGCCACTTAAACCGATCACAGTTACGAAACTTAGCAATAATAAAAAGTATTTCATCCAATTCCTCCCCAGTATAGTTAATTTTTCGCCAAATAAAAAGCGAACAAATAAGTTCGCTTTTTTATTTAGATAATGTCATACCCTTGATCTTCAATAGCCTCTTTCACTTTCTCAATTGTTTCAGCGTTTGAAGTATTGAATGTTACTTCTTTATTTTCTAAACTTACGATTATATTATTTGTACCAGACACACCTTCTACCGCTTTCATAACTGCAGCTTTGCAGTGTCCACATGTCATACCTTCTACTTTTAAAATTGTTTCCATTACTAAATCCTCCTAAATTTTTATACGTTTTAATCGTAATGCATTTATGACTACCGATACGGAGCTAAATGCCATTGCAGCACCTGCAATCCAAGGCTGCAATAACCCTAAAGCTGCAATCGGTATACCTAAACTGTTATAAAATAACGCCCAAAATAAATTTTGGCGAATATTATTCATTGTTTTCTTACTTAAGCTAATAGCTTTCGGAATATGTGATAAGTCGCCACCTACTAGCGTAACATCCGCTGTTTCAATCGCCACATCTGCGCCAGTACCGATCGCCATACCAATATCAGCTTTTGCAAGAGCTGGAGCATCATTAATTCCATCTCCAACCATCGCAACAATTTTCCCTTGTTTTTGTAATTCTGCTACTATATCTGCTTTTTTCTCTGGTAGAACTTCAGCAAATACATTTTCAATCCCAACTTGATCTGCAATCGCCTGTGCAGTGTGTTTATTATCACCAGTAACCATAAAAACTCCTATTTTTAAATCCTTTAATGCTTTTATCGCATTTCTTGAAGATTCTTTAATAGTATCGGCTACAGCTATAATTCCTTCAAGCTTATCGTCAATTGCTACTAACATCCCTGTCTTTCCTGCAGATTCAAATACAATTAATTGTTCATCAACTGAAGAAAAATCGATATTCTTTTCATTCATTAACTTTCGAGTACCGATATATACCTTTTTATTTTCAATCATGGCCTCTACCCCATGTCCAGGTATGGCAATAAACTCTGTAATATCAGTTAGTTTCATTTCCTGCTTAACAGCGTAGTTTACAATTGCCTGTGCTAGAGGATGCTCTGACATTTTCTCTACACTTGCAACGAGTTTCAATAAATCGTCTCGTTGATTTAAATTAAGAATATCTGTTACTTCAGGCTTTCCTTTCGTAACAGTTCCTGTTTTATCAAGAATGATTGTATTAATTTTTTGGGTAGTTTCTAAAAATTCTCCGCCTTTGTATAAAATCCCGTTTTCCGCACCTTTTCCACTTCCAACCATAATCGAAGTTGGTGTAGCAAGTCCTAAAGCACAAGGGCATGCGATGACTAAAACAGCTATTGCTACTTCAATTGACTTAGGCAAATTTTGTGGGTCGATTACAAAAAACCAAATGATAAATGTTAATATGGCTATGCCAATTACAATTGGAACAAATATATTCGAAATTCGATCTGCTAATCTTTGAATTGGAGCTTTTGAACCTTGTGCCTCTTCAACTATTTTCACAATATTTGCTAATGCAGTATCCTTACCAACCTTCTCAGCTAGAATCGTTAAAATACCATTTCCATTAACTGTTGCTCCAACAACTTTATCATCAGCCTTTTTATCAACTGGTAATGACTCACCAGTAATCATTGATTCATCAACTGTAGATACTCCCGAAACAATCACACCATCCACTGGAATTTTCTCACCTGGTTTAACAAGTAGTAGATCTCCAACTTTTACAGCTTCCAATGGTACATAAATTTCATTTCCATTTTCTAAAACGATTGCTTCTTTAGCTTGTAATTCCATTAGTTTAGAAATTGCTTCAGTTGTTTTTCCTTTAGCAATATGTTCAAAATATTTTCCAAGTAAAACTAATGTTATTAATACTGCACTTGTCTCAAAATAAAGATGCGGCATATACATACTATTATTTATTGTCTTAATTGACTCGACTAAGCTATAAAAGTAAGCAGCCGAAGTTCCAAGGACAACAAGAACATCCATATTCGCACTATAATTTCGAATGGCTTTAAATGCTCCGACGTAAAAATGCCAACCTATAATAAACTGAACTGGAGTTGCAAACAAAAGTTGAAACCATGGATTCATTAAAAAATGTGGCATCCATATATTTGTACTAAATGGCAGATGAGATACCATCGAATACAATAGTGGAATTGAAAGTAAGATTGAAACGATTAATTGAATTCGTTTGTTTCTTGTTGTGTCTTTTTCTTTAACTGTATTTTCTTCTTTTATAGCTGCTGCATAACCAATATGACTAATTTTATCGATTATCGATTGAAGTGAACGTACTTCAGGTAAATAAGAAATTGTTGCTATATTCATAGCCAGATTGACATTAATTTGCACGATTCCATCCATTTTTCCTATTACTTTTTCGATTCGAGCAGAACAAGCAGCACATGTCATTCCCTCAATATTTAAGGTAACTTTTTCAACTGCAACCTCATAACCAATCGTATGGATTTTTTCTATTAAATCAGAAGTTTGATATTGCCCTTTATCATATATAATAGTAGCTTTTTCTAATGCAAGATTCACATTCGCTTGTAAGCCATCCATTCGATTTAAGCTTTTTTCGATTCGGGTTGCACATGCGGCGCAGGTCATACCCTCTATACCAAGGGTTAACTGCTTTGCATCATTCATTCTAATCAACCCCCTTTACTTTACGTAACGCTTAATAACCTCCATTAATTCGTTTACAGATTCTTCGCCATTGTTTTCTTTAACTGCCTTAACCATACAATGATTCGCATGTCTTTCAATTAATGAGAAACTTACCTTTTTCATAGCAGCTTCAACTGCCATAATTTGCGTCAAAATATCTATACAATATCGGTCCTCTTCGACCATTTTTTGAATAC
Organism: Gottfriedia sp. NPDC058432; assembly: GCF_042721555.1. Classification (NCBI taxonomy): domain Bacteria; kingdom Bacillati; phylum Bacillota; class Bacilli; order Caryophanales; family Bacillaceae; genus Gottfriedia; species Gottfriedia sp. NPDC058432. Next base: position 39,253 of record NZ_JBHXLC010000011.1, read on the forward strand.
CTCTTACTTGCCCCTCTATTCTACGAAGACGTTTCATTAAATCGTTAATTTCGTCTTCACTTCTTGGAACCATTTGATCATCATGGCAATTTTCCATTTTATCACCTCAACATTATTATATACTCATAGGGGGTATAGGTGTCAATTTTTTTCACTTTAAGAAAGTTTAAATTGGCAACGAGGAATCGTACTCGACGTGGTAGCCAATTTTAGGAATAAAGTATAAGTGCAACTACGCCTCTAACTTCACCTAAAAGGCTTGTCAGTCGACGAGTTTTCTTTATTCTATTTATTTTAAGTTGTCCATATGATGATAAAAAGCGAATAGTTAGGGGGTATCATATATGTTCACCAGTTGGGTATGTATTAGCATAATGCTCTTTATAACAATCATTTCGATCCACCTTAAACCAACAAAAAATGACCAGATGCATCAAATGATGTATATGATGATGATCAGTATGACTACTGGTTTAACAATAGGTGTGCTCATTACACTTTCATATCACCAACAATTTTTCCATTCCTTACTCATTTCGATGGGCGTATCTGCACTCATTGGATTACTTATCGGTTTTCGATTACATTTCCTTGCACTACTTGAGGGGATCTTTACTGGAATGATGGCCGGTATGATGGGGAGCATGATTGTCGTTATGATTTCAATAACAGAAGCACATGCTTTATTATTAATTTGTTTATTATTATTAACTTGTTCAGCCCTATTTTGTTCTACTATGTTTTTAAGTCAGCGATTCCCAAAACTTCTATCATCATTCTTTCCAGTAATTATTATTTCTAGCCTATTGCTCATCTTAACTGTGTTTTATTCTTTTACTCATTTTGGAACTACTACCGTTTCCCAGAGCTATAAAATTAATGTGTTAAAAAAATAAAAACGATTAAACATCTAAATTAAACGCCCGTATCATAATTACTACGTAATTGTCGATACAGGCTTTTTTTTTAAGCTGCTTTAACATAGCAAAGGAAAAATTGGTGCTTGAAGGAGAGAATAAGATTTAATTTACCTATGGAGGGTATACAAAAGAACAGAATGAATGTGGTTTAAAACCAATACACATAAAAAAAGGGACTTCAAAAAAAGAAGTCCCCTAAAAAAAAGAAAGAAAAATTATCAGTAAAAAGATATCATTTAAACCTTAAAATTAGCTTAACTTTATCACCAAATTGTTTACTTCAAGTTGAAAATTCCCTTACCAGTTTCCATATTTATAGGTAATGATGAATGTTCATGAACAATGACCCAAGTTTCATTCACTTTTTTTAAACCGAATGTGAACCGATTAGTCATTTGACGAAGTTTCTCACCAGATTCTTCTTGGTGAGCAGCAAAAGTAACCGCACAATGTGCAAATGCCAGATTTGAATTTTCTTCAACTACTAGATCATTAAATTCAACTTTAAGTAAAACACCGTCCTCACTCAAACCATTAAACCACTCTACTACATTTTCCTTCCATGAAGAAATACCTTTGCTCTCCCAGTTCCCCCAGCAATCATATAGATGAATTTCAGGAGCATACAAGGATAGAAATCTTTCAACATCCTTTTCGTAAACTGCTGTTTTGTAATTTTCAAGTACGTCTTGAACTTTGAAAAAACCATCTGACATTAAGTGCATCCCCTTTACTAATTTCAGAAATGTAAGTATGAACTATAGATACATTCTCTATACAAACAGTTTTCCCTTCTTCGAGTAAAATGACAAATAGTAAAGTAGGAACCACTCATCGTCATCGGCCACCAGAGTTTATTAAACTAAGACGGTGCGTTAGTTTGATTAGTACTGTTCTATTTTAATTAATTAAAAAATGACTCAATAATCGCACCAGTACCTACTTAGTGCTGTAGCCTCATAGTAATTTTAGATATCGTAAACCACATAGAAATAAACATCAGTATTGCAAAAAAATCAGTAAGAATAACACTGCGACCTACAAATAAATGTTCATAATGAAATAATGGGGTATTATAAATGGCAATAATTATTGATAGTGCGGCAAAAATAAGACTAAGTTTGTTCTTAATCATTTTATAGAAAAAATAAAAAAGGGTAGCATATGCCCAAAACTGTGAAATAAACCAAGCGTGTGATAGCCTGATCCCTGATTTAGTATGGAAAAAAAATAAAACTAAAACTAATAAAATAATAAAGGCAATAACTGGAGCAAATTTGACTATATTTATAAGTCTAATAAAACGATTATTTAATGTAACCGTTTTTGAATTCGCTTTGAATAAATCATCTTTTATAACTAAGTAATTAAAATAAATAAACACTAAACTGCAAGTAAATATTAAAAACTGCATGAATTAAACACTCCCGTTTTTTACATCAACTATTAATAGTATCATAAAATTGGTAAATTTTGTTAAATTTACGATAAAAATATCCTTTATTTTTTGGCATATTAATAGAAAAAAAGATAGTAGGAAAAAACCTCCTTACTATCTTTACTACTGATATATGTGTGCTTTTAATCTAACGAGGTATCTTTATAATCATTTATTTATCGAAACTTTATAGCCAACAATTTCAGCAAAATACTTTAAATGAATTTGTTCTTTATTAATTTCCTCTTTAAAATATCGTTCATGGATCAATACTTTTGCGATATACTCTTTTCGAATGTGATCTTTCGCATCTTCAAGAGCAGTAACTGCTTCAACTAAATCTGCCATTTTATTTGCGATTTTCTTTGCATTATATGATTGAGTATTAGCATCTAAAGTAAATGTATAATGAACAATTTCATTTAATTCCTCCAGCTTTTTCTTTACGATTTCACTTTCATCTACTAATGTTTGAGGTGTTTCCACTAATTTTTCTTCAATATATGATTTAAAGACTTGATAACCATTCATTTTTTTAAACAGTCTCAAAATCTCTAAACCTAAAATATTAGCTGTTCCTTCCCAAACTGTAAGTACTTGAGCATCTCTTAAAAGTCGAGGTGTAACAAAATCTTCTATATAACCATTTCCACCATGCATTTCAATCGCTTCGTGGGAGAAATGAATTGCTTCTTCTGCAGTACGCATTTTTAATATAGCAATCAAAATCCTTACTAATGTTTGTTCTTCGGTTGTTCCATTTTCATTACCAACCACTCGATCATATAAGGCCACTAAATTAAATACTGCACTTGTTTGTACTTCCTGAATGGTTGCAAGTTTTGCTAATGTCTCTTGTATCATTGGAAAATTCGTTAATATTTGTCCAAATGCCGGTCTATTTTCAGCATATTTTTTCGCTTCCACATAGGCTCTTCTCATAATTCCAACAGAAGCTACAGCATTACATATTCTAGATAAATTCAATGCTTCCATCATGTAGTTAATTCCTCTGGAAGGATCTCCGATTAGAAATGCTTTCGCTCCATTAAATTCAACTTCTCCTGACGGAACCGCTCTTACACCTAGCTTATCTTTTAAGCGACGAATCGTGAATCCATTATTTGTACCATCATCATTCTTCCAAGGCACTAAAAATAAACTTAACCCCTTACTCCCAGAAGGAGCTCCCTCAATTCTTGCTAAAATCGTTGTAATCCCACATTGACCTGCATTACTAGCAAAATATTTTTCTCCATAAATGCGATAATAATCTCCTTCTTTAACTGCTTTAACTACATTAGCTCCAACATCTGAACCACCTTGTCTTTCAGTTAAAAAAGTTGCTCCTTCATATAATTCTATTTCTCCAGTCGATAGTAAATGAGGGAGATATTTTTCTTTTATTGCTTCATCTGCATATCTTTCAACTAAAAACGTAGCAGCCATTGATAATGTTACCGGACAATAAAAACCAGCTTCAGTCTGTGATAATAAATAACCTTGGGCATAGGAATAAATGTAATTCCCCTTAATACTAAGCTCTGGTATTGGCTTATGAATATAGCTAACAATCCCTCTATTATAAGTATCTTTTACAGTTTGTTTATAACCTTCATTTACCCAAACATGTGAAATATCATTTCCATATGCATCATATTTGATTAAACGTGGTTGACCTTCTCGGTCTGTGTGTATTGCACGCTGATCAAACTCTTTCGCGCAAAGCTCACCAAATTCTTCTAATTCTCCATTAGCCCATGCAAAAAAATCTTCTTTAAAATATTTTCTTAAAATTATTTGTAAATTAAGATCTTCTTTATAAAAATTCATGTACTTCTCCCTCCAAGTGTTTTTACTGAATCTCTAATAAATTCCGCTCAAGTTTACCCTTCATTTTAATAATTTCTTTTTTTAATTGGATTAGATCGTTTATTTTTTTATCTAACTCTATTATCTTCTGATTTCCATATTCAATTGTTTTGTGTAATTGTTTTTCACCTGTTCGATCAATCGTAAATAAATCAATCATTTCTTTTATTTCTTGCAAATTAAAGCCTAAATTTTTGCCCCTTTGAATTAAATAAAGACGTGTACAATCCTGTTGAGAGTACCTTCTTCTACCACTTTCAGTATAGGTAGGCATTAATAATCCGATTTCCTCATAATATCTAAGGGTTCTATGAGTCGTATTAAATTCATTCGTCATCTCTCGAATCGAATATAACTTCAAAATGCCCTCCTCCTTCTAGCTATAGATTTATTATAAATCTTACGTAAACGTAAGTTTCAAGATGGATTCTTTCGACAAAAAATTCGAGGATCAGTGACTTTTTAAAGTATTTATTCTTAATGCCTCCTACTTTTCCTGCCTTTTTTTGGTATAACGTTTTAAAGTTCTGCAAAACATAACTTTATCTGTAGCTTAAGGCTTAACAAATAGAATTAGTTCCATAATGGTGAACTAGAAGGAGATTACAATGAGGAAAACAATTGCAGATTTACTGATCGATTCATTGATTCAAGCAGGGGTTACTAGAATTTATGGTATTGTTGGCGATTCTTTAAATGCTGTTTTAGATTCAATTAAGAGCTCTAAAAGAATTGAATGGATCGGCGTTCGCCATGAGGAAGTTGCAGCTTTTGCTGCAGGTTCCGATTCACTTATGAGTGGAAGTATCGCAGTTTGTGCGGGAAGCAGTGGACCGGGAAACCTTCATCTTATCAATGGATTATACGATTGTCATCGAAGTCGTATTCCTGTACTTGCAATTGCGGCTCAAATTCCAAGCATCGAAATTGGAAGTGAATATTTTCAACAAACTCGACCTGAGCAATTATTTAAAGATTGCAGTCACTTCTGTGAAACAGTATATAGAGCAGAGCAAATGCCTCGTCTAGCAACGATTGCTATGCAGCACGCAATTGCTAGAAAGGGTGTATCTGTACTTGTATTACCTGGAGACATAGCTGCGCTAGAAGATCGACAAACTGTACCAGAACAAGTTATTCATGTTACGAATCCACTGATTAGTCCATCTAAACCTGAATTGGAAAAACTCGCTGGGTTCCTAAATGATGGTAAGAAGGTTACTTTACTTTGCGGAGCAGGCTGTGAAGGTGCACATTCTCATTTAATGCTTCTTTGTGAAAAGTTAAAATCTCCAATGGTTATTGCGCTTAGAGGTAAAGAATTCTTAGAATACGATAATCCATATAATGCAGGTTTAACTGGTTTAATCGGCTATTCATCCGGGTATCATGCCATAATGGACTGTGATGTACTATTGATGCTCGGCACAGATTTTCCATACCGACAATTTTATCCAGATGATGCAGTTATTTTACAAGTAGATGTTCGAGCTGAGCATTTAGGACGACGCGCTGCACTTACTTATGGACTATGTGGAGATGTAAAAGAGACAATAAGTCAGTTATTACCACTCTTAACAGATGTGAAAGATTCAAGCCATCTTGAAAAATATGTTTCAGCATACAAAGATGTACGTGAAGATCTAGATAAATTTGCTGTCGGAAAACCTGGACGCACACCGATCCACCCTCAGTATTTAACTAAGGTTGTAAGTGATTTTGCAAATGAAGATACGATTTTTACATGCGATGTGGGCACGCCAACATTATGGTCTGCAAGATATTTACAAATGAATGGAAAAAGAAGATTACTTGGATCATTTAATCACGGAACGATGGCTAATGCCATGCCTCAAGCAATTGGTGCTCAAGTTTCTCAACCTGGACGTCAAGTAGTCGCATTATGCGGAGATGGTGGATTATCAATGTTATTGGGTGATTTATTAACGATCCATCAGCATAAATTACCTATAAAAATGGTTGTATTTAACAATAGCGCACTAAGTTTTGTGGAATTAGAAATGAAAGCTGCTGGTTACCTAGAAACTGGAACAACTTTAGAAAACCCTAACTTTGCGTCATTAGCTCAATCGATGGGGATTGAAGGAATTCGTGTAGAGGATCCTGCTGATTTAGAGTCCGCAGTACAACGTGCGTTTGAACACAATGGACCGGCATTAATAGATGTTTTAGTTAACCGTCAGGAATTAGCAATGCCTCCTAAAGTAAGTATTGAACAAGCACATGGATTTACACTATGGACATTGAAAGCAGTATTAAATGGTCATGCCAATGATGTAATTGATCTTGCTAAAACTAATCTTTTAGATCGATTCCATCTATAACAAAAGAACCCGTTCGAATTGAACGGGTTCTTTTGTTTATTTAGAAAATTAGTAGTCAATTTTCCATACCCACAACGGGTTTATGAGTCACTTAAATATCTTGATGATTCAAAATAACTTACTCATAAGCAATATCAAAAAGCCCGTTTATTAAAACGGGCTCTTCCTTAAATTTGTTCAGTAAGTTTTCCATTTTCAATATAAACAACACGGTCACATAAATCTAGCATCCTTTTATCATGAGTGACCATTATCGCAGCTTTTTGTCTTTGTTTCACTTCTTTAGATAGCATTTCAACAACTGATCTTCCTCTTTCAGAATCAAGACTAGCTGTAGGTTCATCCGCAAAGATTACTTCTGGATCATTCATTAGTGCTCTTGCAATGGCTACTCGTTGTCTCTCTCCACCTGATAATTTTTCTGGATAGTTTCTCATCCTCTTTGATAATCCTAATTGTTCGAGCAGTTCATTCGCTTTCTTCTCTGCAATTTTGTTTTTTATTCCAGCTAATTCGGCAATTAATAGAAGCTGATCTTTAACTGTTAAATACGGGATTAAATTAGACATTTGAAAAATAAATCCGATTTTAGATAATCTAAATTCATTTAGTTTATTTGCTGGGAGATTACTAATATCAGTATCATCAATTAAAATTTTCCCACTAGTCGGAGATAGTAATGCTCCAGCTATTGAAAGGAAGGTACTTTTACCAGAGCCTGATGGACCTACAACTGCTACTAGTTCACCAGCCTTTACTTGAATGGAAACTTGATCTAATACAGTTGTTGCTAAAGAATCTCCGTCATTATATATTTTGCTAATATTATCTAGCACTAATTTATTACTCATTAAAAGGCCCTCCCAATCGCTTCAATCGCATCAATTTTTACTACTTTTAATAAAGAAATTAATGAGCCAACAATTGCTACAATTAAGAATAATAATGAACTTCCAATGATTAACTGAGCATCAAATACAAAAGGTAAGCTTGCTGGTAATACTTTAGATAATCCAAATGTGATTGAAATACTTATAATTAGACTTAAAAGTGTAAGTGTTAAAACTTGAAAAATAATATTCTTAGCCAAATAACTAGTTTTTGAACCAATTGCTTTTAGCACGCCAAATTGATTTATTTTTTGAATCGTAATGATATAGAAAAAGACTGCTAACACAAATGCTCCGATAAAGAATAGAAATACAATCATCATTAGTAAAGAGCCCTGTTCTTCTTTATAACCAGGTATGCCTTTTAATGCTTGGCTTTTATTAATTACTTCTACTCCTGAGACTTTTTCATTTACCTTTTTTGCAGTACTTGCGTTCGTTTTTAACGCAATTGCATTAAATGAATTCTTGTTATTCACCATAGACCACTCTTTGTAATTCATATGAATCACCGGTGCGTGACTATATGATTGGTTCTCAGTAAATCCAACAATTTTAAAATCTTTTCCCGAGATTTGATCAGAAATCTTGTCACCAAGCTTGATTCCTTTTTCTTTTAAAGAAATATCTCCTACAACTTCATTCTTTGTTGAATTATTAATCATGTCACCTTCTATTACCTTTGGTGCCGCTAAACCATTCACATCAATTCCAAATAAGGTAGCATCAATTTTTTTAGATGTTCCATCCTTTAGAAACGTAGTCATTTGAACTCCTAAAGTAGTAGAATTTTTCTCATCAACAAACTTCTGAACTTCATTTATTTGACTTTCTGTTAACATTGAATGATTAATTTGTTTACCTGATTCTTTTTGTAAAACAAAATAGTTTGAGGCCATACTATCAATAGAAGAAGCATTATCAAAAGATAATCCTTTCGCTAATCCTGAAACGAATAATACTAGGAATGATATAAGGATCATGATTAGACTAATTAATAAAAAACGTAACTTTGCGTGTTTAAACTCCCTTAATGCAAGAAACACCTGTCATTCATCTCCTTTAACATACTAAATTTTAAAGAGTGTAAAAAGTAGAATCACTCTTTGTAATTTAAAGTATAGGAATGTTAGATGAACAACAGGTGAACAGTCGATTACAAATATAAATCAGAACTCATTAATATTAGGTATAGTTAGATGAAATTTGGTTCCTTCGCCTACTTTACTACTTACTTCTATGTGGCCATTATGTAATTCAATAATTTGTTTAACAATCGCTAAACCTAAGCCACTACTGGATTCCTTTCGATTCCTTGCTTTATCAGCAATAAAAAATCGATTAAATATTTGTTGTAAATCATTTTCGGAAATGCCAATTCCAGTATCTTGAAATTCAATTTGAACATACTCTTCTTTACTACTCAGTTTTATTGAGATGGATCCACCTTCATGATTAAATTTTATGCTATTCGTCATTAGATTTGTCCAAACTTGATGCAGTAGATTCTTATCAGCATACACAAGAGTTTGAGGTAATTCCAAATCAATGGCCAAGTCTTTGTTTCTCCAACTCCATTCAGTTGTAAAAACCACTTGTTTAATTTGTTCGGCAACATCAAATGTTGTTTTTTGCAATATACTTTCTTCCTTATCTAATGAGGCTAACGTTAATAATTGTTTACTTAACAAGGACATTCTTTTACTTTCTTCCTCTATGATCGATAAATAATGATTCTTTTGCTCTTCGGTTAATTTTTCAGTTTGAAGTGACTGCGAAAAACCTTGTATCGATGCAAGTGGTGATTGGATTTCATGAGATACATTTGAAACAAACTCCTGACGCATCGCCTCAATTTGTCCTAATTTTTGTGACATATGCGAAAAGTGATTAGCAAGTTTTCCTATTTCGTCTTGGCGTTTAATTTGCAATTGAACATTATATTTTCCTTCTGCAATCTTTTTAGTTGCTTCAGTTAATTTAATAATCGGTTTAACAATATATCTTGTACTAACTAAAACGAATATAATACTTAATACGATTGTCAGTAAAAGGAGTATGGAAAAGAGTATACGCAATTCACCAAATTGAAGCTGTACATTTGGTCGCATAAAAAGAGCCAAATGATTAGTACTCGATTTTATAGGAACACCAACTGTATTACTCAATGTATTATCAAAAAAACCAGTCACAAATAATGATGTTGGAAATTCGGCAATACCATGATATACATTTCCATTTAAAACCGAATCAATTACTTTACGATCAAATTTCTTTTCTCTAAAAGACCCTCCATAAAAGGATTGTTTTCCTTGAGGATCTACTAATAAAATTTGATAACCTAATTTACTAATACTTTTTAAGTAATTGCTTAATTCGATATCATTATTTTTTTCATAAAAAGTACCAACATCTAAAGCCATTTTAGTTAATTTTTTATCATTATAAGGCTTTAGATTATAGTGGTAATACACATTTGAAAAAAAGAAAGCCAATAAACTGCTAAAAATCATAACACCGAGGATTGTAAGAACAATTCTTATGTATAAAGTTTTCACTTTCTGGTGACCTCCAATTTATAACCAACACCTCTAACAGTTTTTATACTAAAGTCATCCGTTAAAGTAGAAAATCTTTCACGTAAACGTTTAATATGAACATTTATTGTTCGATCATCACCCTCAAAATCAGCACCCCAAATTAATTGGATCAACTCATCACGAGTAAATATTCGATCCGGATAACTTGCCAATTGAGATAATAATTCAAATTCCTTCATTGGAAGCATAAGTAATTTTCCATTACAGTAAACTTCATAGCTTTTTCGATCGATAACCGTTTCGTTCAGTTTTATTTTTTGAGCACTAATCATATTGTATCTTCTTAGCAATGCCTTAATCCGGAAAAGTATTTCTTTTGGTTCAAAGGGCTTGGTCAAATAATCATCTGTGCCTACTGCAAACCCTTTTTCTTTATCAGAAAGCTCGCTTTTTGCAGTTAACAATATTACCGGAAAATCATAATACTCTCTTATTTCCTCACAAAGCTGGTAACCATCTTTACCTGGCATCATTATATCTACAATCGCTAAATTAATTTGTTGATTTTCAAGCAATCTAGAAGCTTCATCTCCATTAGCCGCTTCAAATGTCGTATAGCCTTCAGTTTGTAAATACATTTTCAGTAACTCTCTTATATGAGAATCATCATCCACAATTAAAATTCGAATCATAATTTATCCCCATTCTTTATAATTAGTACAATTATTTAAAAAATCATATCATATTTTAATTTTAATATCCTTTTTCTATTTTTCATTGGCAAAATGCGGATTTTTTATAACGTGAATAAAAAAAGTTTTGTAATATAGTTTGTCCCCCATACATTTCTTTAATTTTAAACATAAAATTAATATATAGTTATAATGGCTGTTTTCGTAAATCTTGTTGCCGTTTTAGAGATGTCTAGTTGAATTTACTTTAGGAGGCATCTCAAATTTTCACTTTTTCTGATACTCCTACAGAAACCCCACACCTTGTTTCTGATCAGCTTCTTTATTTACTCTGTGCTTTAAAAATGATCGGTTTATAAACAACAACCATTTCGAAAAGAGTCAAACATAATAGAATTGTGTTAGAAATAGTAAGATTTGTCCCTATTTTTAATATTATTATTTCAACATAATAAAAACCCAAAAAAAGTTCCTTTATGGAACTTTTTTACTTTTACACTACTTCTTTAATTTGAAAACATAAATAATAAAAGAACTGTCCAACAACAGTCCTTTAGTTATGTATTTTAATAACACCTATTAAGAAGTTAGACATTTCGACTGCCTTCTCAAACTCTTTTTCTTCCACATAATAATCATACAACTCCTTACCATATCGTTTCATGAATATAGTATGATTGCGTGACTTAAAATATGGAAAAGCAGTTTTTTCTATGTACTGTATATATTCTTCCGTTTTATTTTCTATCGAATAGATTAGTAATGTAAAAAGGATTTGATAATGTTGATTCTTTAAATTTTTTGCGATTGTTAGACCTTTTTGGGCACTATTTAATAAGGCAGATTTGCGCATTAATTTACCTTCAAATGAGCTTTTAAGATAATTATTCAGTCGTTGAAGATAAATTACCGTTGGCTTTTTTTCCAATTGTAATGCTGCTTTATAATACTTTTGCGCTTTTTCATAATCTTTTCTTTTAAAATATTCCAAAGCAAAATTATTTAACAACATCCCTGTTTTATCTGGTGCATTGAGCGTTTCACTATCATGAATCAGATTTTTGTATGATTGTTTCAATTTTTTAAAGTCTAAGTGCCCATCGTTGCTTGATTGTAAAAGCATAATTGATTCAGCATTTATGGCACGTAAATAATTACTTGTATCTTTAAAATATTTAAGCGATTTTTCTGCATATACATAAGCCATTACCTTAGAATCGACCCATCCATATGCTACTGCTAAATGATAGTAGTATTCTGGATTACCGTACTCGTTTATATCAATCTTCTTTAAAGTTTGTATTGCTTTATGATGATTCTCTGTACTTGAATTATTGTAATTATTTAAATAATAAATTCCAATTACATGCAAAAGAAGATTTCTTTCAAAAGGAGGTAGGTCTTTATAGTTTCTTTGTATATTTAGAACAATTGTATAAGTGTTTTTATAGTCATTCATTAAGAGATAATATCTTGCTAGTAGCAATTGATACCAAGCATCATATTTTGGAGAATTAATAAAAGGGCTTTCTTCTAACTCTTTTTTATATGAATCAATTTCCTTCATTCTTAGTTTAATTATTGCTGTCTGCCAGTTTAGTAGTTTATTTTCAAGATTTTCAAAGTTAGCAATTTCTTTTCGAATATCAATTTGTAATCGTTCAGAAAACAAGGTAATAATCTCAGATGAGTAGGATGTATTCCCTCTTTCTATTTTTCCTACGTGCTTGGAAGAACAGATTCCTTTTCCTAGTTCTTCTTGAGTTAGTCCAGCTTTAGTACGATAAAATTTTATAACTTCCCCTTCGATCATTGATTGCTCCTCCTATCCTAAAACTTATACTAAATATACAATAGTTCAACTTAGTTTCCATCATGCTATTCACACAATTTATGAGGATAATTTAATGTAAAATTAATAATTATTACTTAGTATTCATTTTAAAAAACATAGGAAAAATTTAACAGAAAATAAGAAAACCATGAACAGGCAAACTAGTTCATGGTTTAATTTTATTATTCGTAAACACCTACAGAAGTATATGCATCCATAACAGCCTTCGTTTGAGCAGAAGGTACTCCATTTTTATCAGGGAAGAAATCACGTGATGCCTGAATTACTGCTGCTCTCATTTCTTTAAAGTTAGAATCAGCTGTTAGATATTTTAAAGCTTGGTAGTAAATTTTTTGTCCATTATTTACACCAACTCCAGTGATCGTATAGCCATTATTTGTACCACCTTGAGTAATTAAATATGCAGCTTTGTTGTTAATACCACTATTAATATGCACTCCACCATTATCTTCAGTACCTAAATATCGATCTTGATAAGTATCTGGATAGTAACCTGAAGGCATATATTTCGTGCTTACACGTACTGAACCTGGGTCGCTTAATGAACGTAGACCACCGTCACCTGGTTTAGTTGGAGTGTAAACATCTTCACCCATTTCCCACTCGTTTACTTTTGTTGTATAGATTTGAACGAATGTTCCAAAGATGTCTGCTAATGACTCATTAAGTGCTCCAGACTCTCCTTGATATGTTAAATCAAGTCCAGACTTTTCAATCACACCATGTGTCATTTCATGTCCGATTACATCTAATCCACCAGAAAGTGCGCCTAAAACAACACCATCGCCATCTCCGTATAACATTTGTTTTCCATTCCATGCTGCATTATTCCATTTTGCTCCAACGTGAACTGTACTAATTAAAGCCATACCTTTATCATCTAAACTGTTACGTTTGAATACATTTTGATAATATTTGTTTACTTTATCAGCATTAACATGAGCTGATACTGCAGCAGGATCATAGAAGAAGTTAGTTGGGCTATTTGTTGTTACTTCAAAGCCAGTAAATCCTAAAAGTGCTGATAAAATGATAAATGAATTTTCAGGCATGCGATGAGCATCAAATGTTGCTAGTGGTACGATAGTAGGTTTTGTTGTAGAACCAGTAACTGATCCACCATATAAATAGCTAGAACCAGTTGATGCGTCTTTTCCAACTGGGAAAGTTTGCATTTTACCAAATACGTCCAAGCCCTTTCCAGTAGTAACTGTAAGCTTTGACACATCAATATTATCAATTGCATTAAAGCTATTAATGATTTCACCACTTGTAGCGTCTACAAAATAATGGAAATATCCTGGTGCTGGAACAGAAGTTGAAGCCTTAACTAAATACGCTAAGTGATACTTCCCTTCATATGGATAGATCGTTAATTGTGTATCAATTCCATCATAATTTTTAACAACTCCGATTTGTGAATCAATACTTTCTTTCGCAGTTGCTACAGCATCGTCCTCAGAAATTGTAGCTTCAGTCGGAATAATTGCGCGAGATAATGTTTGATTTACATCACCAAATGATGCATATACATTGTTATTTGTGTCTAATGCTACAGTTTGTCCTGAACCATAAATTGGAATTCCTTTATATTGTTCAATTGTTCTTACATGGTAAGTATCAGTCACACTGTTAGCTTCTTCACTAACAATCTTAAATTGTTCCCATGGAGAAGCTGATCTTGCAAGACTTTTTACCTTTGAATTCAGGTACGCTTTTACTACCTCTTCCTTACTTAAAGCTTGATTTACTGTAGCTGCACTAGCTTTTACATTTACAAATGAAGGTAAAGTTGTTAATCCCCCACTAAAAGCCACAGTTAATGCCATTACTGCTGGTATTGCTTTTTTTCTCATTCTTTTCTCTTTTTTCATTTTCAAAACTTTCACCCCTTATTTAATTTTGTTGTGACTGCAATTTTCATTATTGAGAATATTCGAAATTAAATCAATACGTCAAACCCGGGTTCTTTTTATAGTGGTTTTACAGCTTTTCATCCTAAAAATGACTAATTCTGACAAAAAACTACCATAAATCGACTCAAAAATAACCCGGTTTCAATTTTCTGACAACTGAGCAATAATGAATTTCAACAGGGCTTTTGCAAAGGAGTGAAAATTTGAAACAAGCAAGGAAAAAAGTCTCCATTATCGTAAGTTTATGTTCTATTCAATTTTACTTGGCAATGCAAACAGTTGGTCAAACGGAGGCAACCTTTTCTAGTCAAGCATCTTCAGAACAAGTCGTTTCAGCAGCCATTGTGTTTCCTAAAACAATCCAACAACTAGAACTAGCCGCAAAAAATCATTCAACAAGAGCTAATCAATTATATGATTCGATCATGAAGATATCTATTACTGGTACAGACACTGAATTATCAAATTTACTTACTACTGTTCTCAATGAGGAACATGAAATAAATAATGAGATTAAGAGTTTACAAAGTATTCAAGAGCAGTTGAACTCTTATCACAATCAAATTCATGAACTTCCAGAAACTGAACAAAGTAACTATGAATACGAGAGAAAAGGCTATCAGGTTGTTAACCAACTAATCCACCAATTAAATGAGTCAATTAATCTACAAAAGATAGCGTCAATTAAATCTACAATTCAAACCCAGCTCAATGAAAGTAATGAAAAGATTAATAACGATATTAATGAACCTAAAAATTCTACAGGTGCAAGTCAGAGCCAAAGTTCTGATAGTTCAGATACAGATTCAATACCGAGTCAGGATTCTAAAGATTCTAATTCCGAATCGACCCAGAGCCAGGATTCTAATCATTCCAATACAGATTCATCTCCCAGCCGGGATTCTAATTATTCCGATACAGATTCATCTCTGAGCCGGGATTCTAATCATTCCGATACAGATTCATCTCTGAGCCGGGATTCTAATCATTCCGATACCGATTCAATTCCGAACCAGGATTCTGATCGTACCAATACGGATACAAAGTCAGATTAAATTTCTAATAATTCAGTAAATAAATTCCAAACGAATAGGTGATCTCTCATGTTGAAGAAAATTTTATCAATTGTAGGTACTATTTTTAAAAGTATTTCTATTGTCATCTTGTGTTTCTTAGCTTTTATTGTGATTTCATCAAGGTTTACAGGTGGAGATTCTACCATTTTAGGCTATCAATTAAAAGCTGTTTTATCTGGATCAATGGAACCTACATTTCATACTGGTTCAATAATTGCTGTTAAGCTAGGTGCAAATCCATCATCATATCAAAAAGGCGACATTGTTACCTTTCAAATGGACAATAAGTTGATCACCCACAGAATAGCTGCCGTCCATCATAAAAATGGTGAAACTTCATATAAAACAAAGGGTGATAACAATAACGCCCAAGACTTATGGACTGTGTATCCTCAGAATATTGTAGGAAAATATTCTAATTTCACGGTTCCATATGTTGGCTATGCATTAAATTTTGTAAGCTCAAAAGCTGGATCAGCACTATTGTTAATTGTTCCAGGTATCCTTTTAACTCTTTCAGCGCTACGCAATTTATTCCAATTAAGAAAAGAGTTTGAACAAAAAACTGCAGGATGAAGTTGGTTAGATCTCTTAAGTACAAAATAAAAGCTTAAGAGTTTAATAAATAAACCTTAAGGGGGAAATGAAATGAGTTTTACTAAGAGAATTGGTCAAGTTGTAATGAGTGGAGCAGTCGGTTTGTCATTAATTAGTGGAGGTACTTTTGCATATTTCAGCGATACAGTTAAAACTGATAATACATTTGCAGCAGGTACATTAGACTTAGGGATGAACCCTAATGCTGTTGTTAACATAAGCAATTTAAAACCTGGTGATGAAGTATATCGTGAATTTACATTAGAAAACAATGGAACTCTAGATATTAACAAAGTTTTATTAAACACTAAATATCAAGTTGAGGACGCAAAAAATAATAACACAGAAGACCTTGCTAAGCATATTAAAGTAACAATTATGTACAACACAAGCAGTGCTACAAATGAAATCGTTGAAACTACATTATATGACTTACAAAATCAAACTCCTGATTTAACGGCAATTAATCAATTTGTAGGTAGTACAAAAGATCCAGATGGCATTGCAGCAGGACAAAAAGAAAAGATTTTTGTATTATTCGAGTTTGTTGATAATGGAAAAGACCAAAACCAATTCCAAGGGGACAAGCTAAAAGTTGATTGGACATTTAATGCTCAAACTGGTGATGGTAAATACTACGACGACACTGATCCTAACAGCAACTAATAAAAAACAAAAAGCCACCTATTTAAATTAGGTGGTTTTTCTATCTTTCTATTAAATTAAGTAAGTCATTCATAACATTTAAATTTTCTTTAACAATTAATCTTTCTTCTCCGCTCTCAATTTATAAATTCTTAATATGTAAAAAAAAGAAGCTGTAAAAACAACTTCCTAAAATTGATAACTTTTTCTAGTTTTTTAATTCCTCTACATTCTTAACAATGTCATTTGCCGTTAACTTATAAAATTCCTTTAAATAGTCTTCCTTGCCAACTTGCCCAAATTGTTCTTTAATCCCGATTCGTCTCATTTTAGTTGGACAATGCTCACTTAATACTTCTGCTACCGCACTACCTAAACCGCCTATAACATTATGATTTTCAGCCGTGACAATTGCCCTTGTTTTGTTAGCATATTTTACGATTAAGTCTTTATCTATTGGCTTTATTGAAAACATATCGATTACACTTGTTTCAATTCCTTTTCCCTGAAGTATGTCAGCAGCCTTCAACGATTCAGCGACCATAATGCCACTTGCAATGATTGTTACATCTTCACCATTTCGAAGGACCTTACCTTTACCGGATTCAAATGTTTCGTTTTCATCATAAAGTTTGACAGCTTTTTTACGAATTGTTCGGATATAATGAATCCCGTATTCCTTCTCAACTTTGCGGAGTAAGCACCCAAGTTGATTGGCGTCACTTGCTTCATATACATTTGCATTTGGAATTAAACGAGCAAGTCCTAAGTCTTCAAATGCCATATGTGTCCCACCATTATGCTCTGCAGTAACCCCCGAATCAGAACCTAATATTTTTATATTCAATCTTGCATATGCACCTGAAACGAACAATTGATCAAACGCTCGACGAGTAGCAAATTGCGCAAATGTATGAACATAAGGAATTTTTCCAGTGAGTGATAGACCAGAAGCTACTCCCATCATATTCGCTTCCATAATCCCACAATTTATTAATTGTTTTGGTATTTCACCAATAATTTTACTTGTAGTAATTGCACTCATTAAATCAGCTTCTAGGGCAATTACATTTGGATTTTTCTGCGCCATTTCAAGTAGTGTATTGGCATACATTTGTCTCATTTCTATACGATCTAATTCATAACTCTTAAATGGTGTTTGAATCATGAATTCACGACCCTTCCTAGTTTATTTCCTAGTTCAGTAATTGCTCCTAAAATAGCTTCTTCATCCGCTTGGTTGGGCCGTATATGATGGTTATCAGCTTTCTCTTCTAAATATTTAACACCTTGACCTTTAACCGTATCTAAAATAATTGCAATTGGTTTGTCGCTCTGAAATTTCCCCTTCATAATCGAGGCATAAATTTGTTCAATTGATTTTCCATCGACTTTTAATGTGTAAAAACCAAAAGCCTTAAATTTTTCTACAAAATCAAATGGATCAATAATATCCTTAGTTAACCCATCAAGCTGTTTTTTATTGTCATCAACAAAAACAAATAAGTTGTTTAATTTATGGTGCGCAGCAAATTGAAGTGCCTCCCAACACTGCCCTTCATTAAGCTCTCCATCACCTACTATGCAATAAGTATAATTATCCATTTCAGAAAGTTTATGAGACAAAGCCACTCCAACTGCTGCTGATATACCCTGTCCTAAAGATCCTGTTGTCATATCAATACCAGGCGTTAAATTTCGATCGGGATGGGAAGGGAGTGTAGTCCCATTTTGATTTAAAGTGTATAAAACCTCTTCAGGAAAATATCCCTTTAAAGCCAATGTTGCGTATAGTCCAGGTCCACCATGACCCTTTGATAGTATAAAGTAATCTCTTTCCTGCCATGAAGGGTTTTTGGGATCGACCTTCATCACTTCACCATATAAAACTGCTAAAGTCTCAATAATTGATAAGCTTCCACCATAATGTCCAAAACCAAGATTATATAGTTCTTTTAAAGTTAGATAGCGAATTTCGTCACGAAATGCTTCTATTTTTTGAAGATTGAATTTCAATCGAAATCCTCCTTTAATCAATAAAATACAACATACATCATTTTCATAATTTAGCTCATTTTAGATCTTAGTAGATTCGTATTGTGACATATTAATTAAGCCTCGATGTTTGCAGATTTACTGTTGTTACGATCTTTTTTGAATAATCCAAACAACACAGCTATTGCAACTAAACCTACTACTGTTACCGTTACACCGGTTGCTCCAAATGACTTAGCAATATGCCCTAAAATGATACCTGATGTAGCAAAGTCTGCATCAGAGAATGTCGTACTTGCAAATCCTAAGTCACCTAGAACTGGTAATAAAAAGACAGGCAAGAACGTAATTAACAAACCATTTGCGAATGATCCAATCGTTGCTCCTCGTATCCCCCCAGTAGAATTACCGAATACACCAGCTGTAGCTCCAGTAAAGAAGTGGGGAACAACCCCTGGTAAAATGATAATAGATCCTGTTAGACCAAGGAAAACCATTCCTACAATTCCTCCGAGAAAGCTACAAAAGAAACCAATTAAAACTGCATTTGGTGCATATGGGAAAACAATAGGACAATCAAGTGCAGGTTTTGAATTAGGAACTAATTTATTTGATATCCCTTTAAATGCTGGTACAATTTCAGCCAAAACAAGTCGCACACCAGATAAGATAATAAAGACACCCGCAGCAAAAGTAACTGATTGAATTAATGAATAAACAAGATAATGAGTTCCCCCACTTAGTTCCTTCTCTATATAAGTAGGACCAGCAAAAAGTGCTATAACAAGGTATATAATTGTCATTGTTAACGCAATCGTAACGGAACTATCACGTAAAAATCCTAATCCTTTTGGAAATTTTATCTCTTCTGTCGATCGTGATCCTTTGCCGACTACCTTTCCAACTAAACCGGAAAGAACATAACCTAAACTTGAAAAATGTCCAAATCCTACATTATCGTTACCTGTAATTTTTCTCATAAACGGTTGGCTTAAAGCTGGGAAAACAGCCATAATTAAACCAAGTGCTAGTGAACCAACGATTACAAGTGGGACACCTTTTAATCCTGAAACTACTAAAATAACAGCTAGCATACAAGCCATATATAATGTATGGTGACCTGTTAAAAATATATATTTTAGTCTAGTAAATCGAGCAATAATAATGTTTGCAACCATACCAAAGAACATAATATAGGCAGTGAATGAACCATATTTTGATAGTGCCATTGCTACGATTGCTTCATTATTTGGAACTACACCTGAAACATGAAACGCTTCTTGAAACATCTTACCAAAAGGGTCTAGTGAGCCCACGACAATTCCAGCCCCGGCAGAAATTACGATAAATCCTAAAAAAGTTTTAGTTGTCCCTTTAATAATCTCGCTTGTAGGCTTTTTCTGAATAATAAGTCCAACAAGTGAAATTAGTGCTACTAAAACTGCCGGTTGACTTAATACATCCATAATTAATTTCAGAAACCTTGCTTCCACGAACAAAACCTCCTATAAATAATATTTGATGTAAATTAATCCTAAAATTTAAAATAAGCCTTTTGATTGAAGAACTTGTGTTAACTTCGTACGAAGACCATCCATATCGATAATGCTATCAATCACAACAACCTCACCTAAATGCCCCATACCTTCTGCTATGTCCTTTGCCGCGATAAAAACATCTGCTGAGTCAGGCGTAGCAGAACTAAGATCTGAATGTTCTACTTCAATCCCACTTACTCCTAACTCATTTAATATTTGAACAATATTCATCTCTAACATAAAGCTACTTCCTAATCCTGAGCCACATACTGCTAAAATTTTCATAACGTACCCCTCCATTTTTTTCAACTAATCTATTAAACTTGAAGATCAATTAACTGCTGAATAGTGTTCAAATAATTCCACTAATACATTTGAAGATTCTGCTTCCTTCAGAAGTTCAATATTCTCTTTTTCACTAAGTAACTTTGTCAGCTGCGAAAGAGCTTTCAGATGTGTTTTATTGTCTATTGCTGCAATACAAAACAATAGTCGAACAGGATACTTTTCATCATTTAAAAAGAATACTGGCTTGTTCAGTTTTAAAAAACTCATTCCTACTTTGTTTACTCCCATTTCTGGTCGAGCATGTGGAATGGCAACCTCAGGACCTATTACTACATACGGCCCCATCGTTTTTATATTTTCTAGCATCGCATCTACATATGACCTATTAATTGCTCCATTCTTTAACAATGGATCGGCCACAACTTTTATGGCATCTTCCCAATTTGAAAGATGATTAATCATTTGAATTGTTTCCTCTTTTAATAGATCTTGTAACACAGGTTGTCTCCTCCTAGATATATCTACTTTTTTATGAAAAGTAATTTGACTTAAAGCAGCTTTCAACCCCACTTCGTCGTAAACATTCGCATACTTTTCAATCGTTTGAATTAGTTCATTCATTGAAAGATCATAATATTGAATCCCAAATAAATACTGGTAAACTTCATTGACAATGCTATTTTTTTCACTCGGTGTCATAATTGGTTTAACTCTAAAACATGGTATCTTTGTTTCTAAATCAACTGTGGAAAACATTAGATCATATTCATTGAAATTTCCTTCTTTAAATTCCTGTAATGATAATATTTTCTCTACGATAATTTCAGAAAAAAGTGCCTCAAGTTGGTGCTTGACCATTAATGAGGAACTAATTCCACTTGGACAAACAACGATTGCACGTTTCTTTTGCGGAAGAACCTTTTTGGGTTTCTCTAAAAGTGCACCAAAGTGAATCGTAATATAGCCAATTTCCTCCTCGGGTATCGTGATACTTAAAAGAGTACCGATTGGAGAAAGCAATTCTTTTACAATTGTAAAAAGTTCTTTATGCTCATTCATAATTTGAGAAAGTAGAGGATTAAAAATAGGAATTCTATATTTCATGCGAAAATAAGCTGGTTTTAAATGTTGATACAATGTACTAACTACTTCATTCTTTTTCTCAAAAGCAATACAAGCCTTTGATTCAAAGTCGAACACTAATTGTTCACATAGCTTAAAAAGTAAGCCACGATCATCATCTTGAACTTGGTTTCTCCCTAAAGATAAACCTAATAATTGAATTGTAAGATAACAAATTTCTGGATCATTTCCATCAATTTGAAGAAGTTGACTAATCTTCTCTGCTATTAACCACATTGAATCTTGCTTTAGAATTTGGATTTCATCAGGATGAAATAAAACAAACTTTTTTTCTGTCTGGCGATAAAAATAATAAATAAGAAAGTAAACAAACTGCTTTAAACGTTCCTCTACAAATTGAAGATTGAAATCTTTTTCAATTTGTATTAGCACATTATGCATATCAACGAATTCATAAAGTCTATCTCGATCCTTTAAAATATAATTTATAATTTTTTCACCATATGGTATTTGTAAAAGCCGAGATAGGAATTGCATAAGTAAAACTCTCTTATCAAATTCTGTGCCTTCTAAGTGATAACCATTTTGTCTTGAGTATTCAATTTTTACTAACTGAGTACCGATTATTTCATTTAACTTTTTCACATCGGAGATTGTTGTATTTTTACTAACTCCCAATAGTTGAGTTAAATGAGCTGTTGAAATTGATTCCTTACGGATAATTAAATACAAGTAGATTACTATTTGACGCTCTTCTTCTGTAAAAATAAAATCTTTCTTTAATTCTTTGTTTTTTTGTTCTTTAAAAAACTGAGTAACATCTTCTGGCATTTTAATGTAATGAATACCTTTGTACTCAATGGGAGGCAATCCTTTTACTTTTAACCAGTAATTAATTTTGTCCAAATCATATGAAACCTGCCTTCTTGTTAACTGCGTAGAATTCATTACCTGATTCATTGTCGTATGATTTAAATTAAGTAAGTGGTCCAATAGTATTGCGGGGCGTTTCTCAATGATCATTGGCTTTACCTCCTGTTTTTATCATATTATAAACCGCTTACATTCTGTTTAGAGATTGGGAACAATAGATGTAAGATAAAGGTTACAAAGTTGTGCTGAAGTAAATTTATACCCATAAATCTATTGTTATACGATAGAAAAAACCCATTATCGAAACAAAAGTAATTTGATTACTTTGCCTTCAATAATGGGAAAAGATTATTAAAATAAAAGTTAGCAGTAAATCTATTTACTTTCTACTTACAAACTAAATCTTTCTTTAATTAATTTAGCTACTTCTTCTGCACTCATATTTGTGTTAGTTATCTTTAGATAATTTTCTTTCTGAATTTCCCCTTCTATTGAATTTAATCTGTATTTATCCATTGTCTTTATTAAATTGTCTTCAGACCATTCAATATCTCTTTTTGTTGGTTTATGCTCTAATCTGTGAGGAGTTTTATTTCGTACAAGTCTCTCATCTAGTTCTGCTTCTAGTTCAACAAAATAGGTTGTTGCCCCTTTTGACTCAAATATAGTACAAACTTTCTCGACATAATCCCAATCAGACTTTTGATCCAGAGCCCACACATATGTAAAAATAATTCCATATAAGTTACTTTTTGACACCTCTTCAAATATTTCATTTCGAAATAAATTAACTAATCTACTTCCCTCTTTTGTTCCATAATCAAAGAACTTACTAACTAAGTCGATTGTCATGTGATTATGAAACAATTTCAAATCTGTTATTTTTTCTAATTCATGTCCTACAGTCATTTTCCCCACAGCCTGAGGCCCGAATACTAATACAAACTTCATGGATTTCTCTCCCAAATATATTAATTTTTTTATTATCACCAACGAATATAACTGAATTTTTTGATTAGTATATCACACTTAAAAATAATTAACTTGAAAATAAACTTCAGCATGCTTAAAAAAAAGAATAATCTGAATGAATTGCATAAGAAATAGTAAAAAAGCAGAAACAAAGAAAAGGAAAATATTCTACGTATATTATCTGTTTACTAAAAATTTACGAAGTTATCAAAAATTTTTTATTACAATTGGGAACTATTGTGTTAAAATCAGCATATAATTTAAAAAACTTTCCCTAGGGAAAAACTATTTGATGTGTACAATAAAACAGGTGGTGGGAAACATGTCACAAGAATCACAAGAAAAAGTCATATATAAAGAAGCCGGATGGAGACAGGAACATACACAACCTAGTTTGCAAGAGGTTCATCGTTCATTATCTGTTCCAAAGAAAGCTAGTAATTTTCGTAAGTTTCTAGCATTTGCTGGCCCAGGATATTTAGTTGCAGTTGGATATATGGACCCTGGAAACTGGGCAACTTCAATAGCAGGTGGATCTGCATTTAATTACAATTTATTATCTGTTATTTTAATTTCTAATCTTATGGCCATCATTCTACAATCATTAGCTGCTAAATTAGGTATCGTTACCGGTAGAGATTTAGCTCAGGCATGTCGAGACCACTTCAGTAAACCTGTATCATTTATGCTTTGGGTGCTTTGTGAAGCCGCAATTGCTGCATGTGACTTAGCTGAATTAATAGGGTCAGCCATCGCTTTAAATCTATTATTTGGTATTCCGTTGTTTTATGGAATTTGTTTGACAACTTTAGATATATTCATTGTTTTACTTTTACAAAATAAAGGATTTAGGTATATCGAGGCTTTTGTTATTTCATTAATCATATTAATTACTGGTAGTTTTGTTTTTGAATTGATTATGTCTCAACCTGATGTAAAAGCTGTATTTGGTGGATTTATTCCAAGTTCTCAAGTTATTACAGATCCAAAAATGCTTTATATTTCTTTAGGAATTTTAGGGGCAACTGTTATGCCTCATAATTTATATCTTCACTCTTCAATCGTTCAAACTAGAAAGTTTGATGTATCTGATGCTGGTAAAAAAGAAGCAATTAAATTTGCTACAATCGATTCGACAGTTGCATTAATGATTGCATTGTTTGTAAACGCAGCGATCTTAATATTAGCTGCTTCAACTTTCTACAAATCGGGTCATACAAATGTTGCATCAATTGAAGATGCATTCCAGCTTCTTACTCCATTACTAGGAACGACTTTAGCAAGTACATTTTTCGGATTGGCATTATTGGCTTCAGGTCAAAATTCTACTTTAACAGGTACTCTAGCTGGGCAAATTGTAATGGAAGGCTTTTTAAATATTAAGCTAAAACCTTGGATAAGAAGATTAATAACTCGTTTAATTGCCGTTACACCAGCTCTTATCGTCACTTATTTTTACGGGGCAAAGGGAACTGCGGATTTATTAATACTAAGTCAGGTAATCTTATCTTTACAGTTATCTTTCGCGGTTATACCACTAGTTATGTTCACTAGTGACGCTAAGAAAATGGGTAAATTTGCTAATAAAACTTGGCTTAAATCAGTGGCTTGGTCGATTGCTTCAGTTATTGCAGTATTAAATGTATATTTACTTTGGGCAACATTCTTTAAATAATAAATTGAAACAAAAAAGATTGAACAATTGTTCAATCTTTTTTTACTTTCACTTTTAAAGAAGCTTTGCTTATAGAGAATCTATCTGGGTATTTGATGCACTTTAATCTTAAAACGTAAAAAACAGAAAAAACCCAAATGTTTTTTCTGTTTTTTATGATTTATGACCATCTAGATTTTGATGATAATATATACTAGCTTGTCTAATAAAATCTAATTCAAATTCTGGAATTGTATATGTTTTTGGCTTTTGATCTTCGGGTAACGATTTAAATCTTTCCCAAGATTTTTTCATGCCCTCTTTAATTTCTGGATCATTTTGACTATAACGACTATTCATTTCCATCAAAAACTTAACAAGTCCTTGCGCTTCAACACTTTCAATTGTATATCCTTCTTGAACTAGCTCTGTTAATTTGCTTCTAAAATATTGATAATCATTTAAATGACGAACATGGTTTCCTTCAGTCCATCCTCGCTTCGCTAATTTTTGTAAAGTAGCTTTAGTATATGACTGCTTGGCGATGTTCCTCATCACTTTTCGGTCTTCAGTTGATAAATATTTATTTACCCAATCAGGCTTCAAATTAAAATGTGCTATTTGAATCAACTCTGTAACACTTTCATAATCAATTGAATCAGATTTTATCGATGTTTCTACCTGCTCAATCACATTAACAATCTGATCAATTTGATCTTTTTTAGCTTTCAACATTGCTTTTTGTTCTTTTAACTTCTTTGATAAATCTAAACTACTTTCCGTTAAAATCGATTGAATATCTTTTAAAGAAAAACCTAAAAATTTGAAGGTAAGTATTGATTGAAGATGAACTAAATCAAAATCTGTATATAACTTAAATCCCGATTCATCGGTATTTGTTGGTATTAATAAACCAATTTTGTCGTAGTATCGTAGTGTTCTAACAGAAATAGAAGTTTTTCTGGCAAATTCGGTTATATAATAAAACTTACTATCCATTATCTCTCCTCCTTTCTTTTCACAGTTTATACGGTTACGTAGCGTCATAGTCAATCGTATTGATTAAAGATGAGTGTGGGGAATTCTTAGATCTGCAAAAAACAATGAACTGCAATTAAATTTCGAAAACCGCAATTAAAATTAGCAAATCTGCAATTAAATTTTGAAAATCGCAAATAAAAATAGCGAATCTGCAATTAAATTCCTAATAACCGCAATTAAGACGAAAAATTACCCATACCAGTTAAGGTATTATGACATGAAAATCGTACAATATTGGCTATTCCCACATGGAAAACCACTCTAATTCATATCATATTGAATAAAAAATTAATAAAATCTACTTAATATTTATAAAAAAGGGGCAATCATATCAACTACAAATAAAAAATGCACCTATAATCCCCACAGCTAAATCTACATAAAAAGGCCGCTCCTTAGTCAGATAACCCGACATATGGAACAACCACAATTTCAAATCTATCGCATAAAACCTAAACTTATTTTAAAAATTTATCAATGATTGAAATTTGATCATTTGTATTTAAAGCAGGTGCATGACCAACTTTAGGTATTGTTTCCATTTGGAACTTTTGCGTTTCCTTCATTTTTGATGCTACATCAAGTGGCAAGACGTCCGAAACTTCTCCTCGAATAAGTAAAATCTTAGACTGAATAGCTTCCCAGTAATTCCACAAAGTTAAATCCTCAGTATGCTGAAATTGTAATGCAATTTTAGGATCATAATCTGGGCCTATTCCACCCTCATCTCTTCTACGGCAAGAATTTTGCGTAAAGTCATTCCATTCTTCTTCATTTGAAACACCAAAAGAATGATAAATTAATTTATAGTAATTTTTCAATTCAGTAAATGTTTTAAATTGCGGTGGTGAACCAACATAGCTAATAATTCTCTTAATTCCTTCAATATCTTGTGGTTGGTTTTCTGAAGCACCTGCTCCAATATCATTTAATACTAAATGAGAAATGCGATTTAGATGCTCCGGCGTACCAGCAAGTCGCATTCCAATTGCTCCACCCATCGAAGTCCCTACCCAACGAACTTGTTCAATTTCTAAACGATCTAATAAACCAACCGCTATATTTACATAGTTTTCAAAACAGTAATCTTGCTCCGGAGAAGTACTCCACTGACTTAATCCTCGTCCAATCGTATCTGGGCAAATTACATGGTAATCCTTAGCTAAATGATGAGCTAAAATATCAAAATCCCTGCCATTTCTAGTTAAGCCATGCCAACAAACAACTGTTGGATTTTTTCTGTCTCCCCATTCTGTAAAATGAAGTTCCATTCCATTAATCGATTCAAACCGAGATTCAGGATAAAAAATATCAATCACTCCATTCATTTTAGTGTCCACTTTATGTAATATTCGATTTTTATAAAAATATCCCTATAAAAACTACCGATAAAAAATGAAACGATTCGGGTCTATTTAAATAATAATAATGACAAATACAACACAATCATGAATATTAAAAAAGAAAATAGAATTGATACAAGAATAATTGAATTATGAGTAGGAAAAAATTTTCCATTTTGAATTTCTTTCCGCTTTTTACTGTACTGAATAGTAGCTAATACACCCGTAATAAAACCAACAATACATGCATATATGCCAAGAAAAATTGCTAATGTATTAATGAATTGGTTATCACTAATTTTAATTGTAAAGTGTAGTGAAGTTGTTAAAAATCCTACACCAGTAATTGAGATTGCAGTACGCAGCCATGCTAAATATGTCCTTTCGTTTGCTAGATGCTGTTGTGCATATTTAACACTTTCATCTGATAAATCTTTTACTTTATTAAAAGAAACCATATTAAATTACCCCTATCAAAGATTTATAGAGTGATAAACTTGTAGAAAACATATCTAAGTTTTAGTTTAATCTTTAAAATTTAAGATTTAGTAAAATTGAGGTTACGTTTTGATAAAATTGAAATGGAGTAATGTAAATCTATATTATTTACTAAGGAGTTAACAGAAGACTACTATATAAATAGAAGAAATAACGTCATTAGACTGAGCTATCAAAAATAAAACGGTCAAAAAGATGGTAATTCCGTCCATCTTTCTGACCGTTCATGCTAACTATTTTTCTGTTTGCTGAAATTCATTTTGAACCTTTTCCAAAAGGTTTTTATCGGTAATTAAACGATAGCCCGTTAGAGCCAATGCTTTTGCTCCCGTAACTAGAGCATGATCACCAAGTGGCGACCTCGCAGCTTCACGGAATTCATTCGTATGAGCAATTAAATCATCAGGTCCAATTTTAATATATGCGTGAGAAGTCGGAACAACGTGGCTTACGTTTCCGGCATCAGTAGATCCAAGCCCGCCGCTTTTGCTATTCACTACTTCACCCAATAGGCTTAGTTCTTCACCTACAATCTCATCAAGAGATTGATTGATAATAAAATCATGGACTTCATTTTGAAATCTTTCAATTTTCACAGTACTGCCAGTTGCAATTGCTGCTCCTTCGGCAATATTACGAATCTTAGTGGATACTTCCTCCGTTCTTTTCCAAGTACTAGCACGGATGAAAAATCTTGCTGAAGCATACTCTGGAATAATATTTGGTGCATCGCCTCCATGAGTGATAATCCCGTGTATGCGAACATCACTAGTAAGCTGCTGACGAAGGGCGTTAATTCCATTGAATAACTGGATTACTGCATCTAAAGCATTAATTCCATGTTCTGGAGACCCAGCAGCATGTGCTGCTCTTCCATAAAAATGGAAGTCTAAAGGATCTACTGCCAAAGATGGAGTCGACAAACCAGTTTTACCACTTGGGTGGAGCATAAGAGCTGCATCAACGTCTTCTAGTAATCCATTTTTTACAAAACTCCCTTTTGCACTTCCGTTTGGTCCACCCTCTTCTGCTGGTGTTCCAAATATGACAACCTCTCCTCCGATCTCAGAAATGACTTCAGCAAGAGCGATTCCTGCTGCTACACTCGTTGTCCCAATAATATTATGTCCGCATGCATGACCAAGACCAGGTAGTGCATCATATTCTGCTAAAAAAGCGATGGTTGGGCCTTGCTTAGATGACGTTTTTCTTGCTACAAAGCCTGTTTCATGCCCTGCAATATTACGTGTGACATCGAAACCAGCTTCTACTAAAATTTTAGTATGTGTTTCTGATGCAAAAAATTCTTGATTGCCAATTTCAGGCTTCTCATGAATCTTGTGGCTAATTTCAAGATAAACTTCCTTCGATTCCTCAATACTTTTCACAATTTGCTCTCTTTGTGTTTCAATTTTGACTGTCATTTAAACTTTTCTCCCTTCCATTCTTTTAAATAAGCATGAACTAGCTTTATAGATTTTTAATTTTATCAATCGTAATGACTACTGGAACCGTAGCACCTTTGTCACGTTTAATAATGTAATCATGAACTTCTTTTGATTGATAAGCCTTTACAATCTTTGCAAAGTCCTTGTCATTTTTATTCTTCGTACGAGATGCAATAACATTGATATACGGCATAGCTGCTTTATCATTAGGATCTTCTTTATAAAGTGGGTCCTTTGCAGGGTCTAAGCCCGCTTGAACGGCGAATCCATTATTGATGATCGCTGCTGCCACATCATCCAATGATCTAGCTGTTTGCCCTGCAGCAATCGGTTTGATTTTTAAATGCTTAGGATTTTCTTTAATTTGTTCAATACTTCCTTTAGGGTCAAAATTATCTACTAAACTAATTAACTTTGAAGATTGTAATAGTTTAAGTGCACGGCCAGCGTTCGTAACATCATTTGGTATCGTAATCGTTGCTCCATCTGGAATATCACTTAGCTCTTTAAATTTATGTGAGTAAATCCCCATTGGCGCAATCACTGTCGAGCCAATCGCTGAAATATCTAAATTATGATCGCCTTTAAATTGGTTCATATAAGTAATCGTTTGAAAAGAATTTAAATCAAGGCTACCGTCATTAAGTGCTGTGTTAGGCTGAACATAATCTGAAAATGATATAATTTTCAATTTAATCCCTTCATTTTTCACTTGTTTTTGTACAATATTCCAAAGTTCATAATCATCACCGTTAATACCAATCTTAACTGTTCTCTCTTTTCCATTACCTGATGATACATTAGAACCACATGCTGATAATACCGAAACCGTTAATAATAATGCTGCAAAAATAGTAAAAAACTTTTTCATCCTCTTTTCCTCCTTACGTATCTTGACCACGTATTTCCTAAACTTTGTATGAGTTGAACAATAACTACTAGTAAAACAACTGTAATGACAATAACCAATGTTTCAAAGCGCTGATAACCATATGTAATAGCTAAGTCACCTAATCCCCCAGCACCAACAGCACCAGCTGCCGCAGTCGATCCAATCAATCCAATCGTTGCTGTTGTAAATGATAGAATCAACGATGGAATTGCTTCAGGCAAAATAAACTTCACGATGATTTGAAACTTTGTTGCTCCCATTGAATAGGCAGTTTCCAGCACTCCCTTATCCACTTCTAGCATGGAATTCTCAATCAATCTTGCCAAATATGGCCCTACAAAGATTGAAAGCGGAACAATTGCTGCAACTACGCCAATGGACGTTCCCGTCAATAATCTAGTAAACGGTATAATGGCAACTAGTAAAATAATAAATGGTACAGATCGAACAATATTTATAATGGTATTTAACAACGTAAATAAAGGTTTGTTTTCCATTATATGACCTGGCCTTGTTACAACTAGGATAATACCTAAAGGCAATCCTATGATTGTGCCAAAAATAAATGACCCTAGTACAGTTAGAAATGTATCTTGAGTTGCCTGTAAAAACTGCGGCCAAAAGAATTCCCAATTAAGCTCCATTTAACTCAACCTCCCTTACATCTATCCCCTTTTCCGAAATAAATTTAATAGCTTTTGCGCTTTCCTCTTTTGTTCCTTCTAGTGCCACAAGCAAATTCCCATAAGGTCTTTCTTGTAGCTCTGTAATCGATCCATAAAGAATGTTTAAATGAATATCGAATTTTTTAAGAACCTCCGATAATAGTGGATTGGCTGCCTTTTCACCTAGGAAGACTAATTGATAATATTTCCCCTTTGATAATGTTTTCGATAACTTAGACGGCACCTCATTTTGTAATACAGTGTTAACAAAATTCTTTGTAATACTTTTTTGTGGATTCGTAAAAACGTCGTAAACATTACCTTCCTCGACAATTTCACCATCATCAATGACAGCCACTTTATCACATAAATCACGAATTACACTCATTTCATGGGTAATAAGAAAAATTGTAAGATTATAGGATTTATTTACCTTCCTTAAAAGCTCTAATACATTCTTTGTTGTTTCAGGGTCTAATGCAGATGTAGCTTCATCACATAGCAACAGATCTGGGTCTGTTACAAGTGCCCTTGCAATTCCAACTCTTTGCTTTTGTCCCCCCGATAAGTGCCCCGGAAATACATCTTGCTTCCCTGTCAGTCCAACAAATTCAATTAATTCCATTACCTTTTCCTGAACATCCCGTTTCTTCTTTCCTTCAAGGTATAGCGGCATTGCGATATTATCAAATACCGTTTTGGCTGAAAGTAGATTGAAGTGTTGGAATACGACACCAATTTTTCTACGTGTCTTACGTAACTCTTCATCATTTAATGTCATTAAGTTCAATCCATCTATCAGAACTGATCCTTCTGTTGGCTCTTCAAGTCTATTTAAACAACGAATCAATGTACTTTTTCCCGCTCCGGAAAAGCCAATGATTCCATAGATCTCACCTTTCTCAATTTTCATATTAATATTATTTAAAGCTTTAATTGGTGGCCTTCCAGGATAAACCTTGGAGACATTTTTAATCTCAATCAAATTTCTTCCTCCAATGCAAGTTATTCCAAACATTATAACTAAGTAAACACATTCGAAAACTAGGTTTTATAATTATATTTTCTCCTTTTTCTCCTATGGCAACTCATCAAAAAACCCCCCTTCTTATCCAATAAGACAGATAAGAAGAGGGGTTATAATATATAAGCCACTTTACTTCTTATCTTTCAAATCGCTTAAACGATTTGCAGGAATTAGCACGGTATTTGTTTCGAAACAACAAACCCGTTGCCGAGGTATCGTAGGGCCAGTCCCTCCACCTCTCTGGATAAGTAATAGAATTTATTAAGTTTTTAAATTATTGAGTTCATGTTATCTCTCTTTTTATAATACGTCAAGAATTATTTTTAAGTTTTTTAGAATAAATTGTGTTTTAAAATAGCATTTTTTTTATGAATAAGGTCTTAGGTCCTTTATATTCAAATCAAAAAAACCTATTCTATATTCCATTTGAAATAGGTCAATATACTTATTTTTTGAGTTTGTATAAGCATTTCATTTAAAAGAAGACCAAAAAAGCAGACAAGGCCTCCGATAAAAGAGAACCTGTCTGCTTAATTGAATCATACCTACCATAATGCAGGCTTTACTACCATGAACCATAGCATAACCATCAATAGAACGATGTAAATCCAGATGGATCGACGAAGCTTCTGAATTAGCATTTTCTGGTCATGGGTTGGTTCACTGAATTTCCGAATGGTCGGTGAAAAGGCTCTAGCTAGGAAAAATAATGAACTCACCAAAAGAAGAATCGTCATCACAATCCAAGATGTCTTCCACGACCAATGACCCACTAGTACCAACAAAACCCCTGATCCAACCAATACATGCCCAGCATGCTTTGCCAATCTGACAGCAAACCGGAATACATCCAAATAAATCTGTTGTATCGCAGACTTTGAGGTATGCAGCTTTTTGAGTATCGGAATCAATACAAAAAAAGGGCCAATCGATAGGATTACACTAGCAATATGTATATAAAGAAGAAATCTATACAGCATGAAAATTATTCTTGGATGAGACGGAACTCATGAACCCATACCCTCATTTTTGGCAACCAAGGCATCCCAGGGTGGATTGAAAGGATCGATTGTTTATACTCTTCTACTGTCGCATAGCCTTCTTGCTTAGCATCCTCATCTGTCAATTCACCAAGGGCTTGAGAATAAACTTTTTCAACAACATACTGATTATTTTGAAGGGTCATCACTTCCCCAACATCTGCATATCTTCCGTTTCGGCGAGTAGCAGTTTTTTGTCCTGCCAATACTTTTTCAACATCCTCTTGAAGCGTAACAAGGCGTTCAATTGTACATGTTTTTGGCGGTAAAGCATTCGTTTCATTCTGATTTGTCATCTAATTCATTCTCCATTTCAATTTAAATTTATCGTAAAGACTAAAAAAAAAAACGACTAGTTCCATTTTAATTAAATTAGTACAAAATTAGCAAATTTTTATGAAAGATATTTGAAACAGCAATAAGTTACACAAGCATAGCATAAAATAACACCCTTTAAAACCAACGTTGCCTCGATCTACTTTATTGGGTTCAGTCTAATCAAATATGTGCTTTTATCTTCCCTAAATATTCTCTTCTAAAATAAACTTAGATAGATTGATTGCTTTCGCATAATTCTTAGTTTCTATGTAGTTGTTATATAATTTTTCGACATATGTTTTAAAAACAACCATATTACTTACTGACTGGAAATAGATTAAGGCTGTCTTCTCCATAAAAATATAATACTGATCGAGTTTATCCTCTATAAGATAGATTAAAAGTCGGAATAATATTTTGAATAAACTGGAGTCCAATTTTTCTGCAATAGCTTTTCCTTCATTAGCTTTTTTAAGCAAATCATTTTTCTGTAGTAAATTCCCCAAAAAACTACTTTCCAAATAGTTATACAAGTATTTAACGTATTTATAAGAAGACCGATCTACCTTATCAAGTGTCACCTTAAATAATATTTGCGCGTTTTCAAAATCTTTTCTCTTTAAGTATAAATCTGCTAAGTTATTTTGCAGTAAGATTTTTCGATCAAGTGCATTCACTCTTTCAGAGGCTTCAATAAGGTTATGATATGATTCCAAAACTTCCTGAAAATCAAAGCTCTTTTCGTTTCCTTTTATTAGAAGTAAGATTGCCTCCGCATCAATTGCTCTTAAGTAGTTATACGTTTTCTTGAAGTACTTCAATGCTTTTTCTGCGTAAACATATGTCATGATTGATTTAGGATTAACCTGGTAGTAGGCTAGTGACAAGTAGATATAGTATTCTAGATTCCCCAACTCACTCTTATTGATATTTTTTAATACTTGAATAGACTTTTCGTAGTTATCAGTTTTTCCATATAAAATGCCCCATACAAGCCATTTCAAGTTCTTTTCAAAAGGGGGAAGATCTGGATGTTTTTTTTGGATATCCTTTAAAATGGTTTTTGTCTTTTCAAAATCATTCTGCAGGAGATAATATCTTGCTTGAAGTAATTGGAAGAGCGGAGCATATTTAGAAAAATTAATGATATAATTTTTTTCAATATCTTTTTTGGCTTTCTCCACCTCGATCATGTTTTGCTTAATGATTGATGTATGCCAACTATTTAACTTCTTTTCTATGTTGTTAAAGTAGTTAATTTCATATTGTATGTCAATTTTTAAGCGCTCAGAAAATAACTCAATTATTTCTTTAGAATATTGAGTTTCACCTCTTTCAATTCTACTAACATGAGTGGATGTACAAATGTCTTTTCCAAGCTCCTCCTGAGTTAGGCCTGCCCTTTTGCGATAAAATTTTATGATTTCCCCTTCTTGCATGAATTTCTCCCTCTTTAAAACTTAATGATAATATAATTATGTAGTTCCTAGAAAAATGTAGTAGCTATACTAAAAGAGCTTTATTCCTTATAGAATTTATCAAATCTTCAAATTATTTTACCATAATCTTACTTTTAATTCTTAAAGAACATTATTTAATTTTTTACTTGTCCTTTTTCCATCATCTTTCCAGTTACAACAATGAAAAAAGCATTGGTGATTATGATCTTCCTCACTAACCTATTAATTTCTCCTAATCTGTAATTCGAAAAGTTAGAAGCAAGGAATGTGATACATGCCAATAAAAAAACAGAAAAACTCTCAATAGTTTTTCTGTTTTTTACAGTTAACCGTTATTCAACTAATCCATGATTTAATAATCGTAAACCAAATTTTCAAAGCAGTAAAACCAATTAAAACTGCCAGAATCCCTCGTAAAACCTGCGTTTTTGTTTTTTTGCCTATTTTTGCACCTAATGGTGAGGCGATTAAGCTTGCAATTACAACAATAATAGTAGGCAACACTTCAACTTGACCAGTAGAGATTTTCCCGATCGTTACGCCAATTGAAGAAATAAATGTGATTGCAAGTGAAGAAGCGATTGTCACACGAGTTGGTATTTTTAAGATTGTTAACATGATTGGTACTAACAGAAATGCTCCTCCTGCACCAACAATCCCTGCACTAGTGCCCACAACAAATGCTAGGCCAGCCGCAAGCCATACATTAATTGAAATTTGACCATCTGCTGACATCTCGACGTTTTTTCGAGGAATAAACATTAATACGACCGCAATCATTGCTAAAATTCCGTAAACAAGATTAATCCCATGTTCTGAAAGTAGATTTGAACCGAATCCACCAAGAAAACTTCCTATTAGGACACTTATTCCCATACTTAATATTACTTTTTTGTTTAAAAAACCGCTTTTACGATAGCTTAATACTCCACCTAAAGTTGCAAATACTACTTGGACAGCACTTATACCTGAAACTTGATGAGGAGTAAAAGCAGCAAATCCTAATAATGGAGGAATAAATAAGAGCATTGGATAATTTATAATTGCTCCACCAATTCCTACCATTCCTGAAATAAAGGACCCAAAAAAACCAACTAAGAAAAGTACTAAAATTAAGGTCCACTCCATTTTAAGTCCCCCTATAATAGAAAAGGAGATGTAACTCTTAACTCTCCTTTTCCACTTAATCTATTTACTTATCCTTTTTTAATCCAAAATTTTAAAACATTGTCTTCTTCTGTATAATTTAATAATTCGTGTCCACCTGATTTAGCCCAAGCTGCAAGGTCATTTTTAGCACCTTTATCAGTAACATGAATTTCTAGTACTTCGCCTGCTTCAATCTCTGCAATTGCTTTTCTTGTTTTTACAATTGGAATTGGACATGCTAAGCCCTTTGCATCTAATAATTTTGTAGATTCCATTTTATTTCCCTCCAAGTTTCATTATCGTACTGCACAGCGATTTGGACCGATTTCCATTTCTCTCTGTTTTTCTTCATTTAAGCTAATTTTCCCCATATTTACTTCACGGATTTCTTGATATGAGTTTGGTTGTGGTGGCAAGTTCTCAGTTACTAACTTTCTAAATTCACTTTCACTCTCAATGTTCAACCCATGATTCTGATTAAATAAATAGCCGAGATTTTTATAAACACTACCATCTTCGTTCAATTCACTAATCACCATAAAGTGTGATGGAAGCACGGTTAATTCAAGCGATAAGTTTCTGTACTTTTTATAAAGGGTTTCGCGTAAGTCCCCAACCCAATCCTCTGCCATACCAGCAAGATCTGGTCTTCCAATTGAATCGATAAATAAAATATCACCAGAAAGTAAGAACTTTTCATCAATAACAAATGAAGTTGATCCAATTGTATGACCTGGTGAATAAAAAGCCTCAATACTGATTGCTGTTTCACCAATCATTACCTTATTCCCATCTTCTAATGGACTATATTCAAAAGTAACCTCTGTAGCATCTTTTGGTGGTAGCCAGTAGGTTGCTCCCGTAATCTCAGCAATTTTTCTTCCCCCAGAAATATGGTCTGCATGAAGGTGGGTATCAAATACATTTGTAATTTTTGCACTCTTCGTATTTGCAAAATCAATGTAGATGTCCGTCATTCGAGTGGAATCAATAATAGCAGCCTCATTACTTGAGATAACCATATAGGATAAACATCCCTTACCGATTCTGACGAATTGATACAGTTCTCCACCGTTTTTCAAATCTGCAATTTTTACTGGTTCTAGATGTTCACTCCACTCTTTCATTCCGCCTTGAAGGTAAGCTACGTCTAGTCCCTCGTCTGAAAGCATCTCTGCAATCATGATGGAAGAGCCTTCTTTAGCACACACAACTAAAACATCTGTACTTGTAGGAATCTTATCTAATATATCTTCAACCCCATCTAGTAAATCAAAATAAGGTATATTTAAATGTTCAAAATTTGAACCTTCTATTTTCCAATCATTAAAATCGTCAGTATTTCGGACATCTAAAATGAATAGTTCTTCTTTATCAAATATTTTTTTTGTAATCTCTTTTGCAGACATTGATTTGACTGCCATCCTCAATACCCCCCATAGTATAATATTTTTCAAAAAAAATTAGATTAACCTTTTATGCTCACTGTTTCCCCAGACCACTCAGTCATTCCAGGTACTACATTAAACACGTTTGTAAAACCACTCGAAACTAATAATTGAGCAGCAAAATCACTACGGTTACCTGTTCTGCAAATGATATAAATTTCGTTATCTTTATCTAGCTCTGACAATCGGTTCTCTAATTCACCTAAAGGGATTGATACCGCCTTTGGTATATGATTAAACACATATTCTGCTTCTTCTCTTACATCTAAAACAATTATATTTTCATTTTGTAGCTTCACGTTTAAATCATCGTTTGTAACAACATTTTCAAACTTTTTTTCAATTGTATTTTCATCTGAAGATTTTCTTAAATAATGAAGTAATACTTCTCCATTTTCGATTGTTCCTAAGTATTGATTTCCCGTGCTTTCTGCCCAAGCTTTAATGTCTGCTTTTGATCCTTTATCAGTCGCTTGAACCTCGATTACTTGCCCATTTTCTAATTCCTTCATTGCTTTTCTAGTCTTCACAATCGGCATTGGACAAGCTAATCCTTTTGCATCCAATTTCACGTTTGATTTAA
Organism: Gottfriedia sp. NPDC058432; assembly: GCF_042721555.1. NCBI lineage: Bacteria > Bacillati > Bacillota > Bacilli > Caryophanales > Bacillaceae > Gottfriedia > Gottfriedia sp. NPDC058432. The sequence continues at coordinate 77,354 of NZ_JBHXLC010000011.1, forward strand.
TCAGTTCCATCTGACAACCTCCATACTTAAAATACCGCTTGGGGTATATATTTAATCAAAAAATTATTCTACGTTGCCGAACCAAGAAAGCATTCCGCCTACCATATTTTTAGCGTTAAACCCATGAGATTGAAGGAACTCCGTCGCACGACCACTTCTAGCTCCTGAACGACAAACCATAATATATTCTTTTGATTTATCTAATTCGTGTAGTCGAAATTCGATTAATCCAAGTGGAATATGAATAGCTTCTGGGATTTTCCCTGCTGCAACTTCATCTACTTCACGCACATCGATAAGATTTACTTCTTTTCCAGTTTTTAATTTATTTTCAAGCTCAATCGCAGTAATTTCTTTCATGTTATTCAAATCCTTTCAAATTTAAATGAATAAATTAACCTGACCTTCTTCTGCTTCACCAATATAGGCTGCAACCCCAGCATACTGAATATTTTCTAATAGCTCTTCAGTTTGTAGACCTAACAGATCCATTGTCATTGTACATGCTACTAAATTTATATCTTGCTCTTGAGCCATTTCAATTAATTGCGGTAAAGGTAGTGCATTATGCTTTTTAATAATATCCTTAATCATTTTTGGTCCAAAACCAGCAAAATTCATTTTAGAAAGACCCATTTTATCAGCGCCTCTAGGCATCATCTTTCCAAACATCTTTTCAATAAAACCTTTTTTTGTTGCTACATGCTCACCTTTACGCAAAGCATTTAATCCCCAAAATGTATGAAAAATAGTTACTTCATGATCAAAAGCTGCTGCACCGTTTGCAATAATGTAGGCAGCCATTGCTTTGTCATAATCTCCACTAAATAAAATAATATTAGTTTTCTTAGTTGTCATATTCTTTCTCCTTATCGTTCTTTATACCCACTAGGGTATGCAACAAAACAAAAAAATATATTTATATATACTATTACCCCTATGGGTATATGATATTAAAAATAAAAAATGGTGTCAATTTATATTTTATCTACTTTTTACAAGTAAATTTACTGCTTCTTTCACTAAATCTTCGGCATCCTGCCCGTTTTCATTCGCATTTCGGACACAATCAACTAAGTTTGAACTTACTACTACTCCAATCGTACGATCCAAAGCTGATTTAACTGCTGATAACTGTGTAATAACATCTTTACAGTCTTTGTCTTCTTCCATCATTTTTAAAATTCCACGAATCTGTCCCTCAATTCGCTTTATTCTATTTTTTACTGGATCATCATATTTCATTAAATCACCCCTAACTCAGAAAACTAAATAAAGCCTAAGCATTTATTTTAGAATATATGTGCAATATTCTTATTTAGAATATATACCCCTTAGGGTATAATGTCAATCAATTAATTTTATATAAATTAATCTTCTTTTAGTGAGTGAAAAGTAGATATGAACAAAAAAGATCACAATAATGTGATCTTTTTTTCGGGTTACTTTGAAATTTTAAGATTTTACAGTCATTTCAATCTCAAAATAAGTACCGACTTCCATAACTGCTTCGTCTTTATGGATAAAGTCATTTTTCTCTTTTAAATAAATATAATCTTTAGACCATTCGCCAATATTTTGAATTATATCTTTTAAAGCATTAGTGAATACGACTACTTCCTCATTCGTCGTCGTTGGATGAACACTCATACGAATCCAACCAGGCTTAACACTAATATTTCCATTATCAATTTCATCTGTAATTGCTTTAGACATTTCCTTTGTTATATTTAGTAGCATATGTCCATAAGTACCTGCACATGAACAGCCACCTCGCACTTGAATTCCGTAACGATCATTTAATAATCTAACGACTAAATTATGATGAATATCTTTCAAATAAAAGGAATAAAAACCTAAACTTGGATTGCTTGAATCTTCAAGTAACATTACATTTTCACTTGTTCTAAGCTCCTCTAAAACGATATGTGCCAATTCTTCTTCACGACTTAATATATTCGCTGTACCCATTGCATTTTTCACCTTAATTGCAAGAGCTGTTCTAATTGTTTGCAGAAACCCTGGAGTACCTCCATCTTCTCTTTCACGAATATTGTTAATGTATTTTTTCTCACCCCATGGATTTGTCCATTCAACAGTTCCTCCGCCTGGATGATCTGGAATTTTATTTTGATACAGTGAAGAGTCAAATATTAAAACACCACTGCTACCAGGTCCTCCTAAAAACTTGTGTGGAGAAAACAGAATTGCATCCAGCTTTTCCATTGGATCATTAGGATGCATGTCAATGTCAACATATGGTGCAGATGCAGAGAAATCCACAAAACAAACGCCATTATATTCATGCATTAGTCTAGCTAGTTTATGATAAGGTGTAATTAATCCAGATACATTAGAACAAGCACTGAATGATCCGATTACTCTTCGTTTATTTTTATAAAACTCAAGTCGTTCTCTTAAAGAATCTAAATCAACTACGTTGTTCGCACAATTAGGTACAACTTCCACATCACAAATCGTTTCTAACCACGAAGTATGATTGCTATGATGCTCCATGCTTGTTATAAAAACAACTGGTCTTTCTTCCTCAGGTATACTTAAGCGGAAATGGAAATTTTCATGTATTTTCAGCCCTAAAATACGTTGAAACTTATTCATAACGCCAGTCATTCCTGATCCATCTGTTATGATTGTGTCGGAAGCGCTTGCATTCACATGTTCCTTTATGATCTGTAATGCTTCATGATAACAATTCGTCATCGTGCTTCCAGTTATATTTGATTCCGTATGCGTATTTGCAACATATGGCCCAAAAGTTGAAACTAATTTTTCTTCAACAGGTCCATATAACCTACCGCTCGCAGCCCAATCTAAATAAATAATTTTCTTTTCACCAAATGGCGATAAGAATGTTTTTTCATTTCCAATAATCTCTTTTCTAAATTGTGAAAAATACTTTTCTAAATTCAATTTTATCGCTCCTAATAAGAAAATGTTTTGTGCTTTTTAATCGGAAGGCTCTGTTTAGTAATTATGATAAAACCGAGTATTCCAATACCCAATAGGGTATTATATAAAATGCACTGAAGCCAGTCCGCTCATGACGGAATGGCTTTATTAAAGTAATTAATTAATTTTTAAACAGAACCAATTAAAAAGAAAATATCTTGCGTCAAAATCTAAATAGAAAACTTATTTACATATACAAATATATGTCAAATTATTCTGCATTAAAAGAATTTTTTCACTTTTAAAATATTAGTAAAATTTTACACTATCTATTTTATTTAAAAAGAGACCCTTTTTGATAGTACTCTTTCATCATTTTTTCCGGGACCATACTACCACCTGTCCCCCAAATAACATGGGTACTATTCTTCATTTTTTTCAACAAATTATTTTTTAGTAAATAATTATGGCCCTCATTAAATAATTTAGTTGGACCGATCATACCAGCTAGTGCTGACGGTTCTAAATAAAGATCCTCAGTATCAGCTAACTCTTTTAACATTGTATATAGTTTTTCATCACTAATTGTATAGCTACCACTTAAAAAAGGCTCAATGATTTTTCCCACAAAGCCAGATGGTCTCCCTACAGCTAGGCCATCTGCATCTGTTTTATTATCAATACCGAAATCTTGTACAGAAACTTGATCATGAAGTCCAGTCATTAATCCAATCAACATACATGGAGAATGAGTTGGCTCGGCAAAGAAGCAATGAACATTATCTTTGAATAATAGTTTCAAACCAAATGCAACACCACCAGGACCTCCTCCAACTCCGCAAGGTAAATAAACAAATAGTGGATGATTTTCATCAATTGTAATGTCTAATTCTTCAAATTGCTTTTTTAAACGTGAAGCTGCTACTGCATATCCTAAAAATAAATCATTTGAATTTTCATCGTCTACAAAATAACAATTAGGATCTGCTTCTGCTTGTATTCGACCTTCTTCTACTGCTTTACTATAATCCGCCTCGTACTCAATGACATTTACGTTTTTACTTCTAAGTAAATCTTTTTTCCATTGCTTTGCATCCGCTGACATATGTACCGTTACTTTAAAACCTAACTTTGCACTTATTATTCCAATACTCATACCTAAATTGCCTGTAGACCCTACTGCAATTGAGAAGTTTGAGAAAAACTCTCTAAAAATATCACTATCTATTTTTGAGTAATCATCATCAATCGTTAATAATTGATGCTCTAAAGCTAGGCTTTCGGCATGCTTTAATATTTCATAAATGCCACCTCTTGCTTTTATTGACCCTGATATTGGTAAATGGCTATCACATTTTAAAAATAATTCTCCTAATATAGTTTGTTGAAAGTTTTTCTCTAACGATTGTTTCATAGAAGGAATTTTTACTAAAGGAGACTCAATAATGCCATTTGTATCTTTTGTTTCTGGAAAAACTTTTGAAATATATGGAGCAAACCTTTTTAATCGTTCATCTGCATCGTTTACATCCTCTTGAGTAAGTGGTGACTTTTTAATTGCTTTTTGAAACATCTCAAAATTTGGATTCAACCAAAGATATTCCTCTAATTCAATCAGTTTTTTTAAGATTGGATCATTTTCTATATATTCCTGAATATCAATTCTTTCCATCTATTTTCCTCCTAGACTTTAACAGTTTATATGTAGTTTAGCAGATATTATTACAAGAACAGTAACGTTGTTTTCAAAAAGAGTTTCTAGAATAACTTTGATTGTTAATCTTTTGTAAATTCCCATCAAAAGAGATTGGTTTAGATTTTGATTCAAACTATACTATTTTTATGTATCAGTTGTTGGAGGGAAATATGAATCCTTATGATAAAAATAGTAAGTTATATCTTTTGTTAGAAATACTTATTGTTTCTACTAAACTAGGTTTAACTTCTTTTGGTGGACCGATTGCTCATTTAGGTTATTTTCGTGAAGAATATGTAAGAAGAAAAAAGTGGATTGACGATCCAAACTATGCTGACTTAGTCGCTTTGTCACAATTTTTACCTGGACCAGCAAGTAGCCAAGTTGGTATTGGTATTGGTTTAATACGTGCAGGGGTCTTAGGTGGCATTGTCTCGTTTATTGGATTTACATTACCATCAGTCATTGCACTTATCTTATTTGCATTATTACTACAAGACTTGGATATAAAAAATTCGGGATGGATTCATGGACTAAAACTAGTTGCGGTACCGATTGTTGCACAGGCTATTTTAGGTATGGTAAAGAACTTAACACCTGATTTAAAAAGGAAACTACTCGCTTTATTTGCATTGATTGTTACATTAGTATGGCAAACAGCATTCTCTCAAATTGTTGTCATTTTAATTTCTTCAATTGTAGGTTATTTTCTATATCAAGATAATGATAACAGTGATAAAACTACACTCACTACGAATATCTCAAAAAAGTTTTCTGTGTTTTGTTTAGTTATATTTTTTATTTTATTGGCAATATTGCCTTTAATTAATTCCTTAACACCATCAAAATGGATCGCTATATTTGATAGTTTCTATAGAGCAGGATCAATGGTATTTGGTGGAGGCCATGTTGTTCTCCCTCTCCTTGAACGTGAGTTCGTTCCTACTGGATGGCTAAGCAAAGAAACATTTTTGGCTGGATATGGTGTCACGCAGGCTGTACCTGGACCATTATTTACGTTTGCAGCCTATTTAGGAACTGTTATGTTGGGCTGGCGAGGGGGTTTAATTGCAACGATTGCCATCTTTTTACCTGCTTTCCTACTTATTTTAGGTACTCTCCCATTTTGGTCTAGTATGCGTCGTAGTTCGAAATTAAGAAGAGCTTTATTTGGCGTAAACGCAGCAGTAGTTGGGATTTTAATTTCAGCCTTTTGTAATCCAATATGGATAAGCTCTGTATTTTCGATTTTTGATTTTGTAATCGTAGCGATCTTATTTAGTTTGTTAGTGTTTTGGAAATTACCACCTTGGATCATTGTACTTTTAGGAGCAATTAGCGGAGAAATTTTATCTAGAATTTAAATTAACTTTGGTTGAATAAAGCCGTTCAAGCATTAGAAGAACAGCGTCTCGCCATTTTTAATAGAAGGGCAAATCCAATAAAAAAGCAGAAAAACTTATACAATGTTTTTCTGCTTTTTTATTTTCAATTATTTTAATAATACAGCTATATTTCTCGCAGTTCTTTCAATATTTTCAAATGCGTTCTTCATAACATCTTCAATCGGTAAGATTGCAGGAATTGTAGGAAAAATGGCATCGATTCCGTGTTTATACATTTCCTCTATTCCATCACCTATACTTCCACAAATGGCAATTACTTTCGCATTAGATGGGGCACAAGCAGCCGCCCCAACAGGTGCCTTACCAAAAATTGTTTGTCCATCCATTCTGCCTTCTCCTACAATTACGATGTCAGCATCCTTACATATTTCTTTAACATTTAATTGTTCAAGAACCAGTTCGATCCCTTTTTTGATTGAAGCATTTGCGAATAGCATTAGGCCTGCACCCATGCCCCCACCAGCTCCACTACCGGGGAACTCTGAGACAGATTTATTTAGATAATCCTCGGCAATCTGATAGAAATTTCCCATTGCTTCATCCATTGTAGCTAATTGTTCCTCAGAAAGTCCTTTCTGTGGTCCAAATATATAGGTTGCTCCATTTCTACCAATCAATGGATTAACAACATCTGCCGCAATCGTGATTTTCACATTATCTAGTAGTGGTTGCCTGTTTTCATCAGACATTGAAGCTACTTTTAGCAATGCCTCACCAATACATTCAATTTCCCCACCATTTTGATCGAAGAATTGGTAGCCTAACGCTTGAGCCATCCCAATCCCACCATCATTTGTTGAGCTACCTCCAACACCAACAATAAGCTCAGAAGCTCCACGCTCAATAGCATAAAGAATTAATTCGCCAACACCAAAAGAAGTAGTTTGTAATGGATCACGTTTTTCAAGTGGTACAAGATGCAAACCACAAGCTTCAGCCATTTCGATAAATGCCGTTTTATTATCCTTAGAAAATGCAATTTTAGCTTGAACAGTTTCATTAAGTGGGCCTGTTACATTAATGGTCTCTACTTCTCCACCATTTGAAGCGATTAAAGCTTGAACAGTGCCCTCCCCTCCGTCAGCCAATGGTAATAAATGATACTCTGCATTCGGGAATACGGTATGAAAGCCTTTATGAATGGCATTAGCTACATTCGTTGCATCCAAGCTTTCTTTAAAGGAATCCGGTAATATAACTACTTTCATTTGTCCTCCTCCTTAAAGTGAAGCGATAATTTGATCTGTTAAGTTAAATAATTCTCCGTTAATTTCAATCGCAACTTCTGTATCAGTTTGTTTAGTCACCGTTACAGATTCGTGCGTAATTGAAATCTCAAGATTTATACCTTGCCAATGGAACGGGAAAGAAAGTTTGTCCCAATTTTTAGGTAAGTTTGGATTAATCTTTAACTTATTAGCTTCCACCGTAATGTTTGCAAAACCAAAGATTGTTGCTAACCAATTAGCACCTAGAGATGCTGCATGAATTCCTTCATCGGATGACTTCGGATTAGGTCCTAAATCGATTAAGCAAGCTTCTTGAAAAAGTCGATAAGCATTTTCTTTTTCGCCATATCTTGCAGCAACAATTGCATGAATCGCTTTACTAAGTGATGAATCATGAATTGTATGCTCCTCATAATAATGCAGATTCTTTTTAATTACATCTTCTTCAAATAAATTTGGGAATAGATATAGTAACATAACTACATCGGCCTGTTTTAAAATCTGCATCTCATTTATTTCTTGTCGTGAATAATCAAAGAGTATTGCCTGACTACCTTGTGTCTGTTTATAAATCGATAAATCAATCTCAGGTTTTGTTAAAAATGTATCATCCTGTGGAATAATCTTGTCTTCGTTTGGTTGTGGTAAGTAAAGTCGATTTAAAAAGTCATTTCCGCTCTTTACTAGGTCTTCTTCGATTTTATTATATTTTTCCATATAGCATAATGCTTGTTGAACATTATAATAAGCCATATAGTTCGTATAAGCATTGTTGTTAATATGTTCTGTATATTCATCTGGTCCAATTACATCATTAATTGAAAGTAGTTCATTTTCAGCAGTCGTACGACTAATCCAAAAACGTGCAGTTTCCTTTAACAATTCTAAACCTTCATTTGCCATAAATACTTCATCATGTGTATTTTCATAGTATTGACATACTGCAAATGCAATATCAGCTACAATATGATGCTCAGCTATAGACGAAGCAACCTTTTGACGAGTACCAGTTAATATATTAATAGCTGCATATTCAGGAGTTTCCTCCATTCCAGAGTATGCACTTTCCCATGGGAAAAGAGCTCCAGCATAACCATTTTTAGTAGCCTTATCTTTTGCTTCTTTTATATGAAGATATCGATATGTTAATAATTTTCTTGCTACTTCTGGTTCAGTGAATAAGTGAAAAGGTGCAATAAAAATTTCCGTATCCCAAAATACATGTCCTTTGTATCCTTCACCTGTTAAACCTTTTGCTCCAACACTAAATCTTTCATCATGTGATGGTGTCATTATTTCAATATGGTAAAGTGAAAAGTCTATTGCGATTTGATCAATCTCTTCCTTTGAAGAAATGCTAACACGCTTTTGTTCCCAAAAATGATTCCACTTAATAGCTGAACTTTCTAGTAGACGATCGTATCCAACTGAACTATTGTCTTGAACAGCCTGAATACTAGCTTGTGCAGGTTCTTGTTCTAACTTATCAATTGAAGTATAGACTGCACTTATTTTTTCTAATTCGAACGGCTGATCAACGGTTAAATCTTGTTTAATGATTGCCATAAGTTGACGATTCTTTGCCACAAAAGAAACATCACTAGTTCTAGGTACATTACACGAAGTTGCTAAAGCGATTGTATGATTACTTTCAGTCGTTCTATATACAGCATGCATTATTTTTTTATCGATTACACGAATATTTTCTTCTAAAAGGTGTTGCTTTCCAAAATTGGACGTTTGTGCATCAATACCAGTTGTTATTTTAATTGATGCATCGCAATCTAAACTAATCACAGTAATTTTTGATGCAAGTAAATGTAAATTATCTTTTGAAACAAACCGTTGAAATTTTAAACAAAAACGGTTACCATCTTTGTTTTTCCATACGACTTCTCTTGTTAGTTCACCTTTTTGCATATTTAAAATACGCTTATAAGATAGGATTTCACCTGTAAGGACAGAAAAAATCTCACCATTTATTTCAATTTTCATACCAATTAGATCTGGTAAATTTACGATTTCTGTAACATCATTTGATGTGAATTTATTATAAACCCCTGCTACGTACATTCCTCGAGTTTGTTCTGAATAATATTCCTCATGACTTGCTCGTAAACCTAAATAGCCATTTCCTAAAGCCATAATCGTTGCGTACTTATTAATAGATTGTAAATCAAATTTATTTTCGTTAATTACTTTTACTTCTTTCATAAAGATATACTCTCACCTTTTTCAGCTGATTGATAGATCGCTTCAACAAGTTGTTGGATAGCATAACCTTGTTTTCCATCTGCTAACATGACATTCTTACCTAAACAACGATCAACAAAAGCAGCCATGCTTTTCGAATGGCGATCAGGATCAGCCTCTTCTCTCTTTAAAAGAGTTACAAGCTCTCCTTTTTCATCTGTGTAGATTTCCGCAGGGAACAACAAAGCACCAGCTTGATCTCCACAAAGTTCTACATTCATTTCTGATTTTTCTTTTATATTCAATGCAAAGGATGTTTCTAATTGAATTAAGCATCCATTTTCTAATTCAATATAAGAAAATAAAGAATCTTCTACTTCAAATTTTGAAGGATCCCATTTACCAAATGCTCCTTCATCTTTCTTATGACCAATTTTCTGAAACATTTTTGCTGTTACTTTTTTAACTTTTGGATAGTCCAAAACGTATAGTGCAGTATCAAGCATATGGATTCCTAAATCTATTAGTGGTCCTCCACCTTGGATCTCTTTATTAGTGAAATTACCCCAACCTGGAATTCCATTTCGTCTTAAAGCCTTTACTTTAACAAAATAAATATCACCTAATAAACCTTGCTCTATTTTTTCTTTTACGATCGATACATCATCAGCAAAACGATGATGAAAATCATAGGCAAGTATACGTCCCTTCGCTAGCGCTGTTTCATACATCTTTCTAGCATCTTCAGCTAAGATAGCAGGTGGCTTTTCACAAAAAACATCACAATTATTTTCTAATGCTTGCATAACACTTTCAAAATGATATTTATTTGGAGTGCAAACACTAACTATTTCAGGACTTTCTTTTGCATACATTTCAGTAGCATCAGTGTAATAGTTAGGAATATTATTACGCTCTGCAAAGCTCCTTAGTGATTCCTCATTTAAACCAACTACTGCAACAACTTCTAAATCTTCTCTAGTTTTATAGTAAGCAACGTGAACTGTTTCAGCTATTTGTCCCCCACCAATAATAGCTACTCTCTTCTTAATCACAATGCTACTCCTTTCAACTTAAAGCTTCTTTTATATGATGAAATGCTTTAATGTACTCATCCTCTAAGTTATTTCCACGTACTCGACATTCAAATGTTAAATAACCATCATAGCCATCTTTATTTAATTGCTCAAAGTGCTTTTTAAAATCTAATGATCCACTCCCTGGTTGGAAGCGATGATTATCTGCAATGTGAATATGTTCAACTAAGTCACGATTATTGTGAAGTGCTTCTGATATACTATCCTCTTCAATATTCATGTGATAAAAGTCCGCAATTATTTTCACATTTTTAAACTGATTATCTTCAATATATTTACGTGCATCAGCTAAAGTATTAATCATATGATCTTGATATCTGTTTAATGGTTCTAAGTAAATTGTCGTTCCCGTTTCACCTGCTACTTTATCTAGAAATACTAGTGATTCAGTAACAGCTTTTCGGTCCCCTTCTAAGCTTCTTGGTGAAGTCATAGGTGGTAAACGGAATGTAAACATCCCCCATGCCGCTGGAACGACAATCCCTTTTCCTCCCACTTCTTTTAATGCTTTTAAAATCTCTTCAATATCAGCTAACCCTTTTAATCGACGCTCTTCAATAAAGTCGCCAATCCAACCATAATAACCACCACAAGCTGTAGTTACAGGTAAACCAGTCTCAGTGATTGCCTCTTTAACCTCATCTAAATGATCAACTAAATATTTACCATCAATTTCAAAACCTTCAAAACCAATTTCTTTTAAATAGCTAAATTTTTCCTTTATGTTATCTGGGAAAAAGGCTTGATTTTGTGTTCCAATTTTCATCTTTATTCACTCCTAAATAGAGGGGAGTGCTATACACTCCCAAAACTCTTCTTTTACTTATTAAATTGAACACCCATCTTAATACTTAGTTCTGGTTTTTGATCAACAAATTCCATATATGATTCAGCAACTTCGTTAAATGAAACAACTGGTTCAATTAAATCTTCACAATTTAAATACCCGTTCATTAATAATTCCCAACAAGTATTTTCGATTCGTTTACGTGACCAACGTGGATAATCTGGGTTCGGTTCACTACTGCCTCGTGAAAATACAATTTTTGCATTGTTAAAGTGAGCTTCACGACCAAGATTAAATCCTTCAGGGAAAGGTTTAGCAAATGCAATATAAGAAATTGTTCCACCGTAAGCAATACCTCTTAGTGCTGCTTGCAGTGAACTTGATACACCACTTGTTTCAATGATTGAATCTGCGCCTAATTTATTCGTAATTTTTTTAATTTCATATCCTAAATCACAGTTGATTGGATCGAAGCAATAATCCGCTCCATTGTTTAACGCGATATCACATCTATGTTGTAATGGATCTACACCAATTACAATACTAGCGCCAGCTTTCTTTGCTAACTGGATAGCAATTTGTCCAATTGCACCTAGTCCTACAACTACTACATAATCACCCACTCTAACATTTGCATCCCTAACTCCGCTCATTGCAAATTGTGCTGGATCATAATAAACTGCATTCTTCCAAGAAGAACCTTCTGGCATTTTACGTAATTTATAATTATCTACAGCATTAACGATTACAGTTTCCATGATTGGACCATAAGTACAAACTTGATCTCCTAATTTGTACTCAGTTACGTCATCACCGATTTCACAAATGCTACCTACAACCATATTTCCTAATTGAAATTCTCCAAATACGATTCCGCGTGCAGAGCCTTCTTCACGTGGCATAAACATTTTCCACTCTTCATTGAACTCCTCATCAATAAATGGGCTAAGTCCTCTAAAATCAACCACTTCCGTACCATGCTTTGGTGATGCGAACTCTACTTTAATTTTTACTTCATTAGGTTGTACTGGGCGATCTTCGTACTCGACTAATGCTGCAACTCTCGGTTCAACTGCTACTAATTTTTTCATATTATTTCATCCTTTCAGTAAAAAATTGTTTCGAATTAACCTTTAACTCCACCTTCAGTTAAGTTTCCTTTTATAAAGTGCTCGGATAATGCATACATAATAACTACCGGTAAAGCAGTAACTAAAGATGCTGCCATCATACGACCCCACACATAATCTGGTGTACTAAATAAAGTATTTAAACCGATTGGTAACGTAAAGTTTTCTGAACTTGATAAGAAAATTGATGCAAATAAATAATCATTCCATGCAATCATAAATGCATATACGAAAACAGATACGATCCCTGATATTGACAAAGGAATAATAATATAGAAGATTATTTTTAAGCGACTAAGACCATCAATCATAGCCGCTTCTTCTAAATCTTCAGGTATTGTATCGAAATAACTCCTTAACATAAAAATCGCTGTTGGAAGAGTTTGCACAATCATCGTAATAATCAATGCAATTTTTGTATCATATAAGCCAAAGCCAGATATTATTTTGAATAAAGGAACTACTAGTAAAATCCCTGAAAACATATACACAGTGTAAAAACTAGCATTAATCGTGACTCTTCCTTTAAATTTCAGTTTCGATAATGCGTACGCTCCTAATATTCCAAGTACTACTGATAATGAAGCTGCTATTATTGAAACGATTAAACTATTTTTGAAGTAGTTTAAATATGGGAAAATTGTTGGGTTAAAAATGTCAATATAATGCTGGAAAGTCCATTCATGTGGCAATATTGTCGGATTTGTTGCAATTGCTTCTTTTGAACTTTTTAATGACGTCATTAGCATAATAAAGAATGGAAATAACATGATCCCTAGTATTAGAATCAGCACAACGTAGAAACCAGTTTTCTTAATAATTTTATTTCTTTTGCTACTTACTGCTGCCATTTAAGTTCACCCTCTTTCTTGATACGATAATAACAATGAATAAGATAATGAATAAGATTACTGAAATTGACGATGCTTTTCCTAAATTATTGAAAGCAAACGCTGTTTCATATAAATAAATACCTAAAATATTTACTTTGTTTGTTAATAAGTAAACATCTGTAAACATGTAGAACATCCAAATAAATCGTAAAGTTACAACCGTTAGTAATACCGGCATAATCGCTGGTAATGTTACAACTTTAAACTTTTGCCAAAGTGAAGCCCCATCGATATCAGCGGCTTCATATAATGATTTATCAATCGTTTGCAAGATTGCTAAAAACGAAATAAATGCATAAGGGAAATACTTCCAAATCGCAAAAACGACTACAACTATAAAACTACTAACTGGATTGTCAAACCATAGTGGTGCAGTTTTAAAAAGATGGAAAACATCCGTCCCTAAGTAATTAATAATCCCATATGAGTTATTAAACATATATTTCCAAGCAAAAACTAATGAAATAGATGGAGTTACATAAGATAAGATAATTAAAGATCGAGCAGTTTTACGGAACTTAAATGGTCGATTAAAGAATAACGCAACACCTAGACCAACTACAGTACTACCAACTACTGTTAAAACTGTATATAGAATGGTAATTCCTAAAGATTTATAAAACTCAATATCTTTAATAACATCTGTGTAATGAGACAAACCAACAAATTTAGCAGGTAATCTAGGGTTAATTGGCTGATCAAAGAAACTTATTTTAATATTAGATAACATCGGATAAGCAACTAGTAATAATAGTAGGAAAATACTTGGTAAAAGCAGTACCATTGCTAGCTTTATATCAGATTTTTTTCGGACAATCGGTTTCATACTACCTCCTAAAATACAATCTACTCTCTCATTTAATAGATTGGTGATAAAGAAAAGTTGTTTAAAAAGCAACTTAGCTTGCTTTTCAAGCGTTCGTTCTTCTTAAACAACTTTCAGTAATTAAGAAATTTAAATTGAATTAAAAGTTTATTTAATTACACCTTTTAATTTTTCTCCCGCTTCTTTAATAGCAGAATCTACGCTTTTTCCACCAACAGTCACTTCATTAATTAACTTAGCAACTGCTCCTGAACTTGTAACATCACCCATTTTTAAGAAGTTCTTGTTATCAACAAGACCAAATACTTGAATGTTATCAAACGCGCTAGCGATTTCAGTTGAAAGTTCACCAAATGAATTTACAACTTTATTTTCTTTATATTCTTTGCTTTCTGTTACATCTTTATTTACCGGTTGAGATCCACCTGGAGACATTAATACTAACTTCGTATTATTTTCAGGTTTTGCCATAAACTCTACTAATTTTTCTGCTGCAGCTTTTTGGTCATCATCTAAACCTGAAGAAATCGTGTAAGCAGAAACTGTTCCATAAACTGCTTTTGTTTTTTCAGTTGGAATTACAAATCCAATATTGTTTGTTTTTCCTTCTTCATATACTGAAGGAAGAATATAAGTAGAATAAACAGCCATTGGAGCAGATCCATTCATGAATGCATCTTTTACTTCTGTAACATCATTAGAACCTGGCATTGTGTATTTTGATAATTCTTTGTAGTAACTTACAGCTTCTTTCATTTCAGGTGTATCTAATGTTAAATTACCTTTGCTATCGAACATATTTGCATTGTTTGATAAAGCGAATTGTGAGAAGGCTTGCTCAGAAAAACCACCTTCAACAGTTGGAAGTGCAATACCGTATTTTTTATTTCCACTATTCGTAAATGCCTTTGCAATCTTTAAAACATCATCCCAGTTTTTAGGTTCTGTGAATCCCTTGTCCGCAAGCATTTGCTTGTTATACCAAATTCCTTGTACCCAACCACTAATAGGAACACCTGTATAATTTTTGCCGTCCTCAGTTTTTAAAAGCTTTAACGCACCTTCATAATACTTATCTTCCCCAACTTTAGAGATGACAGATTTAACTGCATCTTTATCAATTAATTCGTCCTTGTCCATAACTTTTGCATAGTCTTGTCCAACTTCAATTACTGCTGGAAGTTTACCAGAGCTTGCTAATGTTACAACCTTTGTATTGTAAGCATCTTCCTCAACTGGAACTTGCTTTACTTTAATATTTGGATTTGCTTTTTCAAATTTTGAAATTAAGTCTGTAATAACTGCTAATCTTTCTTGTTCAACAGAAGAATGCATAAATTCGATCGTTACTTTACCATTCTCTTTCTTACCACCACAAGCTGTTAATCCAACAGCTAACATTAAAACCAAGAACATACTTAGAAATTTCTTCATTGTTCTTCCTCCTAATTTACTGGTTTTAACCAAATGTATTGATATGGATCTAAAGAAATAGATTCATTAAATTCTTCAACTTCTTCAGTTAAAATATTTAAATACTTTCCATTGAAACTGCATAAAGCTTTTTCATTTGATAGATTATGAAGAATGACAATGCTATCTTTTTCACCTACTCGTTTAATAGCGAATACATTTTCATTTAGATCAAGTACTTCCATTTTTGCATTTGGATTAAATAGTTTTTCTTCTTTACGTACTTGAATAATATTTGTAAGTTCTGTAAAAATCTTATTTCTTAATGATCCAACTTCATTTAATTTTTTTTCAATTTCAACAAATGAATATTTTTGACGATTAATCGAACGATTCATACCTGTTCTTTCTACACCTGCATAATCATTTCTTGAACCAAGCATACTTTGAATATAAATTGCCGGTACTCCTTGGAATGTTAATAAAATTGAATGTGCCAATAAGAATTTCTTTACTCTTAGATCATCACTTGATGATTGTTTATTTAAAGCATCTAAGTACGTTACATTAATTTCATATGGACTTTCAGTACCATCTGAATTTTTCTTATAATTTACTAGTGCACCTTCTACTTTTAAATCTTCTACTAATGAAAGTATTTCTTCTTCAGGGATAATTCCACGAATCGGATTTAAACCAATTCCATCATGAGATGCCAAGAAGTTGAAGAAGGTTGTTTCTTCTCCAGATCCTTCAAGATTTTTTGCCCAATTTGTTAATGCACTTCCATTCCCTTTATGAAGTGAGTATAAAACTAATGGAGGCAGTGGAAATTGGTAAACCATATGTGCCTCATCATGTCCGTTACCGAAATAAGAAATATTATCTAAATGAGGTACATTTGTTTCAGTAATCATGACTGTACCTTTTGCAGCTTCATCTAATAAATCACGGAATAATTTAACGATTTCATGTGTTTTTTCAAGATGGATACAAGAAGTTCCAACTTCTTTCCACATATATCCTACAGCATCAAGTCTTACATATTCTGCTCCTTGTTCCAGGTAAAACAGTAAAACATCAACCATATCTAATAAAACTTGTGGATTACTAAAGTTCAAATCAATTTGATCATCACTAAAAGTTGTCCAAATGTATTTTTCCTCACCATTCGCTAATTTAAACTTTGATAGCAATGGAAGTGCTCTAGGTCTAGTTACTGAGCTTAAATCAATTGATGGATCCATTTCGACGAAGTAATCTTTATATTTTGAATCACCATTTAAATAGCCTTGGAACCATTCACTCTTACTAGAAATGTGATTACATACATAATCAAACATGATTCTCGCTGATTTTGATAAATTCTCAATATGTGACCATTCTCCTAAATCTGGATTTACTTTTTTATAGTCAACTACTGAAAAACCATCATCGGATGTATAAGGATAAAAAGGTAAAATATGAACAAGTTCAAATTTATTTGCCAAATGTTCATCAAACATTTTTTTAAACGTTTCTAATGTTGCTTTTCCCTCTTCTTGGAACTGATCACCATAAGTAATTAAAACAACATCTGACTCATCCCAATTTTGTTTTCTTTTTTTCGTAATTTTCAATTTAGCTTCTTTAATTCGTTTCTCTATTAAGCTATTAATCTGATCTATGTCTTCATTTTCATAAATAAAAGCTAATCTTTCTTTTATTTTACTCATATGATTCCTCCTTGTGGTATCGCTCCCACAGAGATGTAAAAAAAATTGGTACATGACTGGTACCGCTCCCAAATTCAATATATTATAGAAAGCGCTTACTGTCAATTTAAAATATTTATAAAAATTCACTTTTTTATTAACAATCAATTTACTTTAATAGAATAATTTAAAGCGTTTTATATTTATTAATAAATAATTAGTATTGCTACTTTTTTCTATTCTCCCTATAATTGCCCTAGTAATGTTTACAACATAAAACAAGTTTAATTTTACTATTCGCTGTTCACAGTCTTGACAAATTTTAAAATAAATCGTTACTATCAATGTATATTATGAACAATATTTTTTTGGAAGCCGCTCCTAGCTATTCGGTACAAAAAAATATTTCGATATAATTTTATTCGAACATTACAGGTTCTTTACTTTTTAAAAATAATTTATAACGATAAAATGTAAACGTTTTTACTAAAATCACTTTAAACAAGAATGGAGTATACAAATGGGCCCTACTATTTATGATATTGCTCGTGTAGCTAACGTTTCAAAGTCCACTGTATCTCGAGTACTAAATAATAAAGATAATATTTCAGAAGAAAGTCGTAATCGAGTAATGAAGGCAATTAGAGAATTAAATTATCAACCAAATAAATTAGCTCGAGCACTTACATCATCAGGTTTTGATGCAATATTGGTAATGTCTCGTTCTACGAAAACAACTGCCGGAAACACGTTTTTCTCTGAAATTATTCACTCTATATCAACGAGATCAGAAGTAGAAAATTTCGATGTCATTATTCAGACATCTAAAAATAGCAAAGATGAGTTAAATAAATGTATCGAGAAAATTCGTGGGAAAATGATTAAGGGAATTCTAATGCTGAGTTCACCTGCAAATGAAGACTTTTTCAAAGAATTAGATAAATATGAAATTCCAGTAGTAGTTATTGGAAGAGTAGAAGGACATTATCAACATATTTATTCAGTAGATACTGATAATTTTAATGATAGCTATCAATTAGTCCAACACTTAATCGATCAAGGACACACAGACATTGCATGTCTTCATTCTTCTCTCGATTACCATGTATCGATTGACAGATTGGAAGGATATAAAAAATGTCTAATCGATAACGGAATTCCTCTTCGACCTGATCGAATTATTGATAGTGGTTATACAATGGAAAGTGCATATGAAGTTTCAGAATCACTTTTGAAATCTAAAGATCTACCTACAGCAATTTTTGCAATAGACGATCTAAAAGTTATTGGACTTTATAATACCACTGCAAAGTTAGGAATATCTATTCCGAAAGATATATCAATTATTGGATATAATAATGGGATTTTTTCACCTTTATTCTCACCACCTTTAACAGGGATTGAAATTCCGATTATGAAGCTTGGTGAAATAGCTACAGACTTACTGTTTAAACGAATAAAAAATGAACCTGAAAAATCAGAGCATATTATTGTTCCAACAAAGTTAGTCGAACGAAAATCAGTTGCCAAAATAAATTGATTGAAGTAATGGGGGTACCATTTTGAATAAACAAATTGAAGCGATAATTTTTGACTTAGATGGTGTAATTACTGATACTGCTGAATTTCATTATTTAGCATGGAAAAAACTAGGTGAAGACTTAGGAATTCCTTTTGACCGAGAGTTTAATGAAACGCTAAAAGGAGTAAGCCGAACTGATTCCTTAGAAAGAATTCTGAAATTAGGAAACAGACAAAAAGAGTTCTCCGGAGCTGAAAAAAATGAGTTAGCAACGAAAAAGAATGCTCATTATGTTGAACTAATCCGTAATATTTCTGAAAAAGATCTATTACCAGGAATCGAATCTTTCTTAATTCAAATCAAAAAAGCAGGCATTAAAATTGCAATGGCTTCGGCATCAAAGAATGCATTAATGGTTGCTAATGCTTTAGGAATTACCTCGTATTTTGATCATATAGTTGACGCTGCAACGGTCGCTAATTCAAAACCAGATCCAGAAGTATTTCTAAAAGCTGCTAAAGCAGTTTCGGCTAACCCTGTAAACTGTATCGGTGTAGAGGATGCAGCTGCAGGAGTCGATGCGATTAATGCTGCAAATATGTTCTCTGTTGCAATTGGAGATTCAACTATTTTAAGTCATGCAAATTTTGTTTTATCATCAACAGAAGAGTTAGAGCTTAATAGAATTATTGATAAGTATTTAGCATCATAAATTATACAAGAATAACTTTTTACCTAGATAACCAAAAAAAACGAAAATCTCATTTTAAAGATTTTCGTTTTTTTTATTATGAAAATATCTCTTCTTGTTTCCCAACCAACTCAATCTCAAACCCTAAATCTTCTAGCATTGCATGGTCACTATTCGTCTCCTGACCCTCCGTAGTCAAATAATCACCTATAAAAATACTATTTGCAGCATAAAGTCCAAGAGGTTGTAAACTACGAAGATTTACTTCACGTCCTCCAGAAATACGAATTTCTTTTGTTGGATTAATGAATCGGAAAAGTGCTAACACTTTTAAACAATAACGTGGATTTAATTCGTTCACGCCTTCTAGTTTCGTTCCATCAATAGCATGTAAAAAGTTTATTGGAATGGAATCTGCATCCAATTGTCGTAATGACCTCGCGATTGAAATTACATCTTGTTTCGTTTCTTTCATCCCTATAATAGCTCCGGAGCACGGAGATATACCTGACTTTTTAACTTTTTCAACTGTATCAATTCGATCCTGATATGTATGGGTTGTCGTTATGTAATTATGATGCTCAGCTGAAGTATTTAAATTATGATTATATCGATCAACACCTGCTTCTTTAAGTTCGTTCGCTTGTTGATCCTTAATAAGCCCTAAACAAGCACATACTTTTAAACCATATAATTCTTTAATTTCTTTAACTGCATCAGTAACAACATTTACATCTCGGTTCGTTGGTCCTCGTCCACTTGCAACAATGCAATATGTACCTGCTTTTAATTCAAAGGCGCGCTTTGCCCCATCAAGAATTTCTTCTTTGGAAAGAAAAGGATATTTCTCAATAGGTGCACTAGAAATTGAAGACTGGGAACAATAGCCGCAATCCTCAGGACAATAACCACTTTTAGCATTAATAATCATATTAAGTTTAACTTTTTTTCCATAATAATGTTTCCTAATGATGAATGCACCTTGTAAAAGTGAAAGTAAGTCATCATCTTCACATGATAATATACTTAATGCTTCTTCGTCTGAAATTTCCTTACCTGAAATAACTTCATATGCTAAATTTGTCCAATTCACTTTGAATCTCTCCCTTTCATTTATCAGTTCGTCAATAATTGTTGAATTTCAAAAATATGATCTTCCGTAAAAAAGACCGATTGTTTCGGAATAACACCTAGAATGTCATGGCCAGTTAGTTTTTCTAGCATCACTAAATTATCTTTTTCCATTTCATTCATAGGAGATGGTACGTTATTAATAAATAAGCCTAAAATATTAATTTTGTGTGATTTTAAATATTCAGTTGTTAATACAGTATGATTAATTGTTCCTAACTTTAATGATGTAACAAGGATTACTGGTAAGTTTAATAGTTTTATTAAATCAATCGTTCCAAAATTTTCTTTTAACGGAACCGCAACTCCACCCGCTCCTTCAACAAAAACAACATCGTGTTTGTTTTCTAATTGCTTATATTTTTCTAAAATAACTTGCTCATCAATAAAAACATTTTCTAGTTTACTTGCTAAATGTGGTGAAACAGGTGTTTCAAATGTGTATGTATTGTAGTATTGATAATCTTCTATTAGTTCTAGATTCTCTTTATAAAAGGCTACATCTTCGCCTATGACTCTATTGTTAATATCGACTACTCCACTTTGAATTGGTTTATAAGGAATTGCGTCGATTCCTTTGTTCTGCAAGCAATCCACCATTTGGGCAGTAACATAGGTTTTTCCAATATTTGTATCGATTCCAGTAACAAAATATCCTTTTCCCATTTTAAGCAGCCACCTTTTTTTCATTTTCTCTAGCTTTTGCAAAATGAGAATGTAGGCGTACCGCCAATACTCCTCCAAAAACAGCTAGTAACAAATCTTGTCCAATACTATATACGAGTCCCATCATTAGAACTTCTTTTAATGAAACGGTACTATCTAACCAAGTGTTTAATGAAATGTATACATATGTAATGCCTAAAATATAAACAATAATTAACCCTATTACATTAGCAAAAATGAAATTCTTAAGTTTTGGTTCCTTCGTTTTTTCAACGATTGATCCAATTACAAACGCGGCAACGATGAAACCTATTAAATATCCAAATGTTGGTTTTAAAACATATTCAGGTCCGCCACCTGAAGCAAATACTGGTATTCCGATTAATCCAATTCCAACATACAGTAGTTGACTCATCATCCCTTTTTTACTTCCTAAAAGACAGCCCGCTAAAAATACGAATAGTATTTGAAGCGTAAAAGGAATCACTGGTAAAGGAATCTTTATAAAAGCCCCAATCGATGTTAGCGAGGCAAATAATGATATTACTGTTAATGATAGTGTCCTATTTTGCATTGTATCCCCCCTATTAGTTTATGAGTTTGACAAATTAGCAAAATTTGACAAACCAACAAAATTAAATTAACATGCAATTGAAATATATGTCAACCAAACTATAAATTTAGGTTAACATATAAAACAGGGGGGAACATATATGAATCATGAACTCTATCAAGATTTATCTAAAAAAAATAAACAGTATCTTTGGCACCCATTTACCCAAATGAAGGACTATATAAACGAAGACCCGCTAATTATTTCACATGGTAAGGATCGAAAACTATATGATGTGTTAGGCAATGAATATTACGATGGTGTATCCTCTATTTGGTTAAATGTTCATGGTCATAATATTCAAGAATTAAATGAAGCCATTCATGAACAATTAGAGAAGGTTGCTCATTCAACACTTCTTGGAATGGCCAATATACCTGCGATACTTTTAGCAGAGAGACTAGTTGAAATTTCTCCTATCGGCTTAGAGAAAGTTTTTTATTCAGACTCGGGAGCTACTTCTGTAGAAATCGCGATTAAAATGGCCTATCAATATTGGCGAAACATAGGGAGATCCGGTAAAAATACATTTGTTACGATGAAGGAAGCTTATCACGGAGATACAATCGGAGCAGTGTCCGTAGGGGCAATTGACTTGTATCATCAAGCATATAACGAGTTAATGTTTCCAAGTTTAAAAGTTTCCTATCCACATCTATATCGTTCAAAATATGTAGGGTCTGAAGAGGAAATAATAAATTCCTATTTAATCGAGGTTGAAAATTTATTCATCGAAAAGGCTAATTCAATTGCGGCATTAATTATTGAACCAATTGTTCAAGGAGCAAGTGGTATTATTGTCATGCCAAAAGGATATTTAAAAGCAATACAGGAACTATGCATAAAGTATGATGTATTGTTAATAGCTGATGAAGTTGCAACAGGATTTGGTCGAACCGGTAAAATGTTTGCTTGTGAGCTAGAGGGAGTTACGCCAGATATTTTAACTTGCGGAAAAGGGTTAACTGGTGGCTATTTACCAGTAGCAGCAACTTTAACGACAAACAGAATTTATGAAGCATTTTTAGGTACATACGAAGAACAAAAAACTTTCTTTCATGGTCATAGTTATACAGGTAATCCCCTCGGATGCGCTGTTGCATTAGCGAATTTAGATCTATTTAATAAAACGAAATTATTACAACATGTCGAAAAAATTTCATCTTATGTCCAAGAGAAACTGATGCAATTTAATGAGTTAAAACATGTTGGAGATATACGTCAAAGTGGCTTGATGATTGGAATTGAACTAGTAAAATCAAAGGATACTAAAGAAGCTTTCGATTGGAACGAGCGAATTGGAGTAAAAGTTACGAAAAGAGCAAAAGAGCTTGGATTAATCACCCGTCCACTTGGAAATGTTATTGTATTTATGCCTCCATTAGCGTCAAAGGAATCGGAGCTTGACGAAATGTTAGCTATTCTTTATCGTGCTATTTCTGATTTTACAGAAAGATAGACTCCATAAGTATTTAACCTATTGATAAATTTTTAAATCCTTTAAAGGTTGAGTTAGAATGGCTCGATCATCATTAATCTTGCATAAAAAAACAGAAAAACTTTTCATATTAGTTTTTCTGTTTTTTATACTAATAGTCCATTTAGTTTTTTAAGTAACTTCTTTAATTCTCTTCAACACTCTCATTAACAATAAGGCAGTAATTAATGCAATCACACCATTAATATAAAATGAAGTAGTGGCTCCAAATTGTTGCCATAACCATCCTGTTAGCAAAGAAGCTGGAAAAAATCCAATTCCGGAAACCATCGCATAGAAACCGAGTGCCGTCCCCAACGCATGAGGGCTTGCTATTTCTACGACAAGTGCTTTTTCAACCCCTTTTGTTAATGCTGAATAAAGTCCGTATAGAATAAATAGAATGATTAAACCAGTGGCTGATTGAACTTCTGCAAATCCGATATAAACGATTCCATATAAAGCATACCCAGCTGTTAGTATTCCTCTACGTCCATATTTATCTGAAAAAGCTCCAGAAATATAAGAAAAGGAAGAAGCTGTTAAATGAAATAGTAAATACATCAATAATACACTTTGATTCGAGAATCCAAGATTTGCCGCTCTTAATAACAAAAAAGAATTGGATGAATTTACAATTGTAAATAATAGTACAATTAATAATAGTTTCTTTAGATTGGAATCTAAAAGCTCCCATTTAAAATCTAATTTTCTTGATGGCTTATAAGGTTGCTCAATTGGTTTATTTATTCTTTCCTTTACACTAAATAATATAATCCAACCGATTGTTATCGGAACCAATGAATATAAAAACACATCCTTAATGTTTTTATTTCCTACCGCTTGCAAAATAACAATGGCTGCTCCTATTCCTATAGCAGCTCCCAACATATCCATCATTTGATGAATACCGAAAACTCTACCTTGTTTATTTTTCCCACCAGATTCTGATATTAAAGCGTCTCTTGGAGCTGTACGAATTCCCTTTCCTGTTCGATCAACTAGCTTCCAAATGAAAACTCCGATCCATGAACTTGAAAAAATTAGAACAAACCTTCCTATACCTGATAGCCCATATCCTACAATCGCCAAGTTTTTTCTGTTCTTCAGTCGATCTGAACGCTTACCAGAATATAACTTTAATACACTAGCCAGACTTTCGGATAAGCCGTCAATAAGACCGATTATGAAAGGACCTGAGGCTGAAAGAATAATAGGGATTAACGGTGTTACCATGTAAGTACCCATGTCTGTAAAAAAGCTGACCAGACTTAATATCCATACATTCTTACCTCTCATAATCCATTACCTCCTTAAATCGTAATAAAAGAAGATTACAGTCATTCGACTTGCTTTTTTAACAATTTTTCACCACGTATATTCTCTTTCAACAGCGAGACAAATCGAAATAACTCCAGTGAGAATATGATTCCACTTAACCAAACTGAGCTGAATACAAATCCAGCAGCAATGTCACTAGGCAATAAGTGGTGCAAATAGACGCTACTTATAGAAAATAGTAAAACAACAAAAATAAAGCAGAAGAACATTACGATATTAAGTAAATAAGCTTTGTTATGTCGAATTAACATAATAATGAAGTAACCTAGTACTGTCAAAATCAACATAGACTTTTCATTTGGAAAGTTTTTACTTACATTGCTACCGAGCATAAAGTTGAATATCCAAGGAACCCCTTCGGATAGAATAAGAATCCCAGCTAAACTAGCGATAAAAAAGAGCAATTCTAGCCATTTATTTTTGTTGTTTATTAAAATGACAAGGATCGTAGCAAGTGAGACAGCCAACAAAACCTTCCATGTCGATAATGAATAAATAAAGTTCATACTCCCATGCCAATTTTGATTAAATAAATTAAAAACAATGGTCTTGAATACGGAATTGAATTTATTAAATTCATTACTAATTTTGTCCTGAATTAATCCGATCATTAAGATAAAGAATGAAACGAAAAAAATTAAACATGTTAGGATAATCAACTTTAATTTCATGAAACTTTTAAATCTCTTGAAACTTGACTCAAAAATTAATAGTAATGACTCTTTAATTATTTCCTTATTTGCTTTAACAACAAATAATGTAAGTACGATAATACCTAATAAAATGCTACCTAATACTAACCACTTTTTAATTTCTACTTGATAGATATCCCATTTAGGTCCCATAATCTGCCCTAACCATATAAAGGTTCCAATCCAAAGAAATACACCTATATAGGAAAAAAAAGCAAAGGATCGATACGGCAATTTAATGATTCCAGATATGATGCTTGCGAAATGTCTAATCCCTGGAATAAAGAAAGATACTAGTAATAATACCTTTCCATATTTTTCATACCATTTTGACATCTTTTCGATCTTTTCAGGTCCCATATGGATATAGTGTCCAAATTTGCGAAAAAACGGTGTACCAAGTTTATATCCTAGCCAATAGGAGATGGTTATCCCAACAATTCCTCCAAGCCAGGCTGAAATAATGGACAAAACAATATTCATTTTTCCATGAAAACATAAAACTCCTACATAACTCATCAATGCTTCATTCGGAATAGGTACTATAATCAATTCCAACATTAATGATAGAAATAAGATGATATAGCCATATTCATTTAATAAATGGATGATTTCGTTCATATTAAGACCTCAATCTTCAATACTCTATAACGTACTGATTATTTTCACTTAATCTCATTTAATGGAAATAATACCTCTACTTCCGTTCCTACATTTTCAACACTGTTAATATTAACTTTTCCATTATGCAAGCTAATTATATTCTTAGCTATAGAAAGACCGAGTCCAGTGCCACCACTAATTTCACGGCTACGTGCTTTATCAACTCGATAAAATCGTTCGAAAATATTTTCTAATTCTTCCTCTCGAATACCAATACCGTAGTCTTTTATTTTAAGAATAGCTGCTTCACTACTACAACTAATGCTTACTTCAATTTTGTTAGAACTGTACTTTATTGCATTATCTAGGAAGATAATAATAACTTGTTTAATTTTAAGTTCGTTACCTTTTATAAATATTTTCTGTTTTTGTGCATGTAAAGTAATTTCTCGTTTATATACATTTTGCAGTTGTACTAAAGTCGAATTACACAAAGCAACTAGATCGACTGGATTCATTTCGATATTCTTTAAATTCTCCGATTCGGCCAAAGTTAATAACGTTTTTGTTAAATCTTGCATACGGTTTGCTTCAGAATATATCGTTTCTATTGCTTCCGTCGCCATTTCCTCATTTTTCAAACCACGTCTTCTTAATAAATTAGCAAAGCTACTAATGACAGTAATCGGAGTTTTTAACTCATGAGAAGCATCTGAAACAAACTGTTTCTGTTTTTCGATGTTTTCTTGTAACCTACTGATCATTCGATTAAACGTGCTTGCCATTTTGTGCAATTCATCTTTCGTTTCATTTTTTATTAAAATCTTTTTTGGAACCCCACTTTTTTCAATATCTTCCATCGTAGTAATCATAGAAATAATTGGGTTCATTATGATGCGTGTTAACCATCTTCCAGCCATCATTGATAAAATTGCAGAGACGCCAGTAACGATTGCCATTATTGTTAATAACATATCTTTTCGACCTTCAAGTCCTACTAACAACTCTCCAATTTCTAAAGTTCCAATTACTTTTTGGTCTTGTAAAATCGGTACACGTACGACTATATTTTGATGCTCACTAAAAGGAATTAGTCTCGTTTCTTCTTTTCTAGTGAACTTAGGTTTAATACGGTTCAGTAGTTTATCATTACTAATTTCTGTCACAATTTTAGAATTTGGATCAATGATTCGAATATAAGAATGATTAGACATAAATGGATATAATGCCTCTTCATTTAGTTTCAATGTTACAGGAATATCTTGTTTTTTTAAGATTTCATGTGCCTTTTGACTTACAACATGCTCTTCCATATTTACAGTCGTTTTCATAAACAAATAAAAAACTAACCCGTTTATTAAAATTAGAATGATTAAGATCCATGAAGTAATTAGCAAATTTATTTTAGTCGTTATTTTCATCTTAACCCTTCCTCATTGTGTACCCCACACCTCGTATAGTTCGGATTAAAGGAACGTCAAAATCCTCTTCAATTTTCTTTCTTAAATGTCTAATGTACACATCAACAACATTTGTTTCCCCTTCGTACTCATAACCCCAGACAGTAGTTATGATGCCTTCTCTAGTCATAATTTTATTTTGATTTGTTAATAGATAAACTAATAAATCATACTCTTTTGGTGTTAATGAAATGACTTGATCATTCCTCTTTACTTCTCTGGCCTCTAAATTAACAACTAAATCTTCAATCGTTAAAGTGGGATCTTCGTCTTCGCTTTTCTTAAATTCATGAACAAGATTACTTGATCGTAAACACGAACGTATTCTTGCTAACACTTCTTCGATTTCAAAAGGTTTCGTAATATAATCATTCGCACCATAATCAAGTCCAATAATCTTATCATGTGTAGCATCTCTAGCTGTTAATAAAATTACAGGTACAAATTGATTTGTTTTCCTTATTCTTCTTAATACTTCTATTCCACTCAATTCAGGTAACATAACATCTAATAAAATTAGATCGATATTTTTACTTAGAGCCGATTCTAAACCAGCTTTTCCGTTATGTTCTACTAACACTTCATAACCTTCGTATTCTATTTCTAATTTTAAAACTCGAGCAATATTCACTTCATCCTCGATAATTAAGATCCTTTTCATTTAACTCACCTATTTCTATTAATAGTCTTAGTGTCTCGAAAAACTCTTTTCTATTTTTAAGACCGATTCTAGTCTTGGAAGTTCCTTGTATACATGCCATTATAGAACTTTTAATTCGTATTTTTTTCATTTTAATCTAATTTTAATTGATTATTCATTAAAGTTTCAGTTAGGAATTTTAAAATGACATGGAGTTGATTTATGAAATAATTTTCTATTTTCAATAAAAATCTTAGGAGGTATAGGATGAAGAAATTTATAGAAGGGACCATGCAAAGAGCAATTTTAATGATCGTTTGTGTCGTTATGATTGTTGCTTGGGGTGCTATTTCAGCTTACCAAATGCAACGTGATTATTTACCGGGTATTAATAATACGACTCTTACAGTTAGCATGCGTCTACCTATGTACCAGGCGGATCAAGTAAAACAAAATATAACCAATAATCTTGAAAGTGCTGTAAGAACAACAGAAGGATTACAAGATATTGAAACAAGCTCCTATGATGGTGGAGTTTTTATGAGTCTGTACTTCCCAATGAATACAGATATGAAGCAAGCCGAAGTTGATGTGAATAGAGCTTTAGAAAATGCGGACATTCCTCCGACAATTACATCTAAACCTCTAGTAACAAGACTTACAACTAGTTCATTTCCTATTTTAACCTACAGTTTAACTAGTGATAAATTAGATGACAATACATTAAAATCAATTACACAAATGGATATTGTACAGCACCTTAAAACGGTTCCTGGTGTATCTGATGTATCAGTATTCGGTGGAGCAAAGGACGGATATGTACTAACTGTTAGAACGAAAGACCTAGCAAAAAATAAACTTACTTTAGACGACTTAAATAAAGCCTTAGCAGTAGCAATTCCAGCCTTCCCTGAAGGGACTATCTTACAAAACCAATTATCTATTCCAGTTAAATTTGATGGATGGAATTTAAATGAGAAACAACTCGGTGATGTAAAAATCAAAAATTCAGATGGTAATCAAATTCCACTGTCGGCATTTGCAACTGTTACTCATGCCCTAAATGATGTAAAAACGATTGCAAGAACAGATGGAAAAACAAGTGTTCAATTAAATGTGATTAAAACGCAAAGTGCAAACATTACAGACGTAGCAAAAAATGTAAAAGAAAGAATTAAAGGTTTACAACAAGTAAAAGATGGTACTGTAAAATTAACGCCTCAATTAGACCGTGAAAAAGAATTAAATGATTCACTAAATGGTTTAATTCGCGAAGGTTTACTTGGCTGTCTTTTCTCAATGGTTTGTGTATTCTTCTTCTTCCGAAATGTTAGATCAACATTAACCATTGCAATTTCATTACCAATTTCTTTATTAGCTACAACAGCTATTCTAAAATCAATGGGCATTACACTTAATATCTTAACCGTTTCAGGTTTAATTGTTGCAATGGGACGTATTGTTGATGATTCCATCGTTATCCTTGATAATATGTACCGTAAAAGAGAACAAAACCCTGATAAATCATTACTATTTTCATTAAGTTCGGCAGTTTATGAAATGACACCTGCTATTTTAGCATCTACACTTACGACAATTGCTGTTTATATTCCAATTGCCTTTGTAGGTGGAACAATCAGTGCTTCATATAGCGGTTTTGCATGGTCAGTTGTTATCTCTTTAATTATATCGTTCTTTGTAGCAATTCTTGTTATTCCAGCACTTGCACTAATGGGTTGGAAAAATAATACAAAGAAAACAAAAGCTGTTTCGTTAGAACCAATCATGCAGCCGATCTTAAAAAATACGATTAAAAAGAAAAAATTAACTATTTCTATATCCGTACTATTATTTATTTTTGCTGCAGCATATGGATCATTTTTACCAGTATCATTCTTGCCAACTGCTAAAACTGGCCAAGTCGCAATTAAACTTGATTTACCTCAAGGAAGCACATTAATGCAAGTTGATACAGAAGTTCAAAAAGTGGAAAATCAATTAAAAGAAAACCCTAAAGTAAAGTCGTATACTGCTAATTTTGGTTCGACTAATACGCCTCAAGGTGACGATGTATTCGACCAAGGTGGTGGTTTCCTACAAAAACCTAATGTAGCGAATCTATCAGTTGTTTTAAAAGACTCAAAAGATGCAGATTCAATCATTAAACAACTTGGAAACCAACTTCCAAAATTATCTAATAACGTAGCTTATACTGTTTCAAGTACAAGTATTGCCGGTGATGATTCTTTATTGAAAGTCATATTTACTGGCTCTGATCAAGCTACACTAGACAAGATTGCAGACCAAATGAGATCAAAACTTGTGAAGATTGATGGATTAAGTGTTGATGGAAAAGTAGATTTAACATCTGGTCTTCCAAAATATAAAATTACATTTAATCAACAAGCAATTAATCAAAATGGAATTCAATTAGCAGATGTAATGAAAGTGATTAACCGTTATATGTCACAGTCAAAAGATGCTACATTTGTAGTTGACCATGTAAGTCTGCCAGTTGATATGTATCTTGATCAAATTAGTAGTGGAAAAACACAAGTTCAATTAAATGCATCACCAGAAGATGTCATCAATTCGCTTAAAAATGAAACTTTCCTAACAAGCAGTAATAAAACTGTCAAACTTGAACAAATTGCATCTATTACGAAAGATACTGCTCCTTCAACAATTAACGAACGTAATGGAGAGCCTTATTCAATCGTAACAGGCCAAATTACTTCAAATGACATTAGTAAAGTTGCCAAACAAGTTGATAACGTCATTAGTAAACAAGATCTTCCTAAAGGAGTAAGTTACTCTATGGGAGGTATTACTCAACAAGTTAAAGAAATGATTTTTGATATGTCGATTGCCGTAGCCTTCTCTATACTCTTAGTTATGGTTATTACTTCATCATTATTCAAAGGCTGGAGAGCTCCAGTTTCTGTATTATTAAGCATTCCTTTAGCATTAAGTGGTGTTGTCATCTCTTTAGTAATAGTAGGAGGAGAATGGAATTTAGCAGCATTAATTGGAGTCTTAATGTTAACAGGAATTGTAGTGACAAATGGGATCGTACTAGTTGATAAAATTGAACGTAATCGCAAAAACGGTATGAATATTGAAGACGCAGTTATTTCAGGTAGTCTTTCAAGGATTAGACCAATCTTAATTACAGCAGCAACAACGATTTTAACACTATTACCACTAGCATTTTCACATCAAGGTGATACTGTCATTTCACAAACATTAGGAATTGTAGTAATCGGTGGGATGATCACCTCTACTTTAAATAGCTTTTTAGTAATACCAATCATTTATCAATGGCTGCATAAAAAACAGTCAAATAAGAAAGTAATTTCAACTGAGGAAGTTAATTCACTTTAATTAAACTAAAAAGGTAACTCTAATTTTTGGAGAGTTACCTTTTTTTATTTTTAGAATTATATTTTTTGGACTAACATCTTGTACATATTTTCATCTAAATAAAGTAAATATAGTCAAAGACACTGACAAGCTGTCCTATTTGTACATATTGATAGTTTGAAGACCTAAATAATTCAATTTTAATGGGTGATTTTTTAATGAAAGATATACGTAAGCCAATTAAACCAATGTGTCCGCCCAGTCCACCGTGTCCTCCAAGTCCGCCGAGTCCTCCTAAGCCACCGAGTCCTCCTAAGCCGCCAAGTCCACCTAAGCCGCCGAGTCCACCTAAGCCGCCGAGTCCGCCGAGCCCACCGTGTCCTCCGTGTCGACCGTGCCCGCCGTGTCCTCCATGCCCGCCGTGCCCTCCATGTCCGCCATGCAAATGTTGTTGCGAACATAAGAGATGCGATTGTCATGAGCACAAGAAATGTGACTGCTGCGAACACATGAGATGCGATTGTCATGAGCACAAGAAATGTGATTGCTGCGAACACATGAGATGCAATTGTCATGAACATAAGAAATGTAATTGCTGTGAACACAAGAAATGCGATTGTCATGAGCACAAGAAATGTAATTGCTGTGAACACAAAAAATGCGATTGTCATGAGCACAAGAAATGCGATTGTCATGAGCACAAGAAATGTGATTGCCATGAGCACAAGAAATGCGATTGTCACGAACACAAAAAATGCGATTGTCATGAGCACAAGAAATGTGATTGTCATGAGCACAAGAAATGTGATTGCCATGAGCACAAGAAATGCGATTGTCACGAACACAAGAAATGTGATTGTCATGAGCACAAGAAATGTGATTGCTGTATTAAGGTGAATATAAATATTAATTGTTGTTGCAAAACAGATAAGAAAACTCGAAAACATTTCGACAGGCATAAATGTGATTGCTGTGAAGACCATGAATGCGACTGCTGCGAAGACCATGAATGTGACTGTTGTGAAGACCATGAATGCGACTGCTGCGAAGACCATGAATGTGACTGCTGCGAAGACTATGAATGTGATTGCTGCGAAGACCATGAATGTGATTGCTGCGAAGACCATGAGTGTGACAGCTGTGAACACAAGAATTGCGATTGCTGTACAGATGTAATCGCTAAAATATTACGTGCTATCCAAAATGGTCAATCACCATCTCATTGTGATAGACAAATTATTATTAATATCAACATTAACGATAAATAAGCAATTACCCAAAATGAATCCGCCCCAAACATTGGCAAAAAAAAATAGAGTGAAGAAACCTAGTGTTTCTCACTCTTTTTATTTATTGAAATCGTTTTTCCTTGTTGAATTGCCTTTTATTTCATCTAATGAATTAAAATAGAGCTCAATTTCATTCATTTTTAGTTGAATATCTTTAATTGCATCTTCCAATATTTTTGTTAAATCATTTTGTACTTGTTTAATAACTTCATCATTTTCTAGACCATCATATCGGATAATACGTTTAACTTTTAGTTCTTCAAGTGCCATCTTCATTTCGATCTTTGTAACAATTTCTTGCGTTAAACGATTGATGTTTTTTTCAAAGTATTTTTCTTTAGCTTGTCTTATTTCAGTAGTAGTATTTGATTGTTCGAAATTCAATCCATACACACCCCATCATTAAATTATCACATATCAATATATGCAAAATTTTAGGAAATGGAACAAGCCAAAATAAAAACTCATGATTATTTTTGCAGTAAGTAATCCAGCGAAATAAAATAGTGTCATATCGCTTTTTACTGTGGTAATTATTAAAATATTCTTATTTTACTAAATTAATGATTTACATTGTTTCCTATTTTAACTACTATCAAATTAGTAAATAAAAGAAAGGTAGATTTGATGATATTCCATATTGATCCATCGTTATTAGTAACTTTAATTGTATTTGGATTTTTAGCTGCATTTATTGATTCTGTAGTTGGAGGCGGTGGGCTAATTACTATACCAGTATTATTATTTACTGGTCTATCTCCAGCAGCTGCAGTCGCAACGAACAAATTAGCTGGGTCAATCGGCTCTTTAACGAGCACAATCATGTTCTATCGATCTGGAAAGCTTGATTTGAAATCCGTCTATAAGTTATTCCCACTCACCTTTATTGGCTCGATTTTGGGAGCTTGGACGGTTCATTTAATAGACCCTACTGTACTTAAGCCACTTATGCTCGTGATGCTTGCTGCTGTTGCAGTTTATACTATTTTTAAGAAAAACTGGGGAGATACTACTTCTAATATAAAGTTGTCAGCTACTCGGATCATTCTGTTTATGCTTTTAATTTTTGGTATTGGTTTTTACGATGGATTCATTGGTCCTGGAACAGGATCATTCTTAATATTCGCTTTTTTAATGATGGGATTTGATTTTTTAAAGGCGGCAGGTAATGCAAAGTTTTTAAATTTTGGAAGTAATATAGCTGCATTATTAATGTTTATGTATTTAGGACAAATTCATTATGCATATGGTTTAGCTATGGGACTTGCACAAATAGCTGGTGCCATTTGTGGATCAAAATTTGCGATTAAGAAAGGTAGTGGCTACGTTCGAGTCCTTTTTATCACAGTAACCTTCTTATTATTAGCAAAAAATACATTTGATTATCTTCATTAAGATAATTAAAAAACGAATCTAGATTATAAACTAAAATGGTAAGCAATTCTTCGGTGAATTTGCTTACCATTTCTTTTAAATAGATTATACAGCTTCTATGATCATTGAAACTCCTTGTCCACCACCTACACATAAAGTCGCTAGCCCAATTTGTTTCTTTTGACGTATTAATTCATGTAATAAAGTAACTACAATTCTAGTACCAGAACAGCCGATTGGATGCCCTAATGCAATAGCTCCTCCATTTACATTAATAATCTCCTCTGATATACCTAATTCTTTATTTACTGCTAGCACTTGTGCAGCGAATGCTTCATTAATCTCAGCCAATTCAATATCCTGTATTGTTAGTTTTGCTCGTTGTAGTGCTTTTTGTGTTGCTGGAACAGGACCAATTCCCATAATCGAAGGAGCAACAGCAGCGCTTGCTACCGAACGAATTTTGGCAAGCGGTTTTAAACCATATTCTCTCACTGCTTGTTCAGATGCAATAATAACAGCAGCTGCACCATCATTTAATGATGAAGCATTTCCAGCTGTCACTGTTCCATTCTCTTTAAAAGCTGCTTTAAGAGTTTGTAGTTTCTCTAGACTAGTATTTTTTATGTTCTCATCTTCTTTAAATAAAATGGGACCTTGTTTCGTTTTAATCGTAACTGGAACAATTTCTTTTTCAAATTTGCCCTGTTCCCTAGCTCTAATCGCTTTTTGCTGACTTTCTAAAGCAAAAATGTCCTGCACCTCTCGTGATATACGATAGTCTTCAACTAAATTTTCAGCTGTAACTCCCATATGATAACCTTCTATTGCACAGTGAAGTCCGTCATGAAAAATTGCATCTACTGTCTTTAGGTCTCCCATCTTTTGTCCCCATCTTGCATTCATGACTAAATGTGGGACATTACTCATACTTTCCGTCCCTCCAGCAATTACAACATTCGAATCTCCAGCTAGTATTTGATGATAGGCTAATGTGATTGCTCGTAGTCCAGATGCACATTGTTTATCAATTGTAATAGCTGGTATCGAAACAGGTAAGCCAGCATTAATTGCGGCTTGTCTTGCTGGATTTCCTTTAAGCCCTGACTTTAGAACATTCCCTAATATTACTTCATCAATACAATCAGCAGATAGACCAGATCTTTGCCATACCTCCTTAATAACTGTTGATGCAAGCTGTATCGCACCTACATTTTTTAATGAGCCTCCAAAACACCCAATTGGAGTTCGTAGTGCCTCAACTAAATAAATATTCTGCATTCATGATCCCTCACTTCATTGTCTTAAGTTACTTACACTTTTTCCTCGATCATCTTTCGGGTATAAATAGTTACCCACTTCCTTGGTAGTATTCCAACGGATTTAGCCATCAGTTTATTTTTAAAGCCTGGAATGATCACCGTTTTATTTTTCATTAAGCCTTCGAAACCACATTTGGCAACTGCTTTAGGGTCCATTAAATTTTTAATAAAAATTTTTGTTCCTGTTGAAGCAAGCCCCTCAGTAAGTGGTGTCTTTGTTGACGGAGGACATAGTACACTAACTTGAACTCCAGTACCTTTTAGTTCTTCAGCTATCGCTTCTGTAAAAGATAAAACATATGATTTACTTGCCCCATACATCGACATTCGTGGAGTTGGTTGAAATGCTGCTGTTGAAGCAACGTTTAAAATTTTACCGCGTCTTTGTTTAACCATTTCATCTGCTATTAGTCTAGTTAAATATGTTAAAGAAATCATATTCAGCTGCAGACATTCTATTTCTTTCTTAATATCTAATTCTGTCATTAGCCCTAATCCGCCAGCCCCGGCATTATTAATCAAAATATCGATGCTGATTGCTTCAGTTTTCAAGTAACTATACAAGTTCTCAACAGTTTCATGGTTACTTAGATCACCCACAAAAGTATTTACTTCGACTCCATATTCCTTATTTAAATACTCAGCTTGTTTTTCCAACAACATCCCATCTCTGGCAACTAAGACTAAGTTATAGTGTTGTCCTGCGAAAACTTTTGCAAATTCCAATCCAATGCCTTTTGTAGCACCAGTGATCAATACTGTTTCTGTTGGCATCTATTTATAGACCTCCCCTTATTTTAAAAATTCTAAATTTTATAAATATTAATCCATAAACTAATTATACTCATAAGTAATAATTAAATAAAATTAAAGAATTTAACTTACAAGTTAGTTCTATTAATAT
The DNA here is from genome assembly GCF_042721555.1 of Gottfriedia sp. NPDC058432. Lineage (NCBI taxonomy): Bacteria > Bacillati > Bacillota > Bacilli > Caryophanales > Bacillaceae > Gottfriedia > Gottfriedia sp. NPDC058432. Next base: position 113,716 of record NZ_JBHXLC010000011.1, read on the forward strand.
ATGAACAGTAAAAGATTTACTTTAATGCAGATAAGAGAATCATAAATAAGAAAAGAGAATCCTTTCCGTCACACGACGGTCAGATTCTCTTTTCTTATACTATTTATTAATATTTAGTTACATCTACAGGCTCGATTCCTTCAGCTGCACAATATTCATAGTATCTATTTAGGAATGTTTCCCAATTATCTCTAGCAAGAATTTCACCATTCTCACCTATGTAGTCTAATGTGCCTTCTACAATATTAAATGTAATAACATCTTCGTCACCTACAGCTGTAGGCGTATGTTTCGATCCAGCAGGTTCATATACAACATCTCCTGGTTTAGAGATCCAAGACTCCTCAAGATATCTCCACGTTCCTTGAACAGTATATACAATAACTGTTCCAGGATGGAAATGTGCAGGAAGTTGCATTTTTGCTGGTACATATAATAAAGTAAGTGTTTGTCCTGTTACAGGGTTTGCTTTAAGTAATTTAAATTTTGAATCACCAAAATAAGGAATCCAAGGCAATTCGTCTACATTAATATTTCCAGCATGGTGCACTACTACTTCTTTTATTCCCTTTATATTACTCACTTATATCCCCTCTTCCAACTTATGTTTTTTAAATTCGTCTATAGTAGTCCCTTACATCGGTAAGAGCACTTTAAACTACTTCGAATTCGTTATTATCAGTATATTTGTAATTTTCTGTAAAGTAAAATTAGTATTTTTAACTTGTATTTAAGTTTCACTAATTTACATCACTAATTTATTGTGATGAAATTTACTTAGCACCAAGGCCTCCATCAAGAACTAGTATTTGTCCTGTACAATAATTAGATGCTGCTGAAGCAAAGTAAAGAGTAGCACCTACTAAATCATGATCACTACCTAATCTTCTAAGTGGAACTTGAGTAGCAATAAATGGACCTGCTTTATGTACAAGCGTTCCTGGTATTTCTGGATTATTCATTCCTGTAGTGAAAACTCCTGGAGCTATTGAGTTTACATTAACACCATGGCGCCCCCACTTAACTGCTAAGTCTTTCGTTAAAGTCATAACGGCACCCTTACTTGTTGTATAACCAACAGAATCTACAGCTTCAGGGTCAACACCTTTAAACCCTATACTAGAAGAAATATTAATGATTTTGCCATATTCGTTATTAATCATATGTTTACCAACTGCCTGACACATTAAAAACGTTCCTGTCACATTCGTATCAAGCATAGATTGCCATTGTTCTAAAGGCATTTCTGCAGCTGGCGTTTCATAAACAGTTCCACTACTATTTACTAAAATTTCGATGCTACCAAATTGGGAAATAGCTTGTTCTAATCCCTTTTCAATTGATTTCGGACTAGTCACATCCAATGATATGGCTAACGCACGTCTGCCTAATGCCTCTATTTCTTTTACAACTTCTTCGCAGACTTCTAAACGTCTAGAACAAACTACTACATTTGCCCCTGCTTCTGCTAAAGCTATTGCCATTACACGTCCCAACCCACTTCCGCCTCCTGTAACAATCGCCGTCTTTCCTGTTAAATCAAATAATTGTGTTAATGACATTTTACTTTCCCTCCTAAAATTAAGAATATTCTAATTTTTGAAAATCTTATTGATATTGATTATACATATAAATTATAATGAAAAAAAATTAAAGATTTTAATGTGTAAGTTAGTAACACTAATATTCAAAAAAAGGGGACAACCATGAATATTGAACAATTAATTTATATTGTTGAAGTCGCAAAATACAGTTCCTTGTCAGTAGCTGCTCAAAATCTACATGTGACTCAATCAACAATTAGCCAGTCTATAACAAACTTAGAAAAGGAGCTAGAAATTAAAGTATTTAAACGTTCGCGGGGACATGGGGCTGTACCAACTGATGAAGGCAGAGTCATTTTAAAGCTGGCCTATGAAGTTCAAAAAAAACTTGAAGAAATAAAAGAAGCAGCTAACTTATTTAACTCTACCGAGGTGGGTGAGCTTAGTATTTCTTCTTTACCGGGTTTAATGACATTTCTCGTTAAAGCAATCTCTACATTTAGCCATGATTATCCTCATGTAAATCTGGAGGTTACTGAAAAAAGCGGTACATTGGTAATAGATGATGTTAAACAGCATAAGACTGATTTTGGCCTAATTACATATTCAAGTGATTTAGGAGTAAATATGGAAGGGATCGCTTTTGAAGCACTGCTTGATGGAAAGCAAAAAGTATACGTTTCTAAGCATTCTCCTTTAGCTATTCTTGGTACTGTAACCCCTGAAGACATTCTTGATCAAACGCTCGTCATATATAAAGGCGAATTAATGCAATATTTTGTTCAAGATTTTTTTGTCAAATATAAGCCTATGAAAATTCTATTTACAACAAATAATATGGCTGGACTTCTCCAAGCCGTAGATGAGAATTTGGCAATTACATTTGCCCCTGATTTTGTCATGCAAAATTATCCATCGGTCATTAATGGTGATATTATTCCAATCGATTTAGTGAACCATAATACTGTTAACATTTCTTTAGGGTTAGTTCGATCAGAAGATAAACATTTATCTACATATGCTAATAAATATATTAATTTTCTAAAATCGGAAATTATTAATAGCTAAAAAGGAGAAGCAATTGCGTTCAAAATGGACGCGAAAGCTTCTCCTTTTTATTCGAATCTATTAGTTATCTCGAACTAATATTTTGTTCAGTTTTGACTTCTGGTTCGATATCGATATGGTCATCAGCGTAAGTTTCAGTTATTTTATCCTGGCAACTCCAGCAGTTACTACGATTTCTCTCCATAATGGATAATTCTTCATGACATTCAACGCAACAATCGATTCCATCAAAGGCTCTCTTATTTTTACACATACTCTTTCCTCCTCGATTAAATCAAACTTTTTATAAAATGACTTGTTCTTCTAATGCGATCGTAATATTTGTTTGCTTTACAGGACGTACAGTGATCCAAAATAATAATCCAAAAACAAACATAACTAATGAGGTCACCAAAAATCCGTAACCATATCCAGCTGACTCACTGCCTGCATTTCCAATAAAATTACCGAATATAACAGGAGCAATAATACTCGTTGAACTAGATATAGCAACATATGTCCCTTGAGCCTTTCCAATGTTTTTTGGTGAAAAAAACTCCATTAACATTGCTGGCGCAAGTGAAAGTATGACAATCGCAAAACCAGGTGCAAGGATGAAGAATATGATGGAAATCAAACTTGAATTTGCGACGCTTCCAATGTATAAACAAATAGCTGATAACATCATTGAAATTCCTGCAAGATTTATTCTTGCTCTTCGAATATCTTGTGTTTTGCGGTAAATGCGGTCTGATATTAAAGCAAATGCAATTTGGCAAATAGCCGCAAAGAGAAAAGGTAAAGATACTGCCATTTTTAATGTTTTACCATCAAAATGTTGAACCTTCGAAAAGTAGGCAGGAAACCAAACAGCTTGAACAGATAATAGCCAATATGCACAACCTGCGCAAATAGCAGTGAAAATAAAATTTCTAGAAAAAATATAAGGAAAAAACTGCTTCCATGAAACCTTATTTGGGATTATTGTGTTTTTAACCTCTTGTTCATATGTAGAGAATCCGATATCTTTTGGGCTTTCTTTTCCAAAAATCATCCATAAAAGTAGAACAATACATCCGACTGTACCCATTGCTACAAATGCGGCTCTCCAACTATATTGATTAATTAGTGAGATTAATAGTGGAGAGGCGATTGCAGGTCCGATGGTAGCTCCAAAGAGCACCGCTCCAAAACCAATACCATGTCTATGTTTAGGAAACCATTTTCCAATGATTGAAGTTGAAATAGAAATAGCTGGTCCTTCCCCTGCTCCTAATAGCATTCTTGAAAACATTAATAGAGATAAACTAGATACAAAAGGTGTTGTAAATTGAACGATTAACCATATTAACATAATCCAAGTAAACATCTTTTTCGTATTTTTAGAATCAGCCATGCCACCAAGAATAAAAGAAGAGATCGTAAAGAACCAAAAAAACGAGCTTCCAACTAATCCCCATTGCGATGGACTTAAATGTAATTCTTTCATTATCGGAACTGAAACTAAACCTATGATGATTTTATCAACTTGATTGACCATGCCAGAAGCAACTAGAATTAATAAAATAATCCAAGAATATTTTGGTGTGTTCAAAAAAATCTCCCTTTCTTTCCTTCTAATTATTGAACATCTCTAAAAAGCATCCTGTTTTTAACCAAAATTAGCAATTCTCCCTTTTTAGTAAAGCGCTTACAAAATTTACTAACCAAATGACAAAGATACCCTTTCCCCCTTTATTTACATCGATTCATTTCATAGCTTTAATTACATCCAAATATTCTTTTTATTTATTATATTCATAATTTTCAGTTAAATAAAATTAAACATTTTAACTTACATATAAATACTACTAATATATGCAATATGTTCCATTTTGCATAGAGGATTTTACCACCACAATATATTAGCACAACTGAATTACAAATTAAAATCTTTAATTTTATATAAATACTATTTATATGTAGAATTAGGATAGTAATGTGTAAATACTATATCATTCAATTTTTTATAGTACGATCGAATCGAAACGGAGGCTGAACAATGGATTTAAAATTAGCAGGAAAAAAAGCACTTATTGTTGGAGGTAGTCGAGGTATTGGTAAAGCTGTTGCCCGCCAGCTAGCTCTTGAAGGTGTAGATTGTACGATTTGTTCAAGAAATGAATCCACGCTAAAGATGACTGCAGAGGAACTAGCAAAAGAAACTAATCGAAATATTTATCCAATCGTAGCTGACACTACCGATCCAGACTCCATCTTAAATCTAGTAGAAAAATCAGCAGCAGTAATGGGAAGTATAGATATCTTAATTAATAGTGGAGCCCGTGTTGGTGGACATGAGCCTGAGGACTTTAATAGTATTAAAGAAGAACTTATTATAAAGGATTTTGAAGAAAAATATATGGGTTATTTTCGAAGTATTAGAGCCGTTGCACCATATATGATTGAAAACAACTGGGGACGAATTATCAATATTAGTGGACTAGCTGCTAGGATTGGCGGCAATTACTTTAGCTCTGGTCCTCGCAACGCATCTGTCGTTCATTTAACAAAATCCGCATCAATGGAATTAGGAAAGCATGGAATTAACGTCAATGCAATTTATCCTGGAATTGTTGATACCGAAACTTTTAGAGACAAAGTAACGAATGAGGAAGCAATTCAACAAGTTAAATCACTAAATTCTCTAGGTCGCCTGATTACTCCAGAGGAGATTGCTTACGTCGTTACGTTCCTAGCATCACCTTTATCAGCATCAATTACTGGGGAAGTAATACCGGTAACTGGTGGTATCGGAAATACCGTTTATTTCTAATATACTTATTTGAGTTAATAGTTCAAAGTAATAGAGCCTCACTATTTTTGAGGCTCTTTAAGTGTGTAGACAAATTCCAAAAGACTTGATTATCAGACTGATTGTAAGCGTTTGTCAAAGGCAGAGCGTATAAATTTATCAATCTTAGAAACTGTCGATTCAATATTTTTCGAAAAAATTGCCATATGTGCAAAATAGCCGTGGATCATTCCAGGTTCACATGCATATTCAACTTGTACTCCAAACTTTTTCAACCGATTGGCATAGGCTACCCCTTCATCCCGTAGTACATCATTTTCCGCTGTAATAATTAATGCTTGCGGAAGGCCACTTAAATCTTTTGCTATTAACGGAGAAGCGTACTCATCCGACTCGTCCTCTTCATTTCTTAAATAATGAGTTCGGAACCAAATTAGCTGTTCTCGATCTAAACCAAATCCTTTTGCAAACATTTGATGTGATTCTGTATTAAACTCAAGATTTGTTGGGGGATAGATTAAAACTTGTCCAGAAATGCTAGGACCCTTTCTGTCTCTTGCAATCATTGTAACGACTGTAGCAAGATTTCCCCCTACACTATCTCCACCAACGATCAATCTAGAGACATCCCCATTAAAGGAAATACCATCTTCATAAACCCACTCCAAAGCAGAAAATGCATCTTCCACTGCTGTCGGAAACTTATATTCTGGTGCAAGGCGATAATTTACTGATACAACAATGCTCTTTGTTCTATTAGCAATTAAGCGACAGCTTGCGTCCGTTGATTCAATATCCCCGAGAACCCATCCACCACCATGGTAGTATATGAATATTGGAAAGGGCCCCTGACCTTCTGGCATGTAAACTCGGCAATTAATTTCTTCATGACTACTTACTGGAATCATAAAGTCCTCTACTTTTGATAATCCTTCTAAATTTACAAGGGGTCGTGGTGACTTTGATAGCATTTCTCTTACAATTTTGGGTTCCAGTTCATGAATTGGTGGCATCTGTTTTAGTGCTCTTAAAAACTTCTCTGCCTGCCGATCTAATTTTGCCAAACAATATCAGCCTCTCTCGTTTTAATTTTCATTACCTAAACTTTTATCTAGACAATTAGTCAATCTAAATGATAAATGGTGATCTTATTCACGTTTTTCCTTGAATAAAATCACCAATTACTTATAAGCTTATTTTCCACTAGTTCTTTAGCTATTTATAGGTGCACCACCAATATAAAACTCAAAACCTGGAGCAATTTTACGACCATTTGGCATCATTAGCCATAATCTTAATAAATGACGTTTTTTATCCTCTTCCTCGAAATCTTCAAAATGAGTACGTGAATGGAAAACAGTATAATTATTAACGAATTGCATGTCACCTGGTTCCATCATCATATCGATATGGAAGTTTTTATCATGAGTAAGAGAATCAATAAAATCAAATGCTTCAATTTCCTCTTCTGTCAAAAAGATACCTGTTTTCGTTTGTGCTGATTGAACATACTGGCGAATATATCTGCAGCTTAATTTACCACCGAAATAGCTAAAGATTGGTGATTGAACGACAGGTGATTGACCTGGCGTTTCCTCTCCACGAAGGTCATGGGCAAATGAACGATAGAGAATTTCAAGATATTCTGGGTGTTTTTCCAGAATTTCATTATAGATCGACATTGCACTTGCGATACTACTTAAACCACCAGATTTAGCTTTACGAAGACATAGTAATCCAACCACATCAGCAAGATCCGTATGATAATCAAGATGTACATTCGTTTGGTAACCACGTACTTTTGTATTATCATTAAAGTCTTTGCCTACATTTTTAATATGACCTAGGAGTTCACCATTTTTACTTTGGATGATTGGCAGTCCCAAATGGAGTCCAAGCCCCCAGTAAATGATACTTGCTTCTTCATCGGAATATCGCTCCATTGGCAATCCACGTATTAAAAGAAAACCTCTTCCATTCTCTAATTCGTCAACAAAGTACTTTATTTCGTCAGCTAGATCAGGAATTGGAAAATCTTCCTTTTTAAAATCAGGTGCTTTTAAACCCCTTTGTTGAACACATAATGTGGCCTTCTCAAGCACAGCAATAGTCGTGTCAGTTAAAAAATAAATCCATGATTCATCTTTAGCTAGATCAATACCTTTCCACGCAGATCGCCCTTGAATTTTTTCATTTAAAATGGTTGACATTAAAACTCCTCCTTCGAAAATGAAGATTACTAATTTAATAGTCAAATAGTTAAAACGTTTATTTTTAACTCATACTACTCATTTGCTCCCCCGACTCATTTATTGCGTTTCTTTGATTTGCGGGATGTACACCAAGCCAAAATACGATTCCTATAATTAACATTCCTAATGAAGAAAAGCCAAATGCGTAATTATAACCAATTGCTTGGGTTAGCGAATGTTGGATAAAGTATCCGAAGACTAGTGGAGCAATAATACTAGATATACTTGCAAATGCAATGAATGCTCCCTGGGCTTTTCCAATGTTCTCGGGAGAAAAGAACTCCATCAATATAGCTGGAGCAAGTGAAAGAATTACATACGCAAAACCAGGTGCTAGTGTAAAGAAAACAATAGACATAGTAACTGAATTCACGGTTATCGCTAGATATAGACAAATAGCAGATAACATCATCATGAGACCCGCAAGATTAATACGGGCTTTACGAATATTGCCTGTTTTGCGGTAAAGACGATCAGATAGCATAGAAAATCCAATTTGGCAAAAAGCTGCAAAAAGAAAAGGCAATGATACCGCTAGTTTTAAAGTCTGAGGGTCAAACTGTTGAATTTTTGTAAAGTAAGACGGGAACCACACTGCCTGAATGGATAATAACCAATATGCACAACCACCGCACATAACGGTTAATAGAAAGTTTTTAGAAAATAGGTGTGGAAAAAACTGTCGCATTGAAACCTTAGGAATGCTAGAAGACTGGCTCTTTGATTGATGAATAGCTGATAGTCCAATTTCTGTTGGGTTCTCTTTACCGAAAATTAACCACAAAACTAACACACTCAGTCCAAGAACACCCATCACTAAAAATGCCGATTTCCATCCATGTTTATCAATTAATGATATTAATAATGGGGAAGCAATTGCCGAACCCCCGGTCGTTCCTAAAAGAACCGCACCAAAACCTATACCATGCCTATGTTTTGGGAACCATTTTCCCATGATTGCCGTAGAAAGAGCTGGGGCTGGTCCTTCGCCCAATCCTAAAAACATTCTTGTTATCAAAAGCAAAGTTAAGCTAGAAGCAAAAGGAGTTGCAAACTGAACAATTAGCCAAACTAATGACAGCCATGACAACATTTTTTTCGTATTTTTCGAATCAGCCATTCCTCCGAGTATCATTGAGGAAAATGTAAAAAACCAAAAAAATGAACTTCCTACAACTCCCCATTTTGTTGGACTTAAATGTAATTCTTTCATTAAGGGAACAGAAACCAAACCAATGATAATTTTATCGACTTGGTTGATCATACCGGTAAGAACTAGAAATAATAAGATAACCCAGGCGTACTTTGGAGTTCTTGGCATATAAGTATATCCCTCACTTTTCACTATTTAAGGAACACCTTTTCTAAAAAAAGAAAAGGTGTTCACACTCATTCTTACAGAAGTAAAATTACTTTAAAGTTTCAACTATTCCACCCGCAGTTTTATTACGAGCAGGTACACCGCCACGACCCGGTTTTCCAGTATTTTCGTCAAAAAACATTGCGAAATCCGGAGAAATTTCACGGCCATTAGGCATCGTGAGCCATAATCTTAATAAATGACGTTTTTGATCAAGTTCTTCGTAATCCTCGTATTGAGTTCGTGAATGAAGAACCGTATAATTATTTACAAATTGCATATCGCCTGGCTCCAGCATCATATTAAAATGTAAATTTTCATCATGAAGTAGAGAGTCCAGTAAATCTAATGCTTCGATTTCAACTTTTGATAACTCGATACCCGTTTTCGCTTGTGCTGATTCGATAAATAAACGAACATAACGGCAACTTAGTTTTCCATCATAGTAACTAAAAATTGGTGATGTAAATATTGGCGATTCTCCTGGCCCCTCTTCTCCACGGCGATCAAAGTTAAACGGGCGACAAAGTATTCCTAAATATTCAGGGTTCTTCTCTAGAATCTCATTGTAAACTGCCATTGAGCTTATAATGCTACTCTCTCCCCCTAATTTCCCTTTTCGTAGACTTAATAAACCTACTACATCAGAACCATCAGCGTGAAAAGGAAGATGCAGTTTCGTTTGGTAACCGCGAACGTTTGAATTTTCTAAACTAAGACCTTGATCTCTAACGTGCCCTAAAAGTTCACCATTAGCATTTTGTGATACTGGAGTACCCATATGAAGGCCAAGACCCCAATAAATGATGCTTGCTTCTTCATCTGTATATCTTTCAATCGGTAAACCTCGAATTAATAGAAATCCTCTTCCATTCTCAAGTTCTTCAACAAAGTAATCAATTTCATTTAAAAGATTTGGAACTTGGAAGTCTTCTTTGTTAAAATTGGATGCTTTTAACCCCTTTTGTTTAACATGAGCTAGTGCATTTTCAAGCTCAACAATTGCTTCCTCAGATAAGTAATAAATCCAAGATTCATCTTTTGCTAGGTCTGTTCCTTTCCAAGCTACTGACCCTTTAACCTTTTCCTTTAAAATTGTTGACATAATGAATCCTCCCTTTATGAATGATTTATTTGTTTACTTTACTTCAGTCAATTCTCTTAACTCTCTTCGCAAAATCTTCCCTGTTGAATTCTTTGGTAGTTCTTTACAAAGTTCTACATATTTAGGAACCTTGTATTTAACTAACTTATCTTTACAAAATTGAATCATATCGTTCTCTGTGAACAGTTCATCTCTAACTACGACGTATGCTTTTACACTTTCTCCGTATTCTTTATTAGGTACGCCAATTACTGCTGCCTCTACAACTGCGGGATGTTGATATAGTACTTCTTCCACTTCACGAGGATAAATATTGTATCCTCCAACAATAATCATGTCCTTCTTTCGGTCAACAATGTAGATGTATCCATCTTCGTCCATTGTTGCAAGATCACCAGTGTAAAACCACCCGTCTTTAAAAGTGGCCAATGTAGCTTCTAGCATCCCTAAATATCCCTTCATTACATTTGGCCCTTGTACAACTAATTCTCCAACCTCGCCTCTTGGCAATTCTTCTCCAAATTTATCTACTACTTTGCTTTGAACAGCAGGAATATTTCTACCGATTGAACCTGGTTTCCTAATTCCTTTTAACGGATTAATTGCAACAAGTGGCGCAGTTTCTGAAAGTCCATAACCCTCTAATATAGGTACGTTGAACTTACTTTCAAATTTTTGCAGAAGCTCTACTGGAATCGAAGCACCACCTGAAATACAAATACGAATGGATTTAAAATGCTCTGACGAAGCTTCAGGTAATTGATTGATAAAATTGTACATCGTAGGTACTCCTGCAAATATTGTGGCATTTCTTTTTTGGATGTTATTGACTACATCGACAGGACTGAATTTAGGCTGAATTAAAACTGTTGAGCCACAAGCAATCGATGCATTCAAACAAACTGTCATACAGAAAACATGAAACATTGGCAGAACAGCAACTACTCGGTCGTTTTCATCCATTTCAAGCAATTTTGATATAGAATCTGCATTCGATGCCATATTTCGATGTGTTAATATTGCACCCTTTGGTTTGCCTGTAGTACCCGAAGTGTACAGAATAACTGCTAGATCTTCTTGATCAACGAATGGACTTTCACTTACACTTACACTTGCACTCGGTTTCATAAGGTGTTCCCATGTCCATTCCTGTTTCTCTGCTTCTGTATAAATGACTAAATTAAGATTAACCAACTGTTTCTTTAGTTCTGATAACGTTGGCCCAACGGATTCATGAGCAATAACCGCTTTTACTTGACTATTTTCCAATATGTAGCTGATTTCATCTTGGGTAAACAAAGGATTAATTGGAACAACAAATGCACCTAGTCGCAAAATTCCATAGTATGCAATGAGAAATTCTGGGCTATTTCCTAATAAAAGGGCAACTCCATCTCCTTTGCCGATTCCTTGTTCAGACATTCCTGCAGCAAATTGATTTACAAGCTGGTTTAATTCCCCATATGTTACACACTGATCACCAAACATATAAGCGATACTATCCGGGAAATTAATTGCGCTTCTATTTAAGATTTCGTATAAGTTATTACTCATTAATTGAATATTCCCCCTTTCAACCGCTTGGAAGCATTTTATAAATTAATTATTTTGAATATTTAAAATATTACTACACTAAGTATACTCATAAATAAAAATGAAATAAAATTAAAGATTTTAATTTGTATGTAAGTCTAACTAATATTAAGAACGTTATTCATTATAATAAGGTCCCAATAAGACACACTTTATTGGATAGCTTTAAAATAAAAAAACAAAGCCTAAACTTGAAAAGGCTCTGTTTATTTTTAGTTAATCTATTTCTTCTTTTTCTATGTATCGCATTTCCTTATTATAACTATAATAATAATTTATTTTCCTTATGATAAATAATTCGATACGATAATAACATAGAACGCCACGAGGAGATGGACAAGATGGAACAAAAAGCAATAATTAATACAGAACCAGAGCAACAAAAAAAGCCAACTAAACAGTTAAATATATCGATGATCTACGGAGTAGCTTTTACATTCATCATAGCTGTTTTAGGTTTTCTGATGGCAAAGTTACCAGGGTTCGATCATGTTGGACCACTTGCATGTGCCATTTTACTTGCTTTAGTGTATAGACAATTTTTGGGTTATCCTGAAAAGTTGCGCGAAGGAATTCAATTTTCTTCAAAAAGACTTTTAAGATTTGCCATCATACTGTACGGATTAAAACTAAATATTATTGTCATTTTTAATGACGGTTTGCCTTTATTACTAAAAGGGGCTGGAACAATTATATTTTCGATTGTTGTTCTTTTACTTATAGCAAAATGGCTTAAAGCAGACTTTAATCTGTCCTTATTATTAAGTATTGGAACAGGCATTTGTGGCGCCGCTGCAATCGCTGCAGTATCTCCAATCATTAAATCTAAAGATGAAGACACAGCTATGGCCGTTGGTATCATAGCATTAGTTGGCACAATTTTTTCTATCATTTATACGCTAATCTATCCTTTATTACCGATTAGCCCAACTGAATATGGCGCTTGGGCTGGAATAAGTCTTCACGAGATTGCTCATGTTGCTTTAGCAGCTGCTCCTGCAGGTCAAGATGCTCTCGCTCATGCTTTGCTTGCCAAACTTTCTCGTGTTTTTCTATTAATCCCGGTTTGTTTTATCCTTTTATTCTGGATGAAAAAGAAAGGAAAATTAGATGGAGAAGCAAAATTGGAGTTTCCATGGTTTTTAATTGGATTTGTCATTATGAGTTTTGTAGGGAGCTACGTCCTTGGAAAAGAAGTTCCAGTATCTAAAAATTTCATGTCAGACATTGCTGCTTTTACATCATTTATCTTAACAATGTCTATGACTGGCTTAGGATTAAATATTAACCTAAAAGAATTACGTACAAAATCATTACGCCCTCTAATCGCCATAATCATTACATCAATTCTTCTATCTATCTTTACATTTATCTTGGTTTAAATAGATCCTTAATTGACAGCAAACTCACCGTTTAAATGATATTAAATAAAAAAATCAGAGAAACTTTACGTCAGTTTCTCTGATTTTTTTTCTTACTATTTAGTGTCTAAAATACGTTCGATTTCTTATGTTTTGCTTTCTTCATTGCGTTCAATAAAAATCCACCCTTAAACCTTCTTGCTTCATATGAAATAATAAAGGCACTTGGTTCATATTGTTCAATAAGATCCATTAGTTCGGGTTCTCTATTACGTTTTGTCAATATATCCAAATGATAACGCTCGCTGTCCCTTCCTTCGCCTTGGAACACTGTCACTCCGAATCCTTCTTCGCGAAGTCGGTTAATAAGCATTTTATTTTTGTTCGTTAAATTAACTACTAATGTTGTATAGCCGATTGCTAAGCGGTTTTCTACGTAACTGCCAACTAGTATTCCAATTCCAAATCCGACTGCATAAACAACCATCGAAACAGTACTTTGGTCTCCAGAAAAAACAAGCGACAATCCAAATACGTAAATAATTGCTTCTACAAAGCCGAAAAACGCAGCAGCCATACTCAGCCCTTTAACTAGAAAAATAGTTCTTAATGTTAAAATAGGAACATAAATCAATTGCAATAATAAAATTAGTAAAATATCTTTCAATGTAGACACCTCAAAGTTTAAATTTTTGGACAGCAAATTTAGGTATATAATTTGTTTCATCCTAAGCCTTGCTTTTAAACTTTTTTTAAGGAATCAAAGTGAAAGCCTAGTAGAAAATTATTTGAATAATAAAGTTGAATTGATGCGTAAATAATGTGATTTTTTTGTATTATTTACCAGTTGTAGTACTTAATTCAACCTGTTCAGTTAAATTCCTGCTTATCTTTATGGAGATTAAATGATTACTGTAAAAAATAAAACGAACCTCTTATTCTAAGTCATTTACTCATGAAGCTGTTATGAGTATGTTCTTTTCATTTTCTTGCTATTTTACTTACTCATAAGCCTTCATAGGAGTAAGTATAAGTTTTTCATCATCTCAATTTTGAATATGTTTTACACGCAAAAAAGAAGATCTACTCAAAAAGTAAATCTTCTTTTATTTATTGCCCATTATTCCATTCCAAAAGAAATCTATGATTTGTTCAGCCATTTCATCTATTGTAGAAAAAATTGAATTTTGATCTGTATCCTTAAAATTTCCAACTGATAAAATTGCAAGAAACAATTGGGTATAGAATTTTGAATTCCCTTCAGGTATTTCTCCATTCTCTATTGCCGTTGTCATTGCTTTTTCGATCACGTTATACATCATTTCTTCTGCCTTATTCATCTGTTGTAATTGCTCATCTGATAAAGAGACTTTCGCTTCTTTCGTAAAAGCTTTTAAATCAATTTCAAAAGTAGCTCTTAAATGGACTTTTACCATTTCGTTGAGATTTTCTTTTAAGGATTTATCTGTAGATAAAATCTCAGCAATTCGATCACTTATTCGAAGCATCATTTGAACCATTGCATCCGTAAAGAGATCTGCTTTTGTTGGATAATAATAATAAACCGTTGCTTTGGTCACACCACACTTCTTAGCCACGTCATCCATTGAAACTAATTGATAACCGTTTTGAAGAAATAATTGGATTGCATTTTCAACAATTGTTGTTTTTGTAGGCTTTTTTTTTGAATCCTGCGGTGGTCTTCCAAGAGGCCGTTTCATTTGTTCCATAAGCTTCTCTCCTAAACTTTTAATTCTCCTTCATTATATCATAATAAAAGTTCTTGAATAATTAACTAACCAGTATATATAATTAAGATAATAAATTTTACGTGAGGTGAATTCCATATGAAACATCACCCCTTTCATTCTTGGGGCAAATTTGTAAGTAGTAAACGTACGAGATGGATAACATTGTTGGTGTGGGTTTTATTAACGGTTGTATTATCGTTTACTTTTCCATCTGTAAACGAAGTAGAAAACAATGCTGCAGATAACTTACCTAAGCAATCCATGTCACAAAAAGCGGATCAGTTAATAAAAAAAGAATTTCCAAATGATTCCGGAAACCCTTTATTAATTGTTTGGAACCGTAAAGACGGACTAAATGAAGACGACTACAAAGTCATTCAAACTGTTTATAAAGAACTTCGAAACAATCCATTAAAAAATCAACTAACATCACCGTCATATGATTTAATGCCTATCCAGGCCATTAAACGAAGTTCATCAGAGGATGGTACAACAATTATTACGGCTGTTCTTTTTGACAAAAAAGCAGATGATAAAGTGCTACAAAAAAATATCAACATACTAGAAAAACAAATTAAAAATAATACTGGTGATGACCCAGTAAAAAGAAAATTAACAGAATCTGGTCTAAAAGTCCGCTTTTCTGGCCCGGTTGGTATTCAAACAGACGCTGTAAGTTTATTTTCACAGGCCGATGTTAAACTTTTATTATCAACTGTATCACTTGTATTAGTTTTCTTAATCCTTCTATATCGTTCGCCGATTATGGCAATTGTCCCGTTAATAGTCGTTGGTTTCGCTTATGGAATCGTAAACCCATTATTAGGTTTCTTAGGTGATAAAGGTATTATTACGGTGGATTCTCAAGCTGTTTCGATTATGACCGTATTATTATTTGGTGCAGGTACTGATTATTGTTTATTTTTAATATCTAGATATCGTGAATATTTACTTGTTGAAGAAAACAAATATAAAGCACTTCAGCTCGCGATCAAAGAATCTAGTGGAGCCATTTCGATGAGTGCTTTAACGGTCGTTATTGGATTAGGCACACTCTTATTAGCTCAATATGGTGCTTTCCATCGTTTCGCAGTACCATTTAGTTTGGCAGTCCTTATTATGGGTATTGCTGCGATCACAATTCTACCTGCCCTACTTTCTATATTTGGTAGAGTTTCATTTTTTCCTTTTATCCCAAGAACAGAGGAAATGGAAGCATTAAGAGCTAAGAAAAAAGGAAAATCAATTAAGAAAACAAAAATCAAAGTAACATTTAATCAAAAAATAGGAAAACTAGTTACTCATAAACCTTGGACAATTATTCTAGTCTCTATCATACTCTTAGGAGGGCTAGCTCTATTTGTACCTCGAGTACAATACACATACGATTTACTTCAATCATTTCCTAAAGATATGCCTTCAAGAGAAGGTTTTGATTTAATATCTGACCATTATTCATCAGGTTTATTAGCACCTGTTAAAGTAATAGTCGATACAGAAAATAAAAATATAACTGTAAAAAAAGAATTAGAATCACTTTCATTCGTAAAAGATGTGTCTGACCCTATTACAGGTAAAGATAATAAAAAGTTACAATTATATGAAGTTTCTTTAGTCGATAATCCATATTCGATTAAAGGATTAGAGCGAATACCTCAACTAGAAAAGAAAATTAAGAAACTATTGAACGAAAATGATATACAAAAAGTAAATAAGCATTACTGGATTGGTGGAGAAACTGTTACGAATTTAGATACAAAAAATATAACTGAGCGTGATGAATCCATTATCATTCCGGTAATGATTGGATTAATTGCATTATTACTGTTATCATATTTACGTTCCTTAACAGCGATGATTTACTTAATTCTAACCGTCATATTATCTTATCTTTCAGCATTAGGTGCTGGTTGGTTAATTCTTCACTACGGATTTGGGGCTAGCGCGATACAAGGTTCGATTCCTTTATATTCCTTTGTATTTTTAGTAGCATTAGGTGAAGATTACAATATATTCATGGTTTCCGAAATATGGAAAAATAAAAAGAAACAAACTCATCGCGAAGCAATTTCAAATGGAGTCGCAAAAACTGGGGCTGTTATTTCATCTGCTGGATTAATCTTAGCCGGTACATTCCTAGTGTTAGCAACACTACCAATTCAAGTATTAGTACAATTTGGTATAGTTACTTGTGTTGGCGTATTAATTGATACATTCATCGTTCGCCCACTTTTAGTTCCAGCAATTACTACAGTTTTAGGTAAATTTGCATATTGGCCTGGTGAACTTTCGAAAAAAGAATATGATTCAAAACAAGAAATGCAAATAGAAAAATAAACATAATAAAAACACCACAATGCATGATATACGGACATAATGCGTTGTGGTGTTTTTCATTGATACACTCTTTGTAAATTACTTATTCTTTTGATTAAGCTGTTTCATCACCAGATTAATCAATAGATATAGGCCGTATATCCCTAAGTAAGAGCCAGAAATTAAAAAATAAATATTAAGAAATACAGCATGAATACTTGTCATAAAAACAACATCATGTTTTATAATTTCATAAATTGATATTGCTGAAATACCCCCAAAAACAACATAAGAAATGATGGCGATCAAATTAAAGATTGTGTTAAATATTCGATTAAATCTAGCTAATCCATTCATAATAATAGGAAAAAAAATAATTGAACAAAATATTAAAGTTTTCAAGTGGTTTACTTACTCCATTTTATAATTGAATTATGATAATTTTTATTCTTTACAAATTTATATTAACTATCCAAATTGAGCGCTCTTTTCATTTCCTCTTAAAAACACCAAATAAATACCAAAAAAGCTTGGTGACCAATCAAGCTTTTTTTGGATAACCGTATGAAAAAGGGGTGGGGAATTATACATAAGGTTTTATGACAGCATTTATTAATACCGGGGTTTTTTGTATTGAATGTTATCATATATTAAATGATAATGATTATCAGTATCATTGTCAACTTTTTTACGTATATTATACTTATCTACTATAAATATTTCTCCATAATAACGTATTCTTTACCATCTTTTATAAAACTGGTATTGGTTTCTTCCAAACCAAATTTTTTATAAAAATTCACTTTATTCTTTCTAGCATTACACCAAATTTTCCTCACGTTATAATTCTGAACTTCGTTTATAACGTAATCTAACAGTGTACTCCCATACCCTTTACCTTGTTCTTGTTGAAGAGTTACAAATTTACGGAACTGACATTCTCCGTTGGTTATAAAAATAGAAATGACTGAAATTAGAGTAAATCCTTTAAAAAGGCCATAATGTTCCCCTAAATCATCATCTTTCAATTTTATATAATCAAAAGGCTGATCTGGCCACATAACTTTATGCCTTAATTCCCAAACATCTTCCTTATTTACCTGTCTAATCGCAATTTCCATCGTTCTCTCCTTTGAGTTTTTACCTTTAATCTTTAAATGAGAGATTTTTTTCATGTGAACAATAACAAAAAAATTATTATACGAGTGTTTTAGTCATAATAAAGTCTATTTGTTCTTCATCACCCATGTAAAATGAGTGCGACCCAGTGTGAACAAAACCCATTTTTTTATAAAATGCGATAGCATTTTCGTTTTTTTCCCATACGCCTAGCCAGATTTTCTTTTTATTAAGTTCATCTGCAATTTCTATGGCCTTATTATATAGAACTTTACCAAGACCGTGTTTTTGAAGTTCCTTCTTTATATAAATCCTCTCAATTTCAAGTGATTCATCACCCATTACTTCAGATTGGGCAACATCTGTATTGACCTTTAAATATCCAGCGACGGTATGATTAAAATAAATGAAAAAGAATTGCGAAGATTGATTTAACAATTCTTCTTCTATTTGATTTAAATTAAACGCTCTTTCTAAATAAGCATTCATATTTTCTAATGTATTTTGATCCTTAAATGTCTCATTAAACGTTTCATAACCGATTTGTTGAAGTTTGTGCGAATCTTTAGAGCTACATTTTGTTATATTAATCGTCATATTCATACGTCTCTCCTCTATCTAATTAATAATTTCTCTTATTTCCCTTTTTTACAAATTCCCAGTCTTTTTCTACATTTTTTCTTACCTTTTGAAGAAGATTAAAAATGGTTTCAACTTCTCTTTCGGACAGCCCCTCTAGTGCAACGATATTAGAATAATCGTTTTCTCTTTTAATAAAAGGATAAACACTTTCCCCTTTTTCTGTAGCAAAGAGTTTTTTTATTTTTTTGTTCTCTTTATCCTCTTTCTTTTCAATAAATCCATTCATTTCAAGTTTTTTTATAGCACGCGCTGCTGTAGTTCGATCTACTTTTATCATCTCAGCCAATTTTTCTTGAATGATTCCTGGATTTTCAACTATTCGCACTAGATATAAATACTGCCCTTTTGTAAGGTCATGCTCTTTAAATTCAATATTACTGATCGAATCTAGTGCCCTTGCGATCATTCCAATTTCACGAAGAATTTCCTTCATAATGAACTCCTTAGTATTAATTTTGTTGTAAATGCAATAAAAATGTTATATATTGAATTTAACTTATTTATGTTGCATTTGCAATAAAACAACAAAAAAATTTAATGAAAAGGGACTGATAAAAATGATGAATACAAAAAAAGTAACGAATGAAGACGAGCTAAAAATAGCATTTGCAATAAGGAAAGATATATTTGTGAAAGAACAAGGAGTACCTCTAGAAGATGAATTTGATCAATATGATAATTTAAATGGAGATTGCGAACACATATTAGTTCATTACAATGAACAACCAGTCGGAACAGGAAGAATTAGGTTTGTTGAGGGCGTAGGTAAATTAGAAAGAATCTGTATCCTTGAGTCTTTCCGAAAATTTGGTCTAGGCAAAAACATTATTAAAGCTTTAGAAGAAATCGCGGAAGAGCAAGGAACTTCGAAAGTAAAATTGCATGGCCAAACACATGCAGAAGGTTTTTATAAAAAACTTGGTTATCAAACTTCCTCTGATGTCTTTATAGAAGACGGGATCCCTCATATTCTAATGCTAAAAGAAATAACTAAATGATAAAGCGATTAATTATAGTGAAATATGCTTTTTACGTAATAGGAATTTTAATATTAACTTTAGGTATTTCAATCAATATACAATCTAACCTGGGAACTTCACCTTTTGATGCGCTTTTAGTAGGGCTATCCAAAAATGTGGGGCTGACTGTCGGAAGTTGGGAAATCATCATTGCTTTACTACTAATATGTATAAATTCTTTTATAAAAAGACAAAGACCAGAATTTTTAGGATTAGTAACTGCCTTTATTACGGGTATCGGTATTGATATGTGGCTTTATTTACTACACAATTTAGTAACACCTGAAATTTGGTATAGCAAAACAGCTTGTTATAGTATCGGATTAGTTATTTCAGGACTCGGCACTGCAACCTATTTACACACAAACTTTGCACCAATTCCAGTGGACCGATTAACATTAATCCTCCAAGAGTTAACTAGAACAACTATCTTTTTTTCGAAAACACTCATTTATCTCATATTCTTAATAGCAGCATTCATTTCAAATGGGCCAATCGGCATTGGAACAATCCTAACCGTTTGCTTTGGTGGGTTAATACTTAATTTCTTTATGCCACTTACAAAAAAGTTATTAGACCGCATATTATCTCAAAATAGTACATCTTCTAACTTTGAAAAAGAGAAAAATCTTTCTATATAGATGTACTAGCTCATAAATCTACTGTCTTCGGAAACACTATCCTTGGAGGTGAAGCACATGAGTAAAAAATCATCTGGAAGAGGACAAAAAGCCCCAAGTGTTAATCCACAAGGATACGGAAAAGACGTTGAATTTTCAACCGAGCCTCAAAGTGAACTACAAAATTTAGCAAAAAAGTCGAACAAAAAATAAACTTTGCTATTAAAAACAACCAGAATTACCCATAACGGGGCTATTCTGGTTGTTTTTTTACTTAATCTATAATGGGGATTTTGTACCAATTACGACTGTGGCGTCCAATTCAATATTGTGTTTTAATTCAGCTATTAGTCCATATTCAGTAAAGATTTCAGCTGTTTGAGGAGCCTGATTTTTGCTCGTTTCTATTAATAAATGCCCGCCTGAAGCTAACCAAATAGACGCATTTTCTGCCACTTTTCGATGAATATCATTTCCATCCATACCACCATCAAGTGCCACTTTCGGCTCATAAAGACGTGCCTCCTGTGGCAGCGACTTTATTGCCTCAGTTGGAACATATGGTGCGTTCGCCACTATAATATCAACATTCCCAAGTAAATGAGGTGGCAGTGGATTATAAAGGTCCCCTTCATAAACAAGACCACCTAGTTTAGAAACATTGAACTTGGCACACTGAACTGCCGTAGGATCAATATCGACCGCATACAACGTAACGAACCCCACTGCCTTGGAAATCGCTACACCCACTGCACCAGAACCACAACAAAGATCGACCACTTTGACACCAGGTACAGATAAGTCAATAGCTTTTTGAGCAAGAAACTCTGTCCGACGGCGAGGAACGAAGACACCTGGGACTACTGTAATCCTATTGCCATAAAACTCCGCCCAACCTAGGATATATTCTAATGGTGAGCCAGTTACTCGAAGATTTACCATTGTTAAAAGTTCTTCCAAAGTATCCGCTTCAGAAATGAGAAGCTGAGCCTCTTCTTCTGCAAAAACGCAACCGGCGTTTCGAAGTTGCTCGATTATATAGTCACTACTAGAAATTTCATTTTGCTTTATAATAATTACCACCCAATCTTTATAAAGTTTATTATTGGGAGTTCGTTATATAATCTAAAATACCTTCTTCAACTTGGATACTAGTAGTTGGAGATGGTCCTTGCTACGCGGTCTGTAAATATTTATTAAAAAAAAACAGAATAACTCTCTATAGAGATCAATTCGTTTTTTAAACACTTATTAGTTTAAGACATACTTGCCAGATGTTCCCCAAGACGATCCATTGTCTGTTCAGCACCTGGAACGGCATATGTTTTTACCTTATCAAATACAGTAACATCTTATTCAAATCGTGAACTATATGTAAGTTTAGTCTTACCATCAAGCTCTTCAAAGATTGCTGTCGCTAGAAAATGAGAAAACACATCATGTTTGAAGACGATTCTCTCCAGTTGAACGACTTCGACTATGATGTTAGTGTTTGGAAAATCAACGCCATCAGGACTGTTCATGATAAACTCCCATATACCTCCAGATTTCATCTCAAACTTTTTAAAAGTCGACGTAAATCCATTAGGTCCCCACCACTTTGATAAGTGCTCCTCATTCGTCCAAGCTTCAAACACAAGCTCACGTGGAGCATCTAGTACCGAGGCCAATTAAAGATATTACTAATTCAACTTAAAATTCGAATATATTTTTCTTCTAATTCTTCACTCAAAAAATCTCGATAATGCCAGATTGCTAATAAACATTTTTGGAATCTCTCATGACTCTCCGAATTTTTGACCTTTAACGCCACGTTTAATATTTCATCAAGACCTTCGTTTATTTTATCTTCTTCACATTTTAACAATCCTAGTGCATAACAGTAATCTAAATAAAGATGCTGTTTAAATAGATCAGTTGAGTTGCCCATTTCAACGATTTGATCTTCATACTTTTCAATAAAGTTTTCAGCATCTTCTAGTCTACCTAACTTAACATAGCTTTCTATAATTCTTGGAATTCCTACATAAAAGTCATCTCGATTTAAAAGCCAATTAATATATGAATCAACAACATGTAGATTGCCAAAATCTATGTGCGCGACAAATCGGTTTCCAACAGCAATATCCGCATAATACGTATTAATTTTTTCATATTTTTCAATTAGGTTTAAAATATCATCCAAATTGCCACCTAATCTTGTTAGTGCAAATGCCTGATACATTAATGCTCGTCCTATATGCTCTTTAATTTTAGCCATTCTTTCTAATCGTTTAGCATAATGTAAAACCTCATCCCAATTTTTTAACATATAGTAAGTAGCTGTAATCCATAAGATTGTTAATTCCTGAAACTTAGGCGGCATATAGGAAATATACTCAATAATTCGAACTAAAACTAAACTTCCCTCACTCGTTAGACGAGTCATATAAAATTTTCGGAAATAACTAATTGCTACTTCTTCAGTTCCTGAATTGGGCATGTGCTCAATGATTATTTCGTACAAAGGTAGTGCTTCTTTTTCCTTTCCTTCTAAAAACAACTGCTCTGCAATATGGAATAAATTTTGAAAGTATTTAGAACGGATTGCTTTTGATTTTTCCTCAATCATTACTGATAAAATAAAGTTTAATTCCGTCTTAAAACCATTCTTGGCACATTCATAGATAAAGGCATCACTTCTCCTTTTATCTAATAAATTTCTCTCATTAAAACATAGTTTCGCATATCCTTTGTAAAAGAATCCTTTAGGTAGTTGAAAAGCCTCAGTTATTGCATCCAAGTAATGCAATGATAGTGGTTTTTTATTATTAAAGATTCTACTCATATCGCTATAATGGATATCTGCTTTTCTTGCTAACTCTTTAAGATTCCATTTATTTACCTTCATCAGCTTGTTAAACTCGTAAAGTAGAAAATCATTCATGTTGCACCCCCACCTAATTTTTAAAATTTCTCTCTATATGAAAAGCAAAAATGCCATAAACCACTTTATCTATGGCTTACAGCATCTAATTATTGTTAACTGGAATGAAATATATTGAAGTACAAAGATGCTGTCTAACTACACGAGGTTATGATTTTGTAGTTTATCTTTAAAATGATTGTCTCTTTGTTCAGTTCAAATTATGAATTGAACCCAGTTATTATTATCATGCAATTTTAAATACCGAAAATAAACTTAAAAATATTATTATAGAATACAAATTATGTGCATCTTTATTTTTGATTTGGCTATAAAACAATCACTTTTAATCTATATACCATTATTCAAAAATTTCAGAAAATAAAACCGATTCCTACCTTATTATTGTATACACTATATTTTAGTTACTTATATTTATCTTGTAAAACGCGTTTTTGTTTATTACCTATTAAGGAATACTTAATTACACACTTCTTAATAAAATATATCGAAATAACAAATTCTCTTTTAGGCCAATGGTCAATATTTCCAGTACTAAAATACTATTTAATAATTTAATATATTTAAAAACATACAGTATAATTATTCATACTTCGACACCGCTTAAAGGAGGTACAAAATGAATATCGAGCATTTAAAATATATAGTAGAAATATCGAAAGAGGAATCTATTACAAAAGCAGCTAAAAACTTACATATATCTGCCTCAGCTGTTAGCCAAGCTTTGAAGGAATTAGAAAAGAAATTAGATTTAAAACTATTCTTCCGCTTAAAGATGAAAACAGTACCTACTGAAGCTGGAAAAGAAGTCATTAAACAGGCACAAAAAGTCTTAGATGAATTTGAAGTTTTAGAGGATAAGATTTCAATTCAAAAGAATGCTCTTCAAACTCAAATAAAAATTGCAACTGTTCCCGGATTAATATATATGATTAATGACTCAATCATAAACTTCAAAAAAGATTTTCCAATGATTGATGTGCAAGTTTATGAATATGATCCTGCACAGATTCTAGACCTAATTCCAACTGTTCAACCTGATATTGCTTTTTTATTTTCAAATGAAAAAAGACTAAATGAAAACAAAGATTTACGATACGAACTGATGACTACAACAAAATACTGCGTACTCGTCGGTGACAAATCTCCCTTAAATAAGCTTCAAGAAGTTACGCCAGAAGACTTGATTCAGGAAAATTTTGTTCTATATAACAGTAATTCTTTAATAGAACACAGTCGCAATATTTTTGACAATATGAAAATCTTATTCGTTACAAATAATACCGATAGTATTAGAGATGCCGTAAAAAAAAATTTAGGGATTACACTGGTCCGTGATCTAACGTTTAAAAACCATCCTGATACTTTATTAGGAAAAATTAAGACCATTCCTTTAAAAACTCCAACTTTTATAAGTGATGAATTCTGGTCTGTTTCTCTTGCAAGCAAGCCCCTTACTCAAGTTTCAAAAAACTTTATCAAATATATGCAAGCTAATATAGAGTGAAAACTAACTAGACCAAATCTTTGAGGGATTTGGTTTTTTACTATCTAAATAGTCCTCTTTCTGTCGATATTTACATTATATTGAAGGTTGATTTGATTTGAAGTTTGAAAAAAACTATAAATTTTAAATTTTCCTAAACTGAAGGGTTCCTCCCGAAAAAGCTAACCTAAACATAATTTGCCTTACCGCCATGGAATAAGGCACCATTCCTTTTCCAATCAAATATACTTATTTGAAAGGAGTGAGTGATCAAAATGCCTTGGAGTCAAAAAATAAGATATTTAGTAGGTCAACCAGTAGGAGTTTCTTTAACAAATGGGCAAGGTACATCAGGAGTATTGTGTGGTGTATCTGGTTCAAAGGTTCTAATTATTGAATATATGTATCAATCACAATTTGCTCTAAAACAGTACGATTTCAATATGATTCAAGATATTAATGGATTTCCACCTTGTCAAAGCCAGCATCCGGTTTATTAAATAGTTCTCTATCCTTAATTTCAACTTCCATGTACCATATTATGAATAGTAATCAAAACTATTAAAACCTGCATAAGTGTGTAGGTTTTTCATATTTAAATTGGAATGGACATTTAATTGTTTCTTACAAAAGAATCTACTTTTACGTATTATCTATTTCTTTTATGTAAAAATATAGTAAGAATAAAATTAAAGGTGAAGGTAATGATTGGAACAATTGACGTCATAGTTCGAACTCTTTCAGCATTTGTTTTACTTATTTGTATTACTCACATACTAGGAAAACAAACCATTTCAAAGATGACTTATCACGATTATATTACTTCTATTACAATAGGTTCTATTGCAGGTAATTTAGCGTTTAATACTTCAATAAGATTCAGTAACTATCTAACTGCATTAATCATTCTTTGCACGTTTTTATTCCTTGCTACTTTGGTTTCATTAAAGAATAAAAAAGCTAGAGCAATATTTAATGGAGAGCCTACTGTTGTTATACAAGATGGTAAGATCCTTGAAAAAAACATAGAAAAATTAAGAATTTCAATGGATTCATTCAATCAAGCACTGAGAAGGAGAGATATATTTGATATAGATGAGGTAGAATTCGCTATTTTTGAACCTGATGGACATTTATCTATATTAAAGAAACCATTATATCGTTTTGTAACTAGAGAAGATTTGGGAATATCTAGTCCTTCGCAGTCAAATTTCCCTATTGAACTCATTATGGATGGTCAAATGGTTGATAAAAACATCACTCAAAACCACTTAACAAAAGATTGGATCGTTACTGAAATTGAGCGACGAGGTTTGAAATTGGCTGATGTTTCATATTGTGTTCGTGGAACAAATGGTCAATTGTATTTTGATTTGTACAAAGATCAGATTAAATCGCCTGTTGATATAGAGGAATGAATAAAAGAATCGGTAACCTCACTTGAGATTACCGATTTTCTGTAATTTTATAGATTAATTTAGACCAAGTGCTTCTAACACATCATCTAATGTTTTACCTTTATATTTCTTAACTGGTTTTGGCGAATTATCATTCCAAGGATTTTGCATCATGTAGTTATTAATGACATATTGCATATCTTTTGCATCCACAACGCCATCATAGTTAATGTCAGCAGCACGCTTATTTGTATCCC
Source organism: Gottfriedia sp. NPDC058432 (assembly GCF_042721555.1). Classification (NCBI taxonomy): domain Bacteria; kingdom Bacillati; phylum Bacillota; class Bacilli; order Caryophanales; family Bacillaceae; genus Gottfriedia; species Gottfriedia sp. NPDC058432. The sequence continues at coordinate 140,305 of NZ_JBHXLC010000011.1, forward strand.
AGTATGTTTGAATGTACAGCGCATCATTTACGTCAATGACATTATCTTTATTGACATCTCCACCAGGGATATAGTCATATTGAACTGGTTTTGATCCTGCTGTTACTTTTCCGTCTTCTTTTATCCCTACTGTAAAATCTTTTGAGAGCGTAAAGTGACCTGGTACATCAATTTTCAAATTAAAATTATCATCTGTTATCGGCAACCTTGTTCTAATTGACCACGGATTTGTTGAAGAATAACCAAATTGATCCGTTACACCATATTCTTTACCTTTTGAATCTTTCACACTAATTTTTGTACCTGTTTTACTATAGTCAAGTTGTTTCATTTCTGGCTCTAAACCACCAAACTTCATTAATCCTTCTGCTTCAATGCCTGATCTCATAAGTGAATAAGTAGGTGTGATATAGAAATACGGTTGAATTCCTTGAGTCGTTACTGTACTGTTATCCACATTTGTATAAACAGCGCTAAAGAATCTTGAACCGGTTGTACTTTTGAAGCTCATTGGTCCTTTGTAGTAGACGTCTTTTGCTTTGAATGTTGCGTCTACTAGGGATACATCGCCAGCAATTCCTTTATTCGCAAGGTCTCCAGTTGCAGTTGCAGTAATCGTCATTTTAGTGTTCCCACCCTCAGAAGGGGTAGTCGTATATTGAACATCTAGCTTGCCTTTAAAAGCCATATTTGGTTGTACATTTACTACATCAAGGAACGTGCTTGGATATACGAAACTGAATTCAGCTTTCTTCAAGTTTGTTTTCACATTTTTTGTTGAGAATGTTAAAGTTGTTGACTCCCCCATGTTTATGCGTTTCTTATCAGAAATTGCAGTTGTATAAGAAGTACCTTTTCTAACAAAATAAGCATCAATGAAACTGCCATAATTTCTTACACTTGATTTACTATAATCTGAGAAATCGTATTCTGTAATTGGATTTACAATTGGACCAGAAGTAGCTAAAGGTATTTGTGCATTGAAATTTCCTTTTGAGTCTAATGGAATACTGATTTCTGATGAATTAGAAGGATTATAATACGTAAAAGTATTATCTCCTTGTGAAGCAGAAATGCCCCCTGCCTTCATCTCATCGATATCTTTATCAAATACATTTCCTGATACAGTAACCTTAGTGTCAGTTGGGATAGTAGTTTCATAAATGCCCCCTGCTGTCATATTGTCCATCGTTACCTTTGGTTCTCTCTCTCCATAGTAAACCGGTGCATCTGATGTGAACTTTTCTCCTTTATCGTTTGTACCAACCATACGAATTTTATATAATCCAGGATCTGTCTGTTTTGAATCATACGTAATTGGATTATCCGGATTGTCAGTTAATGGATAATATCTACCTTCATTTAAAACTCCTCGGAAATAATATTCCGTATTCTCGTCTGCTCCCATTCCATCAGCTGAGCCCAAGAATCCGATTTCTTTATCTGTTTCTGGGTCCACAAGGAAGAAATCAAAGTAACGCATATGTGAATTCAGTTTAAAGTTTACTCCAATTGACCATCTCGTGTAGTTACTTCCTGCTTCATATGCAATTGTATAAGCTGATGGATTACCAGTTACATAGGCTATCCCTTCTTTTACCGTGTGAATCGCAAACGGGATTTTATATGTTTCATTTGAATCCTTCTGGTTTGTATAGACTACATATCCTTCATAAGTTCCGAGTTTTGCAGATTTCGGAACATTGATCGTAGCGTTCATATTCGCACTGCTGTATTTTTTTACTTTGATAGAAGATTTTACATCTAGTGTAACACCATTTTCAGCAGCATCTTGATTTGCTCTAGAGTCGTCTGTAAAGCGAGCATCTAATGTCTGGAACTGAACCTTTACGTCATATGTTTTATCTACAGAAGATTTATTAAATAAAGTGATTGAACATTGATCTGTCAAGTCTTTACCATCAACAGCTTGTTCACCAAAACTTAACGCTCCAGTAATGTTTTTTATTTGTTTAATGCCCTTACTTGCTAGAGTGGTTCCACCGGTATTCGTTGCATTATCTTTAACCGTTGAAGTAGTGTCTTTAACTTGGATCTCCGTCTGTGCATGAACAGCTTTATAAGGGTTTACACGCCCAGCGCCAACTTCATAAACACTGTATTTATCAGATAAGGGATCCGCTGTATTCATAAGTGTTGCTTTAATATCTGAAGTATCCATATCAGGATGAGCTTGCTTGATTAAAGCGGCTACCCCTACAACGTTTGGCGTTGCCATCGATGTCCCAGATAAGCGATCGTATGCATAATTATAGTTTCCGATTTGATCCGCTCCGTGCATATAGGAAGGAACAGTAGAAAATACTGATACTCCTGGTGCAATTACTTCAGGTTTAATATCGTATAATACACGTGATGGACCGCGAGAACTAAACTGCGCTAATTTATCACCTGTTGTCACTAATTGTTTCATATTACTAAAAGTAAAGTCTATCGATGCACCTGGTACTGCTCCTGTTCCAAATGTAGGCAATTTAGTTGCTAAAGCTTTTCCTTGTGCGTTACTTAGTAAAAATGTTGGTATATAGTTAAAACCTTCTCCAAGATATACATCACCATTTGGAACGGGCGTGTCGTATAAAACAACAGCTTTTGCACCATGTGCCTTAGCAGTCGCTATGATTTGTGCCATTGGGTAGCTTCCTCGTTGTGCCAGTACAACTTTTCCTTTTACATCAATTGGAACAGTAGCTTTATCATCCTTCCAATAACTAACTTCACCGCCATAATCGACATTTACCATTTGCAGAGTTTGGCCATCAAAGTCTGCAACGTTATCCGTTAAGCCTTGTGCAGCTAGTTTTAAATCAGCAGGTAGATCTCCTGTTGCCGCATGGAATGCTCCTGTATAGGATGGAATTGTAATAGATGTATCACTTGCTCCTACTGTAATAGCTAATGGTGAATTACCAGGAGCCCCAAGAGAATACATTGAATCCCCAGAATTTCCTGCTGCGACAATCGCAGTTACACCTGCAAGAACAGCATTGTTAACCGCAATTGTTGTAGGATAAAATGGATCATTGTAATTTGCGCCAAGAGACATATTAATAACGTCCATACCATCTGCAACTGCTTTATCGAGTCCTGCAAGAATAGCTGATGTATAGCCGGATCCATATGGCCCTAAAACACGATAAGAATAAATATCAGCATCTGGTGCAACACCTGTTACTGCAAGATCCCCATCGTTTTTCCCTTGTCCAGCAATAATACCAGCTACATGCGTTCCGTGCTCAGTATAGTAAGCTTCTCCGTTTGTGGCTAACTCAGCTTGTCCAGACTTCTTCCAATCTGCGTAAGTTGTTTCCATCGGATCATTATCATTATCAACGAAATCATAACCACCTTTAAAAGCACCTTTTAAATCTGGATGGTTATAATCAATACCAGTATCAAGAATACCAACTTTTACGCCTTTACCTGTAAAGCCTTCTTCATGAAGCTTTTCTACTCCAGGAAATGTAACCATCGTATGAGTTGTAGCTTGTTTTCCTGATGTAGCTTTTTCACTGATTGACGGTGGCTCTACTTGTACTTGTAAATCACTATAGACTGCTTTTACTGAATTTGATTTAAGAAGCGATTTAATTTTGTTTGCAGGGAGCGTCATAGAAACCCCATTAAATGCTTTTTTATATGAACGTTTAATTGAATATGGATTTTTCTTAGCTTTTAATTCACTACTAAAAATTGTTTTTAAATCTTTTTGGAAAGTTTCGTGCGAAGCGTCCACTTTTGCTTGTGCATCTTTTGCAGTTAGTGAATCACCATCTGCTTCTGCTTCTAAAACAGCAGTTTGCTGAGGCTTGTCCTTAAATTCGACAATGACAGACGTAACCTTGTCGCTTGTTTGATCGACTTCAGGTGAAACCAGAAGCCCTGCTTTGTCACTTAGCTTCAATTGTTTAATTGCCTCACGCTGCTGAGGTGTTAGACTTGCTAATACTTGATCAATCTTTGAAGTTGCTTGTGCATGAACCTGATGTGAAAATGAAACCGGTGTTAATGTAGTGCCTATAAGTCCTGTTGTTAATGCTAGTGTTGTAACATTTTTAAACATTTTCTTTTTCATCTACTAACCTTCTTCCTTTTCTTAAGATAGATTCATTATATTGAGAGTTGGCACGATTGGCATTTTGCAAAATTCATTCAATTCAAACTTTTTTTCGTGATTTTCTGCTGTTTAATGAAAAATCATGTCAAAAAACCAGAAATATCCTCTACGACATTTCTGGTTTTTTGCTTGTTATTCTAAAGTAAATGAAGAGTTAATCGCAAATAAAACTAGCAAAACTGCAATTAAATCTCCAAGAATCGCAAATAAAATTAATAGTTACCTCTACCGGTTAAGGTATTATGATCTAAAACTTGTACAAAGGTAGATACTTTCAAAGGGAGAACTTGCAAAATATGCTCTATATTGAATAAATACTTGATAAAAAGTAACTAAAAATGAAAAGAACTATTAAAATACCTCCCACTAGCGCTAGTGCATTCTATTTTATAATTACAATCAAAAATAGGGCTTCTCGTGTCAGTTAATCTGACCCATGAGATAGCCCTTTTCTTTATTTATAATCATTCAATTACTTAATCTGACCAATGAATATGTTTTTCTATTTTACAAACAATATACGATAGGAGGTGGAATATTATTGAAAACGGAACAAACAATTACAATTTCTAAAGACATTAATCGTAATTTAGAAAAATTAAAAGAAGAGTTTTCAAATGTTTTTGATTTTAAAACAAGAAAGATTACTTTCAATAATAGACCACTATGTATTGCTTTTATCGATACAATCTCAAATAAAGAGATTATTAATGAAAAAATTATAAAGGTACTTTTAAATATAAAACATGGAAATATTATGACTGATCTTCCGGTTTCAACTATTTCTACAACTGATTGTTTTAACGAAATTAATGTTTCTCTTATTAATGGAAATACAATTATATTAGAGGATGGATCCAAGGAAGCCTATATAATAGATACTATTTTATTTGAAGTGAGATCAACTAGTGAACCTGTAAATGAAAAAGTCGTTTCGGGTGCTCACGACGGTTTTATTGAGAGCCTAAGTAAAAATGTAAATTATATAAGAAATAGAATTAGAAGTTCTCATTTTAAAACGGAAATTGTACAAATTGGTGATCCTGCTACAAATGTTGGCATTTTATATTTAGATAATATAGTAAATAAAGATATTCTACAAAATGTTAAAAATCGTATTCATTCAATTCAACTTGAAAATAATTTAACATCAGGTAAACTGGAAGAATTTATCGAGGATAGTTCCTTCTCCCCTTTCCCACAATTATTAAAAACAGAACGTCCTGATCGAGTTATTTCAAATTTGTTTGACGGTAAAATTGCAGTAATCGTTGAAGGGAGTCCTACCGTTTCAATTATGCCAGCTACTTTTTTTATGTTTTTTCAAACTCCTGATGACTATAATGGGCGGGTTTTAGTTGGGTCTTTTTTAAGAATCATACGGCTATTTAGTTTTTTTCTTTGTATAACTTTACCTGCAGTATACATATCAGTTATTTCATTTGGTTATGAAATTCTCCCATATGAATTAGTTACTACTATTCAAAACAGCATCGAATTTGTACCATTTTCACCATTTGTCGAAGCGATCATTATGCAATTGATATTGGAATTATTAAGAGAGGCATCCATTCGACTACCAAGCCCAATTGCTCAAACGATCGGCATTGTAGGAGGGCTCGTTATCGGAACAGCTATTGTAGAGGCTAATTTAGTTTCAAATCCTATGACAGTAGTACTCGCCATCACAGCAGTTGCATCATTTGTTGTTCCTGTTCATGAAATGAGTTTTACACTTCGATTATTAAGCTTTCCAATGATTATTTTGGCATCAATCTATGGATTTGTTGGTATTATATTCGGTTTAACGCTTATTTTTATTCATATTGTTAAACTAGAATCTTTTGGTTCTCCATACTTTTCACCTCTTGCACCAATTCGAATAAAGGATTTAAAGGATACCTTGATAAGAGTGCCAAATTGGAAAATGAAGACTCGACCGACAAATGCGCAACCCACTGATACGATTCAGTCCCAAGGAACGAAAGGGTGGAAAAAATGATAATTAAGCAAAATGAGACCATTTCATCCTTTCAATTATTTTTTTATATGGTAATCGTCCAATTAAATGTTACAACATTAAGGCTACCAATGTATTTATATAAAGAAAGTGCTCATGATGGATGGATTTCTTTATTACTTTCTTGTTTCTATTCTGTTTGTACTATATTCCTATATTCATTTTTAATTAAGCGGTTTCCTAATTTAACAATTTTTGAAGTTTGTACGCTTTTTTTTGGAAAATGGATCGGTGGAATATTAAAAATTTGTTATATTTTATATTTTGTCTTTATTGCTTATTCAATTAATCAATCCTATCTATTTGTTTTTAGTAAGTGGGTTTTTCCAAACTCACCATTTTGGAGTATTTTACTCCTTTTATTGATAATTGGTATCTATTTAGGAAAAGAAAATATTCGAACGATGACTCGATTTTTTCAATTATCTTTTTGGACATTTTTAATCATTTTCGTTTTTAGTATTGAAGCGTTTCAACAGGTGGAATGGAAATTTTTACTACCAGTTGCTCAAGTTAACTTTACCCATATAATGAAAGGAAGTTATACGTCTTATTATTTTCTACATGGTTTTGAGTGTCTTTTAGTTGTCTACCCATTTGTAAAAGGTCCTCATAGAAAAATAATAAAAAGCTCTATTTTTTCTATATTATTTATTACAATGATTAATCTATTTACTGTCGTTTTATGTTTCGTATTCTTTAGTAAAAAAGAAATGGCGTTAATTCCAGAACCAACAATTTATTTATTTAAAACCTTAACTTTTTTCAAAGTACTAGAACGACTTGATTTACTATTTCTTTCATTGTGGTTTGTCGTAATTGCCTCTTCCTATGTTGCTTATTTAAATTTGGCTAATGTTGGCATTTCAAATTTGATAAATAGAAATAGAGTTACTACATTTTCTACTCTTGCAATTTGCTTGATTATCTTTCTAGTTAGTAATTTAGTACCTTCTTCAAATGGTTTTTTAGATATCTTAATAAAAATCTTATCTATTTCGAGTTTTATTTTTATACTATTGATTCCGGCGTTGATCTTATGTATTTCCCTACTCTTTAAGATTAAAAGTAAGGAAGTTAAAGTGTCATGAAAAAATATCATTATATTCCTTATTTATTAATCTTCTTTTTAACAGGTTGCTGGGATCAACACTCCTTGAAGGACTCTGCATTAGTACTAAGTATTGCATATGACCAACTTCCTAATGACAATATTAAGGGAACTGCAAGCGTCAGTGCTAATATTGTAAAAGGTGACCAAACCGAGGCCACTAATTATATTGTTAATGATCAAGGCGCAAGTATAAGAGATGTACGTAACAATATTGATTACCAAATTCCTGGTAGTTTTTCACCCAACAAATTGCTAGTGATGCTATTAGGTGAAAACCTCGCAAAAAACAATTTGTATCCTTATTTTGATACCTTTTTCCGATTTATTAGAAACCCACTAACTTCACGAGTAGCAATCGTAAAAGGACAGGCCTCTAGTATTATTGAAATGAAAACTTATAAAGATATTTCTATCAGTGAGTCACTTTCAGAAATGCTTGAGGCAGCTGAAAATATTTCTGTAATTCCAAAAGAGACACAAGAAACTATTTACAAAAAAATGGACGATCCAGGTAGGGATTTAGTCGTCCCTTATTTAGAAAAAATAGATGATGAAACAATAAAAATTAAAGGTGTGGCACTTTTAGAAAACAATCGTTTTACCGGAAAAGTCCTAAATAATAAACAGTCAAAATTATTGTTATTACTGCAAGACAAAAAAAGTAATACGATGAGTTTGACGGAACCATTAGGGAGCAATAATGAGATTGTTTCTTTTAAAGTAAAAAGTATAAAAAGAAACCTACAAATTAAAAATGAAAAGCAACCTAAAGTAAAGATCGATTTAAAAATAAAGATCGATTTAATCGAGTATACTGGCGAAGATCTAGCTAGTAATATCAAGAAAAGGGAAATAGAAAACAAAATTGCTAAAAATATCGAAAACGAGCTAAAAGAAGTAATTAGCATTCTTCAAGAAACAAATTGTGATGCATTAGGAATAGGTAGATATTTAATGGCCTATCATCCTGATACTTGGAAGATGTTAAATTGGGAAAAGGACTATTCAAAAGTTCCCTTTGAGGTCAATACAAAAGTGACTATGTATACAAGTGGAATTATTTTATGACAGTTAAAACTAGTAAAGTTTAGCAATCATTTATTACATTATAAAACCAGAAAAGCCCTTTATCGGGCTTTTTTTGTTTTGCTTATTTCTATTCGTAATTTGTGTCAGTTTCCAAATGTGATTAGCTTTATTTTAACTTTCCTATTGATAGGTTAACACGATAATTTCCATACTTTAATAGTCTTTCTAGAAATGTATCCAATTCTTCATTCGAAGCAAAATGAGTTTTTAATAAATAACATCCTTCACCACTTGTACGATGTACTTCAGAAACTGCTTCTTCTTCTTGAAAGAACATCTTAAACTCTTGATGATTAGCTGTTTTTACGAACACAGTAACAAATGCAGTCACTATTTGTCCTAATTTGATTCGGTTTATTGCGATTGTATATTGCTCAATTATTCCTAAATCCTCTAGTCTTCGAATTCGATTTCCTACAGCCTGCCCCGTCATATGTATTTTTTGACCGAGTTCTTTCCATTGAATTCTTGAGTTTCCTCCTAATAATTTCAATATCTCAAAATCTGTCTGATCAATGATATAAATCAATCCTTTCATCATGAAAGTAGAAAGCCAGATAGTGTTTCGCCAACTTATTCTGCTTATCGATACAATTCACTATACTTAATTTATCCTCTTATATCACTTTACTTATAACATAGTGGATTCAACAAAGAAATACTCTTAATGTAAAGGTGGTTAAAAACATGTTATTACAAGAAATTTTAGCGTACAATGAACAACTTGTACAAAACAAGGAATACCTTCCTTATGAAGCAACAAAGATACCTCAAAAACGTATGGTTGTTGTCTCTTGCATGGATGCTCGTTTAATCGAGCTGCTTCCAAAAGCTTTAGATTTACACAATGGTGATGCAAAAATCATCAAAAATGCAGGTGGTACGATTACAGATGCCTTCGGTAGTATCATGCGAAGTGTTGTAACAGCTGTATATGAATTGAATGCAGAAGAAATTTATATTATTGGACATCATGCATGTGGAATGAGCCAAAGTAATCCAAAAGGAACACTTCAAAAAATATTGGATCGTGGAGTATCTTCACCAGAAATTTTCTCAGCCATCGAATATGCTGGAATTGACCTTGAAAAGTGGTTGTTTGGATTTGATCATGTCAACGATTCAATTCAAGCTAATATTGATTTAGTAAGAAATCATCCATTTATACCAAAAGAAATTCCTGTCCATGGTTTAGCTATTGATCCACACACAGGTAAATTAGATTTATTAGTTGATGGATATAAAACATTAAATGAAGTGAAAAATTAATTATTATTACTTAAATGGAAGGAAGTTAATAGATATGAATAGAAAAGAAGCTACGCAAAAAATTATAGAAGCAAAAATTGCAAAAGGTTTAACCTGGGAAGAAATTTCAAAAGTAAGTGAGAACTCTGAGTCTTGGGTTGTAACAGCATTATTAGGACAAGCTACAATGACACGTCCAGAAGCAGAAAAAATGGCTGAACTATTAGGGTTAAATGAAGAAGTAGTTCAAGCCTTAACGATTATTCCACATAGAGGTGATGCAATGCAAATGCCTCCTACTGACCCAATCTTATATCGTTTATATGAAATGTTATTAGTGTACGGACCAACTATTAAAGAATTAATTCAAGAAAAAGTTGGTGAAGGTATTATGAGTGCAATTGATTTCGAACTAGGTGTGGAGAAAAAAGAAGATCCAAATGGTGACCGTGTAATCCTAACACTTAATGGTAAATTCTTACCTTATCGTAAATGGTAAATTATAAAAAAATATTTCTATTAAATTAAAATAAATTTACACTATATAAACCTTAGAAATCCATCTTTTAAATCTACCACTATAGAAAAGATGGATTTTTTCTATAAGTTTCTTTTTTAAGCAGGGGAGATTAATATGAATAATAAATATGTTAATACTAGTTTTAGTATCTTACAGTGGTTTGTGTTTCTATTAGCAAATGCAATTGCATTGCCAATCATTATTGGAGGCATATTCCATTTATCAATTGATGAAATTTCAACTTTAATGCAGCGAACTTTTTTAGTTGTGGGAGTAAGTTCTTTTTTACAAGCATGGTTAGGGCATCGCTATCCCATTGCGGATGGCCCAGCCGGTTCATGGGTAAGTATATTTGTCATATTGGGACAAGTAGCTATGCATCAGGGACAAAGTGCAAAAGATGTACTCCGACTTTTAGAAGGTGGATTAATTATTGCAGGTCTATTACTTTTCGTCCTTGGGATAACAGGACTTGTGCATCGAATTCTACGTTTATTTACCCCTTTGGTTACAGGAACATTTCTTTTAATCTTAGCTCTTCAGCTTAGTGGTGTGTTACTAAAAGGAATGATGGGGTTACAAGGAACAGTAACTCACCCTAATTATACATTAGCTACTATTGCACTCTTTGTTTTTGCCCTTATTACTTTCTTATCAATTAAGGGGAAAGGATGGATGAAAAGTTACGCTGTGTTACTTGGAATATCAGTTGGTTGGCTTTTGTATGCTGTATTTGGAAAACCGTCCCATCTTCCTTCTGATTCACCTTTAGTTAAGTTCCCTGATGTATTTGCTTGGGGCATGCCTAAGTTAGATACTGGGATAACCATAACTGTAACTTTATTTACATTCCTATTAGTTGCAAACACAATTGCTGCAATTTCGGCTGTAAAACAAGTGGCTCCGCTATCTAAAGAAAATGAAAGACAAACATTGAACCGTGGTATATGGGTCGGAGGTATATCTCATGTTTTCACGTCGTTGTTCTCTACAATTGGCGTTGTACCATTACCTGCATCAGCAGGATTTATTCAACTAACAGGACAAAAAAAAGTGAAGCCGTTCCTTATAGCAAATCTCATATTAGCTGGAATTTCTTTTATTCCCTCTTTTGTAGGCTTTATATCCTTGCTACCAGGTCCTATTGCAAATGCCGCGCTTTTAGCAACCTTTGTCCAAATGATCGGAATTTCATTTCAATCGATTTTACGTGAAGAATTAAACCAACGTCGATTAACGATATTAGGAATTTCATTATTAATTAGTTTGGGAATAATGTTTCTTCCAGAAAGTGCATTTAGCGGAATACCATCTACCTTCAAATATGTTTTAAGTAATGGATTACTCGTAGGTACCATGATTGTTATTCTACTGGAACAATTTTGGAAAGAATGATTCTTGATAACAAAAAACAGAAAAACCCTATAAGGGGCTTTTCTGTTTTTCACTTGATTAGTTGTATAAAAATCCTATAGGCCAAGAAAAATAAGGATAAAAAAAAGCATTCTTCCCGATTTTTCTTTGGTATGCTTACATTATTGTAAAATTATATTTATTAGTGCTTTAACATATATCCCCAAAGTAATAATGGTGTAATAAGAAAAGTGTAAAGTACTATTTGTAAAATAATTATTGGTTTTATTTCTTTAAAATCACTTACCCAAAACTTAGAAACTATTGCATATAATACTAATTCTATTACCGGTCCAAATACAATTAACCATTTCATTTTAAAAATTTGCTCCTTTTAGAAATTCTAAGATGCATATATTACAATCTCACTCTAAAATTATAACACGAAAAAGAAGAAATTATTTTACAAAAACAAAAAAATCTGAAGTATTAAATAAATTCAAAACTTCCCACAATATTCAAGGTGATCCACCAGATGATATTCCATGATTAGCTGAAGATTTCATTTTTTGAAGACACCCTCTATATACAACAAAAAAACAAAAAAACCTATAAGGGGCTTTTCTGTTTTTCACTTGCTATTCTATTCGTACTTCATTTTATTCTATTGTCCAGTGTTCCTGTTTAAAGAAGCTCTTCATTGAATAGAACACAATATATAGCCTGTATCTATAATTACAGACTTTTTTATGCATGTTGGCTTTTAAACAGATCTAAAGTAATCGAGAATTATTTTAGTATCATGTTATATTTTAAACCATGAATTATACAACCATCGAATAGCCTCTTCAATCTCAGCCTCTGATAAAATAGCAAATCCAAGTAAGACTGTATTTTTCGGATTATTCCCTTCGCTATAATACATTGAAACTGGATAGACTTTAATACTGTTTTCAGCCGCTCTTTTTATTAACTCTTCTTCTAACATTCCATTGTGAACCTTTAATAAAATATGTAAGCCAGAATCTTCTCCTATCACTTCCACTTTATTAGAAAAATACCTTTCTATCGCCGAAATAAGTACATCTCTCTTTTTTCTATAAACAACTCGCATTTTATTAATATGTTTTTCCCAATGTCCTTCGTTTAAAAATCTTCTAATGATTTCTTGATCAATTCTCGAAACACTTTGTGTGTAGAATAAATATTGTGAATGATACAATTTAATCAGCTGTTTTGGCAACACCATATAACTCATTCGTAATGATGGAAGTAAAGCTTTTGAAAATGTCCCCATGTAAATTACGTTTCCCTCTGCGTCAAGTCCCTGCAATGCTGGAATCGGTTTTCCAGAATAACGAAATTCACTATCATAATCATCTTCAATAATATAACGTCCATACTCCTCTTGAGCCCATTGTAATAGTTGTCCTCTTCTTTTAATTGGCATAATCATTCCACAAGGAAATTGGTGAGACGGTGTAACGAAAATAACTTTCGCATTGCTAGCTTCTAAGGCTGCAATAGAGATCCCATCCTCATCAAGTGGGATCATTTGAACATTTTCTTCTCCCTTCTCAAAAACAACCAACTTTCGATGATACCCTGGATTTTCAACTGCAAAATTCCTTCCCTTTAGTAACTGAAACAAGATTCTTATTAAAAATTGGGTTCCGGCTCCTATTACAATTTGACTCGATGAACATCTAACACCTCTTGATTCATATAAATATTTCGCAATCTCTTCACGCAAGTTGGATTCACCTTGAGGATGACCAAGAAATAGAAGTTCCTTATTTTCTTGTTGCCATACTTCATTTGAAATTTTACGATAGACAGCGAATGGAAATGTCTTTGGATCTACACCCGTCTGTGTAAAATCAAATTTATAGATCTGTTCTCCGTATAATACTTCATTAACGAATTCTCTTTTTTTCTCTGTGAGCATCATTTGCTCAATTTCACATACAAAATACCCCTTGCGTGAAACTGATTCAATATACCCTTCTGCCAGAAGTTGTTCATATGCTGATTCGACTGTGTTTTTACTCACTTCTAAATACATTGCTAACTTTCTTTTTGCTGGAAGCTTCGTCATAGGAGGGATTTTTCCACTTCTTATTTCTTCTTTTATATACCCATATAACTGTACATACATCGGCATTTTTGACTCAATATTCAAATTTGGTGTTAACTCTAACATGAAATCTGACCCCCTCACTAAATGAATTACTGATACTTTATACAGTACCAGAGTTTATATATAATACTTTTTATCATGTAAATCGAATAAAATCAATGTTTGAAAGGAGCATCATGATTATGCAAAACAGCAGACGTCTTGGACTATTTATGATTCTTACAGGAGCTACTTTATGGGGATTATCAGGTCCATTAATTCAATGGTTTTTTCAACGTACGACAATATCATCAATCGACTATTTAGTCATTCGCCTCTTACTTGCTGGGGTCTTTATTTTATGTTTCTTACTTACAAAAAAACAAAATATATTTCGTATTTTGCAACAACCACATCATCTATTACACCTTATCATTTTCTCAATCCTTGGAATGCTTGGCGCACAATATGCTTTTATTGAAACTGTGTATATTAGCAACGCCGTGACAGCTACACTATTTCAATTTTTAGGACCAGTTCTAATTACTATTTACGTTGCAATCCAAAATAAAAAACTGCCCTCTACTACGCAAGCAGTAGCAATTGTCTCTGCACTGATCGGCACATACTTTATTATTACAAATGGATCAGCCCATAATATTGTCATGTCTAAGGAAACTATTTTATTCGGACTGTTAACAGCTATTGGTTTTACCTTCTATACACTTCACCCTACTTCCCTTATACAAACATGGGGGACGACTCTTATTATTGGCTGGGGTATGCTAATTGGAGGTATTGCATTATTTATTTACAATCACTCTTTTGAATGGAAACAGCTTTCACAAACCTTTACGCTGTCAATATTCTCTATGCTAATTTTAATTATAATAATTGGTACAGTTTCTTTTCTTCTCTACATCGGTAGCCTAAAATATTTATCAGCAACAGAGACTAGTATTTTATCTAGTATTGAACCACTTGTAGCAACTATTGTTTCTATTACTTGGCTAAAAGAATCTTTCGGAGTATACCAATTACTAGGTGGTATATGTATCGTCATCGCAGTTATTTTCTTAACAATGCCAGAAAAAGTAGCAAAATCCACATTCAAAACTGAACAAATATAATGTCAAATGTAAAAAGAGATCTATTTTTATGATTACTACTTTCCATTATGATGAATAAGAACTCGGACTTCACTATTGATTAAACACTAAATCTTAAAAAACAGAAAAACCCTATAAGGGGCTTTTCTGTTTTTCACTTGCCATTCAAATCGTACTTCATTTTATACTATTGTACAGCGATTATTTCGCTGCCTTCTCATGCTCCTGCTTGAAAAAGCTCTTCATCGAATTGAACACATCTGACTTTTGTTTAAGGATGTAGTCTGTGTTCTTTGCATAAGCAATACATTATTCTACAAATACCAAAGCAATTCATTTTTCATTTTCTTACCATTCTTATTCATCTTTTTTACAACTTCCCATCTCTTATTTTGCTTATTCACTTCATAAAGTATATTTGTTCCATCTGATTTCTTAAAAAGGATATATGCTTTTTTCCCTTTTATAAAGGTAACAGGAGAAATCACATTTTTATAAGGTGGATGGACCTCTGGATTCAAAATGTTATTAATAATCTCCTCAGTAATATTGGTAAGGGATTTGTATTCCTTTTCTTTTTCTGCTTTATATTGTAGCTGCGAATAATTATATTCTGAATATAGCTCTAAATTTAAATTAAACGATTGCTTTATATCTGAAATCGTCTCACTATAAAACTGTTTAAATTTCCTTTCCTCTTGATCGCCCTCATGAACAAAACTAATCTTCTTAATTCCCATTGGGCTTATATGAAAGATCATTGTCTCCTTTCCATAAGGAGGATTGTGTGCATGTTCAAAAGTATTCACTTGGACTTTTGCTGTAAAGCTAAAACTACCTTCTCTATCCCTATTAATATTTAATATTTTCGCATCATACAAACCATACGCTTTGTGATATCCATAATAATCTTCTACACCTTTTGAAATATAAGGATCGAGTGTAGTCAGCAATGTATCATGAAGTAATTTATTATTTATTTCATTTTGATTTGCTTTAATTACAGAAGGTTGAATAAGAAAAATGAACATGCTAATTGAGATTAATATAAAAAATTTTGTCTTCATATAAACCCTGCCTAATGTATTTTAGGATTATATTTACCCATGCAAAAAAAAAGATACTTAGATCCATACAATATCTTCTCCCAGAAAGCACAATAAAAAAAATCGACTAAATAGTCGATTTTGATGTACATGCGTTAATTGCATAAGAAACTCTATAATTCCAAAATATCAATGATGCTGTATTAACAAATTCATAAGATCAAAACACTTATCAAGGGAATTAAAACCAGCATCATTTTATAACTTGCCTCTTTACTTCAATAAGAAGAAAAGAATCACCACATAACCTCATTTATTCGCCTACTAAGCCATCACCATCTCGATCATCCATATATTTATAGAGCCATGAATCGCGCGTAATTGGCATTTTAAATCCAGCAGCTTTGGCTTCAGCGATCGTAACACTTCCGTTATGATTTGTATCCACTTTACTAACGTCTTCATTACTATTTTTCGTTTTGTTTGCAGGCACATTGTTTGTTTTCGGTGGAGTACTGCTAGTACCTGTCGTTTTCCCTAAATTTTTGTTAACTTCATCTGGGTTTACATTGTCAAATTCATCTGTAATGGATCTGCCCTGAATTTTATATGTGAATTTATAGTGATTAGGAATTTGCGTCCTAATATTGGGATAGTGAATCACTGCTACGAAATCAGTGCAACCTCTTGCATCTCGAATCACTTTTTCCATATAAGCTTGATCACCGTGCCTATTGAGATTGCTGTTCTGAGGTGTAATGTTATATGCGTTTGATACTCCCCCAAGCGAGTCAGCAATCACATGCCCTTTATCCAAGGTTGGACTCTCTGTACCAGGAACATTTGCTTCATCAGAGTAATATCGACCTGATGACAAAACATGATCCGTATTCGAATTTTGAAGAGTTATCTTTTTCGCCTCAACACGAATTAGCTGACCGTATTCATTTGTATACGCCCAATATTCCCGTTCTCCATATCCGACATCTACTTTGACATTCGGCTGTCTATCTCCTGACATATCCCCGCCGTTTACTACAATTAGGGTATATTTGCTATAATCAAATCCGTCTGTTGTACCTGTTGCCTTTGAAGTGCTAGAAGCAGGAACACTTTTGCTCGGTTCACTATCACTCTTTGTTTTTTCTGTGTCATCTGCAGGTGTACTCTTAATGTTTTCAACAGTCTTAGAAGCCGTGCTCGTTGGGGATTCCACTTTTTTTGACGAAGTCTGTTCAGTGATTTGTCCGCAACCCACAAATATAGATAATAAAATCACAGTAAATAAAATCAAAAATACTCTTTTAATCACACTTCTGCACACCTTTCTCATTTTTCTACTCTAGAAAATCCTATTTAACGATAACACATTTTGATCTTTTGTTGGAAAATATTTATCGTTGGTTTTTACAACAAAAAACCAGAAAAACCCACTACCTGGCTTTCTGGTTTATCTTTATAGAAGAGAAATTTCATAATACACCCTTTTTCCTTATCAGCATGCTCAGCTTTATAAGAAGTTATTAAATGGAGCGTTGCAATTCCTTTTTTAAAAGTATTTACAATATTGATCTTGGCGTTGCTTTCCACTCAGTTTCGCATATATACGTGTTGTTTCACTCTTTTCGTGACCTAATAAGCTTTGGATTACTTCAATTGGAGCTCCATTATCCATTAAATGGGTTGCATAACTGTGTCTTAGTTGGTGGGGTGAAATCTTCTTATTAAACTCTGCCTGTAAAGAAACCTCATTAATTATATGGCGCGTTTGAGCAATACTTAACCGACGTGGTGCTCTTTCGGTTACAAATAATGCAGGATCTGAATCGTCTCGTTCGTTCAAGTATCTAAATAACCAAATTTCAGCTCGAGTATTGAAGTATACTTCTCTTTCTTTATCACCTTTTCCTCGTACTATTACAGAGTGATTCTAGTTTAGTGGATTACTTTTTATTGGATCTTGTGCTTTCTCAATTATGGGTTGGAGGTAAATTAAAAATCGAAAAAAGATTGAACCAAAATAACTTCATTTCATTCAAAAGATCTTATGCAACTTACGCATGCAATAGTTGAACAATCATTAAGCTGCTTCGGTAGCTTTTTCTTATGGTAGTGTAGGAATATTTTTAAAACTCACCCTAATCATTATGGTAAAATATGGTATGTATATACTCAAATTTTATTTAAATCGGAGGTAATTAGTTTTGAAAAAAAGATATCTAGTAATTAGTATTATATCAATTCTCACCTTATTTTTAGGTGGATTTCAATATGTTAAAATGAATAAAACTAAGTCATCTAATGAAGTTTGGGTAGGTTATAAAAGTAAAAGTAGAACAGATTTTAAACGAGTGAATGTGGAAAGTCAGTCCAAGATAGATAAATTAGAAGAGATTTTAGTGTTCGGTAAAACAATTAATAAACCAAAAGGTAATTTACAAGATTACGATATTCAATTATCGTTAAAAGTTCCTGAGAATGAAAAATCGTATAGCTTTTTAATTTGGTTTACGAATAATGGTGCCATTATTAAGCAGAATACATTGAATAAGTTCAATTATAAAAGCTTGGATAATCAAGATGCAAACTCAGTAAAAGAGATTATAAAATATAAAAGGAATTAATTTTTCGATGTCTATGATACTTCTTGTTCAACTAACGCATGTGATTCTTCAATAGAAGATCGCTTTTTCTTATGCCAAAATGGCAGTTTAGTCGAATAAGGAATTGCTAATATTTTCAAAGACTTGTTGTTAAATAGTTGTTATACTTCAAAAGGAGTTAACAATTAGGATGGTGTTTTTTTATGAAGGTTCCTGTTTGGGGATTAATTTTGCAGCTGTTATATATTTTGTTTAATACTGTATTTAACTTTCTTAGGGTTTTTGTAATGGAGCATTATAGTGTATATCCAGTAGCACTTTTCGAGTTATTCCTTGGCTTATCCAGTATTTTTTGTGGGATCGTTGGAATTTGGAAAAGAGAAAAACCATTACTTTCTGTGTTTGTAATACTTTTTGGGGTATTAATTTGTTGTGATTTCGTATTTATTTATCTTTTATTTGAAGCGGGTATACCGCCAGCTATTCCCTGGTTATATTCAAAATAATTATGCCTTCTTATGCAACTAACGTATTGCTTTAGTTAAACAACCTGATCGGCGGAATAGCACATAAGAAGGAAATAGTGTTATTTTTATTGAATTAAAAGTATTCATATGTATAACTAAATTTCTTAAAAAAATTCAACAATATTGGAGAGAGAATTATGAAACAGGTTGTTTCTGCAATTTATATCGCAAGTGGCACATTACTTGTTGCTCTAACATATTTTAATTCTTTTGGTGGTCCCCGTTTCTTTGAAAATATCGGTCTATTTTTCATATTAATAGGAGTAATTATCCAAATAAGATGCTTTTTTCAGTTTCAGGATAAGTAAGAATTATTTATGCAACTAACTCATGCGTTAGTTGCATTAGGTTTTATCAATTTTACATACATAAAGATATTTTTATTACTAATTTTTTTATTTTAAAGATACCCCATTCACTTTACGAACAAATTTATCTTGTTTTAATACGATTGTCTTGTCCCATGAACCATTCATAGGTAATTTCACTTTTCCTTTATAAACACCTTTTGATACTCTCTTTAATTTACCATCTGCTTTATGACTCATGCTTTTCATTTTTAAGATTATTTCTACTGAATCAACGTTAACAAATTTATTCTCGTTATTTTTTAAAGTTACCTCATAGCTATGTTCTGAATCCTTGGATGTTGGTTGATCCGATAGACTAACATTTATATTATCTAAATATTTGTTTGAAACCGCTGATTCTTCTGACTTGCCACATCCATAAAAAATTGTTACAGCCAACAATAATAGTATAAATCCATTTATTATTTTCACGATATACCTCTGTTTATCTCTAATGTTTTTTTATTACTAAAAAAGCTAAGCAAACTTTTATTTGTTAACTTAGCATATTTCAGTTATGAATTAATCATAAATTACTTTTTTTATTGTATACCAATCTGACGAACTTTCTTTTTTATAAATTTAACAATAAACTCGATTAAACCTATTACAAAGATTGATATACCAACCATTGGCATTAAAAGTCCACAAATTACTGAGATCAATAAAACACCTAAATAGAATTTATTTCCTTCACTTGCTTTTGGGATCCCAACTGTTCCCGTTGGACGGCGCTTCCACCACATAGTAATTCCACTTCCTACGATTAATACAAGTGATAAGCATGCTATCACATTAATAATTAAGTTTGCCCAGCCAAAATATCGTCCTTCATGTAAAGCTATCCCTGTTTCAACTGTTTTATCAAACGTACTATAATCTTTCCAACGATAATCAAGTAGTGTTTTCCCACTATATTGATCAATATCCATCGTTACATAATTTTTAACGCTTCCCGCTGCCCATCCGTAAGTAGATATTAAGTAAACTCCTTTATCTCCCTCTGGCATAGTAATTGTATATCCAGGATAAATTTTTGTTTGTTCAGCAATTCTAACTACATTTTCAATCGGTAACATTCCTTTATTACTATAAACAGATTCAGGAATTGGAATATTTTCAGCTGCCCATGGTGTTTTAGCAACATCTTTATTAATTTTTGTTGATTTAATACTACCATCCCATAAATGTTCAGGTGCATTTGAAAGCTTTGCTTTTGCAACAAACGTATTTAATCGTTCACCAAATGAACTAGCCCAAGGTAACCCAGATAATACGAGAACTAACAAAATTATCGTCATCCAAAATCCTGTACTCGCATGTAAATCTCGCCAAAATACTCGCGATCCTTTTCTCATTCGAATGCGAAGAACACTTAAAAATGATTGTTTATTTCGTGGAAAATATAAATATAATCCTGTTGCTAATAAAATAATTGCCCAAGAAGCTGATAATTCAACAAGATTATCTCCGATTTTACCAACCATAATCTCACCATGTAATTTTACGATAATCTCCATTAACCGTTGATCGTTTTGTAATTTACCTAATACTTTACCTGTGTATGGGTTTACAAAAACTGTGTAACTAACATCACCTTTTGCAATCCCAATTTCGGTTGCACGTTCTGGATCTTTAACATCTGTAAAAGATGTAATCGCATCATTAGGGTATTTATCCTTTACAGCTTTTAACTGTAAGCTTGGTGTAATTTCTTTACTACCTTGTTCCACATAGTATAGATTTTTACCTAACATCGGTTCTACATATGGTCTAAATAAATAGATCGCACCAGTAATTGCTAATAAAATTAAGATAGGTGAGAAAATCATTCCTCCATAAAAATGCCATCTCCAAATCGTTTTGTAAAGAGACGTCTTTTTCGAAGAAACTTGTTCAGATTGAACTGAATTTAATAGTGTCTTTATCTCCATTTGTTTTCCCCTTAATATTTTATAAATCCCTAAGAAAGTATAGATTGGAATTGTGATAAATTAATGAAGTTTTAATGAAAATTTTATTTAATAATTTTGGAAATATATAAATGTAATTCTATTTACTATATTAATAACAAAAAAACTATAAGACTCACTTAATTACTTTATTTATTTCTGTTGTTTCTTACTCAACTAAACTACCATTTTGTTGAATAAGAATCCTCTCTATCCCATTTATTAATCTTTGTGTATTTATGACAAAAAAACAGAAAAACCCTCAATGGGGTCTCTCTGTTTCTCACTTTCTACGAATTTTATATAGATTTACTAAACTCGACTTTTAATTATGTCGGGTCGCTTCTTTAGTCCTTCCATTTTTTACCTTTTCCATTTCCATGTCCTTTTTCTTTTCCTTTTTCTTTTCCTTTTCCTTTTCCTTTATTTTTATGCTCCTTCTTTTCATGCTTGTCTTCTTGCCAACCATCATCTTGCACTTTCTCTTCTTCTCTGTACATTTCCTCTTGTTTCTTTTTCTTTTCTAATTGTTTTTTATAATTCTTTCCAAGTAGTGGTAGATCGAACTTATTGGGCGGAATTTCCTTTCCAGATTTCAATATAATTTCTTTAAATATTACAGTCGCGGTTTGACTACTTGATGATGTCAAATAATGATTTTTATCTGTTTTATCATAGCCTAACCAAACAGCCCCAACGATGTTTGGAGTATACCCTACAAACCAATGGTCTTTTGCTCCGTTCACAGTAGAAAAAGGCAGCTGAGTAGTTCCTGTTTTACCTGCAATATCTCTGCCTTCTATTTGTGCTTTAACTCCAGTTCCCTCTTTGACAACACCCTTGAGCATAAATGTAATTTTTTGAGCGATGGATGCCTCGGTCACCCGAGTTTGTTTTTTATTCCATTTCCCAATCGTCTCTCCATCTGCATTCTCAATTTTTTGAATCGCATGTGCTTCTACCATAATTCCGTTATTTGGAAAGGCGGAAAATGCTTGAGCCATTTTTAAAGGAGATGTTCCTTCATTCATACCTCCAAGAGCTAGACCAAGAGTCTGATCTTTTTTACCTAATGGAATACCAAAACGCTTTACTGCATTTATCCCATTTTCTAATCCTATTTTTTGCAATAACCAAACAGCAGGTACATTATAAGAGTGGATAAGGGCGTCGTACATCGTAACTTCTCCATGAAATTGATTGTCAGAGTTTTGAGGTTGATAGCCATTGATATTAATAGGATGATCTTCTAAGTTATCAAAAATATCATATCCTTGTTCCAACGCTGGAGTATAAGTTGCCAATGGTTTCATTGTGGACCCAGGCTGACGTTTTAATTGAGTAGCACGATTAAATTGCCTAAAAGTATGCTCACCACGTCCGCCAACAAGGGCAGTAATACCTCCTGTTGAAGGGTTAATCAGAATGGCTCCGCTTTGAATGGTTTGATCAGACTGACTTTTAGGAAACAAATTGTTATTTTTATACACATCTTCAACAGCACTTTGAATGGCAGGATTCAATTCGGTATAAATATGGAGTCCTCCTGAAAGAACCTCGTTTGGTGTCAGATGATATTTATTGATCGCCTCATCAATAATATAATCTACATAATATGGATATTTACCTTGGTAATCTTTATTTTTCTTATCTGCTAATACAATTGTTTGCGCCTTAGCCTTCTGAGCTTCACTTTGACTAATATAGCCTTCATTTTCCATTAATGACAGCACAGTATTTCTACGATTAATTGCTTTATCGAAATTCTTAAAAGGCGACAGGTTAGAAGGAGCCTTAATGATGCCCGCTAACATCGCTGATTCGCTTAATGTTAACTGATCCGCATCTTTCCCAAAATACACTTGGGCTGCACGCTGAATACCCCAAGCACCTTCTCCGAAATAGATCTGGTTCAAATAACGCTCTAAAATTTCATCTTTCGAGTATACTCTTTCAATCTTTTTTGTCAAAATCAATTCTTTTAACTTTCTTGTATAGGTACGCTCTTGTGTTAGAAAAGCATTTTTGGCTAACTGTTGCGTAATTGTACTTCCACCTGCAACAATTTCTCCACTTACTAAGTTTTTTAGTAGCGCCTTTGCAATCCCGAAATAGTTAATACCACTATGCTTGTAAAAGCGTTGATCTTCAGTTGCAATAACGGCATGTATCATATTTGTTGGAATTTGCTTTATGCTGACTCCCTCGATGTTTGATACTGAGATCTTACTTGTGGCTTCTCCTTTTTGATCAAAGATGATTGTCGGCTGCGGTGCAGGATCTTCCAATTTACTCACATCACTTGTCCAAATCAAGATATTCATAATAAATAAAAAGCATACAACTAACGCTGCGACTATCGATAATATTTTAAAAAGGAAGCCTTTGGAAGATAAACGGTTCCATAGTTTCTTTGATAATTTTCTTTGCTGTCTTCTCTCTATTCTCCCCACACTGTTTTCCCCTTTAAATTTAATGTAACTGTTTGTCATTTATCTGTAAAAATGTTTATCATTTGCTGGATGGTACATCCAATATTCTTCTATATCCTATCCATCTTTTTTGCTTCGTTAATTTATAGAGGGATAACATAAATATAGAAGAGCTATCAACGCTATTTACCCTTATAGAATAAAGGCTTCTATTAAATCTAATTTACTTTCTTTGATTCGGTCTTCTCATGAACAATACGTACATACCGTACTAAAGAGGAATTGATTAAACTATACCCTTTTTCATTTTTCACAAAAAAATAATCATACTTCAACAGTTTACTCATTACTTCAAGCCGAATCTCCTCGATGGTAACTTCTAATCCTTGGGTTACATTTTCCCATTTTATAGAGGATTCACAAGTGTAACAAACATAAAGTGTTTTCAAGTATATCTTCCTTTCTTTCGCTCCTGTCTTCACAAAAAAAATACCCTTTTTCATCGGGGTATTTCACAGTATACTGCTATCTTCGTTTACATAACTTTTATTTTACACTAGCTATGTTTTTATTGTTTGATTTATCACAATTATACAAGGTGTTGTAATATATATCACTAACTAATAAAAGGAAAAAGCTAACAACTAAATCATCGTGTTTCTTCTCTGATTGATGAAATGATGGAATTTCAAGATTAAATTACAGATAAAGGTGGGCTTATGAAATTACCAGAAGCTTTTGGGAATACTCATCTGTTCAGTCCAACCCTGTTTACAATCACACATCACTTTTAATATGTACCCCGATTATTTCAACAAAAGGAAAACCCTATTCATTTTTTTAACAATATTGGTCAACTATACTGCAAATATGTTGAATAAGATCCTCTATGCCATTCATTAAACTTTGAGTATTCATGACAAAAAACCAGAAAAACCCTCTACCGGGCTTTTCTGGTTTCACTTTCTATTCTATTCGTACTTCATTTAAATCGATTGTACAGCTATTATTTCGCTGCCTTCTCATACTCCTGTTTAAAGAAGCTCTTCATTGAATGGAAAACATCTGATTTTTGTTTAAGGATGTAGTAGCGGAATTTTTCATCATTAATGTTTTTATATGCGGACATTAGTGTAGAGTGTCGATTGTATTGGTTTACTTCTCCGTATCCGAACATATTGCTCACTTTCATTAATTCTTGAACTAATTTTACGCAGCGAGCATTATCAGATGTTAAATTATCTCCATCAGAGAAATGGAATGGATAGATATTATATCTTTCTGGAGAATATTTGTATTCAATTACTTCTAAAGCTTTTCGATAAGCAGATGAACAGATCGTTCCTCCGCTTTCTCCTTTTGTGAAGAACTCTTCTTCTGTAACTACTTTTGCTTCTGTATGGTGTGCAATAAACTCGATATCAACTGATTCATATTTTGTTCTTAAAAATCTAGTCATCCAAAAGAAGAAGCTTCTTGCCATATACTTTTCCCATAAGCCCATACTTCCGCTAGTATCCATCATTGCGAGTACGACGGCTTTAGATTCCGGTTTTCTAATTTCATTCCATGTACGGAACTTTAAGTCTTCTGGAGATATAGGATAGAATGATGGCGTACCACTCATTGCGTTACGTTTAAACGCAGACATCATTGTACGTTTTTTATCAATGTTACCCATTAACCCAGTTTTTCTAATGTCATTAAATTCAATATTTTCTACTGTATTTAAGTCTTGTTCTTTTCTTTTTAGATCTGGTAATTCTAACTGACTAAAAAGAGCTTCCTCTAATTCCATTAGTGAAACCTCTGCCTCATAATAATCTTCGCCTGATTCCTTACCTGCTCCTTGCCCTTTGCCAGCACCTTTTTGCGGCTGGCCGCCTTGTGAACCATCTCTTGCCACTACATCGCCAACTTTACTGTCTCCAGTACCCTGACCAACGTGTTTATTTTTATCGTAGTTGTATCTAATCTTATACTCATCTAGTGACCGGATTGGGATTTTTACTACATCGCGCCCATTTGACATGATGATGCTTTCTTCTGTGATCAAATCTGCTAAATTCTTTTTAATCGCCTCTTGTACCTTCTCTTGGTGGCGCTGTTGGTCGTCGTGTCCTTTACGATGGAGGGTCCAGTCTTCCTGTGAAATGGTAAAATTATGCTTTTGTTCATGTTCATTATTTTCATTACTCATTTTCTTTCCCTCCCTTACTTGTTATGATTTATTTTAAAAATAAAAAAATCGTCACACAGTAATACACAATTGCATAAACTAATTCGGTAGGTGATTTTCTACCCTTTTTTATGGATTACTCTATCATATGCAGAAGGACACAATAATTGACAATGTTTCTTCTAAATTTTACACCCATTTTTTCAGAAAATAGGACGAGTCCTTAAAAATAAATATATTTATATAAAAATTCCAATAAACTTTTGCCTTTAACTATATGTAACAATACTTAAAAAAGAACAAAAAAAGTGGAAAACTAGTAAAAAGTTTTCCACTTTTTTTATTTAAGGTAAATTATGCCCCATTCCAGCTACGTAAATTCGTAACCATTGTTCCGCTGACATACTTAACTTTGTAGATTCAACTGCTGTTTTGACACGTTCAATTTTACCAGACCCTATGATTGGCATCATTTTAGCGGGGTGAGCTAATAACCATGCGTACATTACTTCGTCGATTGAATTTGCACCAATTTCACTAGAAATCTCTTCAAGCATCGCTCGAACTCGTACCGCTGTTTCAGACTGACTAGTAAAAATTTGTCCGCCTGCTAATGGGGACCAGATCATTGGAGCAATATCTTTTTCAAGTAATAAATCAATTGTTCCCTTTTCAAAATGCTCTAATTGCATTGGCGAAACTTCAATTTGATTTGTTACTAAAGGCATGTTTAGATATTCTTGTAATGCATTAAATTGAGATGGTAAAAAGTTGGATACCCCAAAGTGGCGTACTTTTCCTTCAGATTGAAGTTGATTAAACGCCTCTGCGATTTCCTTTGGATTCATAAATGGATTTGGTCTATGTATTAACAGTAAATCGATATAATCTGTTTGTAGATTTTCCAATGAATTGTTCACACTCGTTAAGATATGCTCTTTACTAGTATCATAATGATTCATTTTAAGTTCAGGAAACTTTGATGACTTTAACTTTATCCCACATTTTGTAACGATTTGGATTTTTTCACGAAGCTCCGGTTTTATTGCTAAAGCCTTTCCAAAAATCTCTTCACAAGTATAACCACCATAAATATCGGCATGATCAAATGTTGTAATTCCTAAATCAATGCATTCTTCTATAAAAGCGACTAATTGTTCTGATGTCATTTTCCATTCAGCTAAACGCCATAATCCGTGAATAATTTGTGAAAACTCAAGATTCTCAGCTATTTGAATTCTTTTCATATACATTACCTTACCCTTCTATTTAATCATTATCATCATTATAGGATAAACGTTATTAATTGCAAAAGAAAACGGCTATCTAATAGATAGCCGCTTAAACAATTTATCGGTTTAGTAATGAACCTACGTAGCGTAATAATTCATTTGCTGATGTTGAATTATAACCATATTCATCAACTAATCTACTGACAACGTCATTGATTTTCTTCAATTGACGCTCGTCAGGAGTTTTTGTGGACGTCGTAATTTTCACAACATCCTTCAGATCCGAAAAAAGTTTCTTTTGGATAGCTTCTTTTAATCTTTCATGTGAATTGTAATCAAAACGTTTGCCTTTTCTTGCATAGGCAGAGATTCTGATTAATATTTCTTCACGGAATGCTTTCTTCGCATTCTCAGAGATGCCAATTTGTTCTTCAATCGAACGCATCAACTTTTCATCTGGATTCATCTCTTCACCTGTTAAAGGATCACGAAGCTTATTCTTATTGCAATATGCTTCTACATTATCAAGATAATTATCCATAAGTGTTTTTGCAGACTCTTCATATGAATAAACAAAGGCTTTTTGAACTTCTTGTTTTGCAATATCATCATATTCTTTTCTTGCGATTGAGATAAAATTCATATAACGCTCACGATCTTCATTCGAAATAGATGGATGTTGATCTAAACCATCTTTTAATGAGCGTAATACATCTAAAGCATTAATTGAAGGGATCTCTTTTCGAATAATTGTAGATGAAATACGGTTAATGACATATCGTGGATCGATACCATGCATACCTTCATCTAAATATTCTTTCTTCAGCTCTTCTAAATCAACAGTGTTATAGCCTTCTACCATTTCACCATCATATAGACGCATCTTCTTAACTAAATCAATATCTCCTCGTTTTGGTTCTTTTAAACGAGTAAGTATTGTAAACATTGCGGCAACTCTTAAAGTATGAGGAGCAATATGAACATTTGAAACATCACTTTCAGAGATCATTTTTTGATAGATTCTCTCTTCTTCACTCACTCTTAAGTTATAAGGAATTGGCATTACGATTATTCGAGAATGTAATGCTTCATTTTTCTTATTATTAATAAAGGATCTGTACTCTGTTTCATTCGTGTGAGCAATGATTAATTCATCCGCAGAAATCAATGCAAAACGCCCTGCTTTAAAGTTTCCTTCTTGCGTCAGGGATAATAAGTGCCATAAAAACTTTTCATCACATTTTAACATCTCTTGGAATTCCATCATTCCACGGTTCGCTTTATTCAACTCACCATCAAACCGGTAGGCACGTGGATCTGACTCTGATCCGAATTGAGCAATTGTTGAAAAATCAATACTTCCTGTTAAATCTGCAATATCTTGAGATTTTGGATCAGACGGGCTAAAAGTACCAATACCAACTCGACGATCCTCTGATAAAAATACTCTTTCTACCATAACATCTTCTATTCTTCCACCAAACTCTTGTTCAAGTCTCATTAAGTTTAAAGGTGAAAGATTTCCTTCAATTCGAACTCCATATTCTGTGAAAAAATCATCTCTTAAATGGTTAGGAATTAAATGCAATGGATCTTCATGCATTGGGCAACCTTTAATTGCGTAGATTGCACCTTGATCAGACCTTGAATAATTTTCTAAGCCTCTCTTTAACATCGTTACCAGTGTAGATTTACCACCACTTACAGGACCCATTAACAATAAAATACGTTTTTTTACATCTAATCTCTTGGCAGCAGGATGGAAATATTCTTCCACGAGTCTCTCTAACGCTTCTTCTAATCCATATAGGTTGTTATTAAAGAAACTATAGGTTTTTTTACCATTCACTTCTTCAATACCTGCGTCTTTAATCATATTATAAATTCTAGAATGTGCAGTTTGTGCAACCAATGGCTCCTCTTTTAACATTTCAAGATACTCAGCAAAAGTGCCTTCCCATTTCAATCTTTGTTCCATGTCCCGGTGCTGCTCAAGTTTCTTTAAAATATCCATGGACAAGTACCTCCTTCTTCTCATCTGTAAGAGAGATTATTAAAGGATATGCAAGGATGTCCGTACTCATGCTATATCTTTGAGTAGGAAAATATATTTTATCGAAATCCAATTCTCATAATTTTACTTTCATATTTCTATGTTTTTTTTGTATAATAAGGTTTAGGGTGTTGGGAATTTTTCAATTGGGAGGATACATACTGATGAGACTAGTATTAATTTTATTAGTAACAGCATCATTCTTAGCAGCAATTTTCACAGGCGGCTATAATGACAAACCTGGACTGAAAAACAGATAATATTTTTTAAAGGATGCTTCTAAACGCGGATCTTATTTTAATTTAGACCGTTTTATGGAAGCATCTTTTTTTGTACTCTTTGATAAACTCTTAAATTAATACAAAAAAAATCACCATTTATATGGTGACTTTTATTATTTAGAATAATCCTTTACCTTCAACAACTCGCGGAAATCTTGCTGACGTAAAGCTTCATAAATTAAAATTGCAGCTGTATTTGATAAATTTAGTGACCTAATATGATCTGTCATTGGTATACGTAAGCAAGTTTCCATATTTTTTTCAATTAACTCTTTCGGAAGCCCTGTTGTTTCTCTACCAAATACAAAGAAAATCTCTTCATCTAAATTTGTATAGTCAAAGTTTGAATATGTTTTTTCCCCAAATTTAGTTATAAAATAAAATTTCCCGTCTTTATACTTATCAAATAAATCGTCCAAAGAATCATGATAATGGATATCTACATGCTCCCAATAATCAAGACCAGCTCTTTTTAACATTTTATCATCAGTTGAAAAACCTAACGGACGGATTAAATGTAAACTTGTATCTGTTCCTGCACAAGTACGTGCAATATTTCCTGTATTTGCTGGAATTTGTGGTTGATATAATACAACGTGTATTCCCATCTTTTTCACCTCTATATTGTTTCAATGCTTTATATTATAACAAATTCGTAATTAATAAGGTATTATTCCATTGGAGGATTAGAAAAGTCATCAACGAAGTGAAAAAACTTATACTTTATATTCTCCGTAAAAGCAGAAGAATCATAGTAAGACCAATATCTTTTACGGCTATTTACAGTATGTGCATTCACTAACGGTTCACCATTTTCATCCTTAGCAACAACGATTGTACAATGATTCCATACTCCATCACCTTCGAAATCATATACGATAATATCCCCCAATGTAAGATCTTTTGGAGAAGGCACCTCTTCTGCTTTAATTCCAGTTTTAGGTGAAGGTAAAAATCTTCTTAATGCGTGAGCAACTCTCCAGCTATAACTACTATTAGAATGATTTCTATACCACCACCCTGTCCCTGGTTTTGGCATTCCAACCATTCGAATACCTCCAGCCCTTAAACATTGAGAGATAAAATTAGTACAATCATTTGCATACAATGGATATTCTTTATTATGGCCATCCCACCAGGTTTCAGCATATTTAACAGCATTAAAGCGATTATATCTGTTATTTCGATCTAATGATTCACTATCACCTATATCGTCTTCTTCGAGTTCATAATTTTCAACTTGATTATCAATCGGGAACGCTATGTCATATAAGATTTCATCATTTTCAATCGCGATCTGTCTTTGATGTTGATCCTCTTCAAAATATAAATCGGTTTGCTTTAAAAAATATCGCGTATGGAAGGTATAATTTATATACGTTATATCCTGTTCATTCCAAATATTATTTACATCAAGATTTCCATATACTTTTACTAATGAAGTATTACGTTTATTATATAATTCAACTTTACGCCTGATGGCCTGATATTCTTTTTCTTGAATAGGATGACTTCGATGTCCTTCACCAAAATAAAGTTGTAATCGTTCTTTTAAATAACGCTCTAAAAGTTCACGATTAAACAAGATAATCCCCCTTTTCAACATATATTCTTATTCTATACGATGTTGAAAAATAAGAGATTATACCACTCATTATTGATTACTTTGAAAGAACAGCATTAATTTCATTAAGTACAATCTCATCTTGCTCTTTTTGTAAACAACTTTCAATAAATGGTGTACTGGTCTTTCCTTCAATCTCAAAAATAGCCCAGATAGCTGTACCTCTTATTACTGGTCTAGCATCTTTTTTTGCTAATTGCTTTAAATCCTCTAATGCAGATTCATCTTTAAAATGTGCTAAAGCAATAATAGCATTTCGCTGAATAGGATTCTTTCCTCTCCATGACCCAGACATTTGACCAAACTGACTTTTAAACTCTCTATTACTTACCTGTAATACTGAGCGTAATAAAGGTTTTACAGTTTCCGGATCAGGTTCCATCTCAGTATGATGCGTAAAATTAACCCCTTTATTTTTAGGACAAATAGTCTGACATGTATCGCAACCATATATTCGATTTCCCAGTTCTTTTCGAAACTCAACAGGAATCATTTCTTTTGATTGGGTTAAAAAAGCAATACAATTTTTAGCATTTAATTGACCTGGAGAAACAATAGCGCTTGTCGGGCAAACATCAAGACATTTTGTACACTCTCCACACTGTTCCTCAATAGGCGAATCTGCTTCAAAAGGTAATGAGGTAATCATTTCCCCTAAATACACATAGGAACCGAATTCTGGCGTAATGATTGAACAATTTTTAGCACTCCAACCTATACCTGCTCGCTCAGCTACAGCTCGATCTACTAGCTCTCCAGTATCGACCATCGACTGAACCTTTGCATTTGGATAATGTAATAAAATAAATGACTCAAGCTGAAGTAATTTCTTTTTTACAACGATATGGTAATCTTCCCCCCATGAAGCCCTACAAAAGATACCTCTTGTAGATCCTTTTTTACTTTTAGGAGGATTTTTCATTTTAGATGGATAAGCTAGAGCAATTGCAATTATTGAATTAGATTCTGTCATAATTTTTCTTGCATCTACTCTTCGTTCAATATCCTTTGTCTCAAAACCCGATTGGTAATTTAATTCCTGCTGCTTATATAAACGATTTTTTAATGTTAAAAACGGATCAACAGTTGTAAATCCAATCTTATCTATTCCAATTTCTTTACTATATAAAATCAATTTTTTTTGAAATTCTTTTATATTCACAAGAATCACCTAACTGCCTGTTAATTTACAAATTATATTTTCTATTCTAGTCAGAAAATTATTTCTTTATCTAATTATGACACAAAAGCCTTTAATAATAGACTTTTTAATATAAAAAAACGCAATGTATCGTTCTTCGAATGAATCAATACACTGCGTTGTTATCAAGTTATAAGTGCTTATCTACTAATACAAATGTAATATGTATTTAGTAGGTTTTTAATGAACTTGTAATTAAATTTATCATAAATATGTCATAAATTCAAGAATAAAATCATTTTTTGTCGAAAGTGTTCTAGCATGGTTAAGCTTAGAATATGGAAAGGTCGAGAATAGAAAATGTCTAAATTAGTAAGCTCAATAATCATCAGAACTTTATTAATTAGCTAATAGCAAGTGTATTGAAAGATTTGTAGAAATTTGAATAAAGGTATAATTTATTTTCTCATAGAATTCTTCTTTATAGGTTAAATATAGGAGGAGAATAACTATGACAGATCCTTTGGTAAATGAAGAAAAAAATCCTTTGGTCGAAAGTTTCGAAGGTGTCTGTAGTTTGATTGAAGAAACAAACGACAGAATTGATTTTACACAAGATACCCTTAAGGAACTTGATCGATACAATAACGAGAAATTAAAAGATGCAAAACAATTTACTATTAAAGTAGCTGCTGCAAGCTTACTAATAGCAACAACAGGATTAGTCGTTACTTTAGCAAATAAAAGAAAACCAAAACAGTTTGATTGGCTTGCTGCAAAGCAAAAACGTAAATATGTAAAAATGTAATGAAGAGCATTTCTAAATGAAGAATAGCCCCTTAAAGAAAGGCAGTGACTATAATGGTCGTTGCCTTTCTTTATGATAATCGTATGAAGATCATTTTTATTTGCTCGATGAAGATAAAGAATATATAAACCCTATTCTATTCCTTACCTTTTACTATATAAATAAAAAAAGGATTCTGCATCTCTGCAAAATCCTCTTCCCTGATTTCAATATAGCGGTGACAGGACTTGAACCTGCACATCCGTGAAGATACCTGATTTTGAGTCAGGCGTGTCTGCCATTCCACCACACCGCCAAAAAGTTATAAAATAATTATAATATAGGAAGGACTAATTGTCCAATTAAATCTGAAATTAAAAACCTCTTACTTTTGTAAGAGGTTTAATGATACCGAGGGCCGGACTCGAACCGGCACGGGGTCAACCCCCGCAGGATTTTAAGTCCTGTGTGTCTGCCATTCCACCACCCCGGCAGAAGTAAATTAAAAGGCGGTAACCGGATTTGAACCGATGATAAAGGTTTTGCAGACCTCTGCCTTACCACTTGGCTATACCGCCATATTTGGAGCGGAAGACGGGGTTCGAACCCGCGACCCCAACCTTGGCAAGGTTGTATTCTACCACTGAACTACTTCCGCATAATGGCTGGGCTACCTGGATTCGAACCAGGGCATGACGGAATCAAAATCCGTTGCCTTACCGCTTGGCTATAGCCCATTAATTAAGAACTTTATATACTATATTCAGTTTATTATAAATAATATTACTCACTTGAGTAATCCTTACAATAATTTAAATGGGGCGACCGATGGGAATCGAACCCACGAGTGTCGGAACCACAATCCGATGCGTTAACCACTTCGCCACGACCGCCATTATTGAATTATTTGGCAGGGGCAGTAGGAATCGAACCCACACCAAAGGTTTTGGAGACCTCTATTCTACCGTTAAACTATGCCCCTATAAAAATGGTGGAGGGGGACGGATTCGAACCGCCGAACCCACAGGGAGCGGATTTACAGTCCGCCGCGTTTAGCCACTTCGCTACCCCTCCGATTAAAGAGTGCCGACTAGAGGACTTGAACCCCCAACCTACTGATTACAAGTCAGTTGCTCTACCAATTGAGCTAAGTCGGCTTAATAATAATTGCTTGCTATATATTTTATTTAAGATGGTGGCTCGGGACGGAATCGAACCGCCGACACGAGGATTTTCAGTCCTCTGCTCTACCGACTGAGCTACCGAGCCAACTTAAATGGCGGTCCCGACCGGGATCGAACCGGCGATCTCCTGCGTGACAGGCAGGCATGTTAACCGCTACACCACGGGACCATTTGGTTGCGGGGACAGGATTTGAACCTGCGACCTTCGGGTTATGAGCCCGACGAGCTACCAGACTGCTCCACCCCGCGATAATAAGATATATATATTAATTTTATTAATTAAATGGTGGAGGATGACGGGCTCGAACCGCCGACCCCCTGCTTGTAAGGCAGGTGCTCTCCCAGCTGAGCTAATCCTCCAGGATAAAATGGTGACCCGTACGGGACTCGAACCCGTGTTACCGCCGTGAAAGGGCGGTGTCTTAACCGCTTGACCAACGGGCCAGTATAACAGTGCTGAAAACATGTGGCGGAGAGCAAGGGATTTGAACCCTTGAGACAGGGTTACCCGCCTACACGATTTCCAATCGTGCTCCTTCGGCCACTCGGACAGCTCTCCAAAATGGCTCCGCAGGTAGGGTTCGAACCTACGACCACTCGGTTAACAGCCGAGTGCTCTACCACTGAGCTACTGCGGAATAATCATAAACCAAGCGACGTTCTACTCTCACAGGGGGAAACCCCCAACTACCATCGACGCTGAAGAGCTTAACTGCCGTGTTCGGTATGGGAACGGGTGTGACCTCTTCGCTATCATCACTTGATTCAATTCCTTAAGGACAATAACTATTATATCAAATCTCACTCAAAAGTCAATGACTTTTTAAAAGTTTTTTATAATAACTTTTGCACCCTCAAAACTAGATAATGTCATTATCAAACTTGTTAGTTAAGTCCTCGACCGATTAGTATCAGTCAGCTCCACGTGTCACCACGCTTCCACCTCTGA
>NZ_JBHXLC010000012.1:0-153186 GCF_042721555.1 Gottfriedia sp. NPDC058432
CCGATTCTGAAGAAAGAAACACATTTACCAGTAGTAGTAGATGTTACGCATTCTACTGGTCGTAAGGATTTGCTATTACCAACAGCAAAAGCAGCTTTAGCAATTGGAGCAGATGCAGTAATGGCTGAAGTACACCCTGATCCAGCAGTTGCTTTATCAGATTCAGCTCAACAAATGAATATCCCACAATTTGAAGAATTTATGTTTGAGTTAAAAGACTTCCGTGCAAAACTACAATCATAAATAATATTACTTAATGAAGGATAGGCGGTGAATGCCTTGAAAAAGAACGTCCTTTTAATTGGCACAGGATTAATCGGAGGCTCAATTGCCTTGGCAATAAAAAAAGTTCATGATGTAAATATAATTGGATATGATATAAACGAAAAACAACTTGAAATTGGTAAAAGAATTCAAGTTTTAGATGAAATCTCGGTACAGCTTAAAGACTGTGCCGAGAAGGCTCATCTAATCATTTTTTCTTGCCCTGTTGAGGAGTCAATAAAATATATACATATGTTAAGTGATTATGAACTAAAGAATGATGTCATATTAACTGATGTAGGTAGTACGAAAAGTGAAATTATGAGGCATTCGAAGACTCTTACAGATAAAGGATATTGCTTTATTGGAGGTCATCCAATGGCAGGCTCGCATAAAACTGGCATCGAGAGTGCAAAAGTTCATTTGTTTGAAAATGCATATTTTATTTTGACACCAAGTGAAAATACTCAAAATGATCAAATTGATGAATTAAAAGAATGGCTTAAAGGAACAGGTTCACATTTCGTTGTAATTGATGAAGAAACACATGATCAAATCACCGGAGTGGTAAGCCATTTTCCACATCTAATTGCTGCTAATCTTGTAAAACAAGTTAAATCTTATTCGAAGGATGAGCCTTTAGTAACAGCCTTAGCTGCCGGAGGGTTTAGAGATATTACTAGGATTGCATCAAGCAGCCCGAAAATGTGGACTGATATTGTGATTCAAAATAGGGATACATTGCTTTCATTAATTTCAAATTGGATTGATGATATGAAACAAATGTATCAGCTTGTTGAAAGCCAGGATCAAGAAGATATCTTTCACTATTTCAAGGAATCAAAAGATTTTAGAGACAACATGCCAGCAAAAGCAAATGGCGCTATCCCAAGTTATTTTGATTTGTATGTAGACGTTTTAGATCGAGTTGGTGAGCTTGCTAACATCACGACAATCTTATCGATTCACCAAGTAAGTATTACGAATCTAAGGATAATTGAATCACGTGAAGGCTTACCAGGTGTACTAAGAATAAGCCTTCAAACAGAAAATGACAGAGAGAAAGCTGAAAAGTTCTTAAATGTTAATGGTTATGAGACGTATATTGTTTCATAAAAAATCAGTTTTTAGGACTTTATCTATACACTTAAAAGCACTTTTCGAAAGTGCTTTTTTTGTTTAAATAGCGACAAGTAATCAAGTCATTTGCTAATCTGCTAAGGTCTCTCTGACATTTCAAATAAAAATGAATAGTCAGTCTCTTTTATGTACCAATTTTCTGAACTTTATATTATAATTTAGTAGGTTAGGTTTTTAATTCGTTAAACATGGAGGGATATCAATGTCTCAGTTTGAAAAATCATTAGAAAAATATGCTGAACTTGCGGTAAAAAGTGGTGTTAATATCGTACCAGGACAAACATTACAAATAAATGCACCAATCGGAGCTGCAGAATTCGTTCGTAAAGTTGTAAAATTCGCTTACGAAGCTGGCGCTAAAAGTGTAAACATCGATTGGAATGATGATGTAATTACTCGTACTAAATACGAACTAGCTCCTGATGAAGTTTTTGAAGAATTCCCAGGCTGGAAAGTAACAGCTATGGAAGAATTAGCTGAAAATGGCGGTGCTGTTTTATCAGTAATTTCACCAAACCCAGAATTATTAAAAGGGATTGATCCAAAACGTATTGCAAATTTTAATAAAACAGCTAGCAAAGCACTACATAATTATCGTGAATACATGATGGCTGACCGAATTCGTTGGTCAATCGTTGCTATTCCATGTGTTGAATGGGCTGAAAAAGTTTATCCAAATGAATCAATTGATAAAGCAATGGAATTACTTTGGGATTCAGTATTCAAAATTTGCCGAGTAGACAATGAAAATCCAGTTGAAGCTTGGGTTAAACATAACGATTTCTTACAAGAAAAAGTTGTTGAATTAAATGACAAGCGTTACAAAACTTTACATTACACAGCACCTGGTACTGATTTGAAACTAGATTTAGTAGATAATCATGTATGGAAAGGTGGCGGAGCGAATAGTGAAGATGGAAAATGGTTTAATCCTAATATTCCAACTGAAGAAGTTTTCTCTATGCCACATAGCCATGGTGTAAATGGTACTGTTCAAGCGACTTTACCATTAAATTATGGTGGAAATTTAATTGAGAACTTCTCTTTAACATTTAAAGATGGTAAAGTTATCGATTTCACAGCTGAAAAAGGCTATGATACTTTACAACATTTATTAGATACTGATGAAGGTGCTCGCCGTCTAGGTGAAGTAGCATTAGTACCACATGATTCACCAATTTCAAATACAGGTTTAATTTTCTTCAACACATTATATGATGAAAATGCTTCTTGCCACTTAGCATTAGGTAAAGCATATCCAAACAATATGAAGGATGGAGAAAAATTACCATCAGAAGAGCAAGAGAAATTAGGAATCAACCAAAGTTTAACTCATGTTGATTTTATGATCGGATCAGCGGAATTAAATATTGATGGAATTAAAGAAGATGGTACAGTTGAACCAATCATGAGAAATGGTAACTGGGCATTTTAATAGTAAATAAAAATAAAAGGGTTTCTCAAAAGATATTTTGAGAAACCTTTTTTTATACTTTTCTTAAATTTTTTGAAATTGATCGTTACTTCTGAGAACCGTTATAAAACCATCTAATATTGTATGACTAACAGAGAAACCCTTGCGTTTATAAAATTCTAGAGCGTTCTCATTTCCATTTGAAACATAGATAAAATAATCCTCTACATCATCAAATTGTTTTAGCCAGTTCATTGACATTTTGAATAGTACAGAGCCTACTCCATATTTTCTATATTCTTCTTTTATATAAAATTGAGATAAACAACCAACATTCTTTTTATGGACTGATGAAAGGTCAAAAAAAGTTGCAAATTCGCTTGAGTATACTTCTTTTGGAGAAATATTCGAATAAACGTAACCAACGATTTGATCTTCATCTTTTACGATCACAATATAATTATGTATAGCTTTTTTTACTGAAGGAACCATGCGTGTATCGAAATTCATACGATCAAACAACTCTGGTTTTATCTTCGCTTTTGCCTTCTGAAAAGTCATTAATTCATTACATAAATCTCTACATAACTCAATGTGATCCTCGTCTATCACTTCATAAGTTAAATTCATCTTGTCACCCCTCATTAAAATTGATTTTGAGCTTTAAATAAATTTCGTACGATTTAATTTTAATATATAAATACTTGAAAACAAATGAAATAATAAGTTGAACCGTTTTTGGTATATAATGGAAGTGGCATCTAGAGTCAATTCATCATTCTACACATAAAACGAATGGAGGATGAGAAAATGGAAGATCTTAAGTATGAGTTTTATATTGGAGCAAAACCGGAAAAAGTGTGGAACATATTTGTTTCGCCAGAAGGAACAAAGGCTATCTTTTTTGGTTGCATTTTAAAATCAACATTTGAAGTCGGAGCACAATATGAATATATTGGACCAGGAGAAGATGGAGATCATACAGTGCATGTTTATGGGAAAATACTAGCATTTGAACCCCACAAAATGATGAGCTATACTGAACATCCTGGCCCAGTTTACCGTGAAAATCATGCTGCATTAGAAACTAGAATTACACTTACACTTGAAGAGATGGGTGAATGCACAAAATTAACACTACTTAACGACCAATGGCCAGAAAAACACCCTTCATATGAAAATACAAAATCTACGTGGCCAATGATTTTAAGTAATGTAAAAACATATGCAGAAACCGGTAAAACATTAGATTTCGGCTGGTGAAACTTGAAAATAAAAAACCTCTGGGATCAGAGGTTTTTGTTTTAGAATCCGGTTCATCTAAATAGATGAAAACCGATATATGCACTGCAAATACTAATAATAGTAGATAAAATGATATAAGATAATGCAGTTTTATACTTTTTTGCCAGTAATAATTGAATCGCTTCGTAACCAAATGTAGAAAAGGTTGTAAATCCACCTAATATTCCGATCCCAATAAACAACCACATTGTTGTAGAAATCGATTTATCGAGATATAAATGGTTTATTAAGCCTAAAATAAACGAGCCGAGTATGTTGATAACGAATGTTCCAGCAGGAAAATTTGTTTTAACTTTTTTATTAACATAGTTTCCAAGGGCATAGCGAAAAATTGCTCCGATTCCCCCACCTATTCCAACAATAAAAATCATGATGAGGTTTCTCCTTTTACTTTATTGAATTCTTTAGCCACTTTAAAACCAAGATACGCCAAACTTATTCCTACAACTAAACTTGAGATGATATAGACTAAACTTACTAGTAATTTTTTTTCATCCATCAGTATTACATTTTCAAGTGAAAAAGTAGAGAATGTAGTGAATGCTCCGGTAAATCCTGTTCCGATTAGTAAAGTATATTCAGGTTTTAATTTAACTTTTGCCATTGGTAAAAAGAAACCTAAAAAGAAGCATCCAATGATATTAATTAAAAATGTTTGAATTGGAAATCCATTTGAAAGTGGATGGATTGATAGACCTATTATGTAACGAAGAATTGCTCCAAAAAATCCTCCGATTAGTATTAATAAATAATTCATTTGACACCTCATAAATGCATTATAAAAACGCCCCTAGGAGCGTTTTTTTGTTAGTTTACAATAAAAAAAGCAATAATTGAAACTAAGTTATTTAAAAAATGGGCAAAAATCGTAACTTCGATTTTTTTTGTTTTGATATAGATCATACCAAAAATTAAACCAGCTAAAGAATAAGATAGTAATGCATAGATTGAAAAGCCAGCAAGCATATGCAATAAACCAAACCCAAATGAACTTACAATTAATCCAATGATTGGAGAGTTTTTAAAAATTGAACCAATAATTAACTTACGTGTAATCCATTCTTCTTTAATTGGTGCAAGAATTACCGCTGATATAATCATAAGGATTGGATTAGTTCGCAATAAGCCTTCCACTGCTTTTTGGTTATCTGGAGTGGCAATTGAATAATTGAAATGTTGAAAAATAACATCAAGAAGTTGTGAAGAAGCCATAAGAACCACGTATGCTCCTAAGACGATTACAACGTCAATCACATTTATATTTATTCGTCTTAAAGTTAGTAGTCCTTTTTTCTTCGTATAATAGTATAGCCATAATAAGCTGAGGACACCAAAAATTGAATCCGAATAAATTGAAACGGTATTTACAAGGTTATTAAATTGTTTTTCAGTAAGATTTATATCTGCAACATTAACAAAAATCATACCCCATATTGAAGCAATCAAGATTAGCAAGTTCAAACCAACAATAAATATTAAAAAATAGTAGCCAAGGGTTTTTAAGGCGGACTTACGTTCATTCGGAATATTTTCTGGAATGATTGTTTTATAGTTTAATTCATTATCCAAATCGGCTCCTCCAATTTTTTGTTCTATGTTCACAAACTTTCTAGTTAATCTAATTTATATTTATACTAACATATCCTATTTTATCTTAAATTTAAAGCTGAAAGAACTAGAAATAGAATAAATGAGTCTAATTATTTTAAAACCATTGTTATTTAATATATGAGAGTTTCAATGAATTATATGATAGTTGAAAGGGTACTTAAAAATAATTAAAGTAAAAACAATTACCAAATTTTTGTAAAAGAGGGGGAGGCACCCCTCCGTTCCAATCAACTTATTCATCAAAAAAGTCTGCAATAAATACTAATCAAATATTCTTTACTAAGAGTATCCTAACAGTTGTTTAATAATCAGTTTGCTGGTCAATTAATATCGAACATTTATTAATAAACTAAACAATTGAATTTGTTTTTCTAAAAATTAGTTCATAAAATTTGTAACTTCTGAAAAAACCCATTACTAGTGTTATTGGAACAATAAAATTGCTCTAACATATTAAAATTTAAAACCATTAATAGATAGATCATCCAAAAAATGATCATTTCATCATTAGTAATTGTTTATTTAATGTTCCTATTTTAAATTTCAAAACTAAGAAAACAAGGTATGTTGATATACCTTGTTTTCTTCAATTCTAATTTAATTTTCGGATTAACAGGAAAGAAAAGAGAGGGTTCGAAGCTATCATCTTCCTAAGACCTTTCCAAAATCCTGCTCAAATCAATTCAACTGTTCTACTTGATCTCTAATCATTTCCATTTTGTAGTCTAATGAATTTACAGTTGCGGAAGCTTCATTTAAGCTTTCGATAATTGCTTTTGGAACTTGTTTATTGTATTTATAAAAAATCTTGTGTTCAAGGCTTGCCCAGAAATCCATCGCAACGGTTCTAATTTGGATTTCTACTTTTACTCTTTTCGTTTCAGAAGCAAGGAAAATTGGTATTTCAATAATCATATGAAAACTTTTATAACCATTTGGTTTTGGATTCTTTATAT
Source organism: Gottfriedia sp. NPDC058432 (assembly GCF_042721555.1). Classification (NCBI taxonomy): domain Bacteria; kingdom Bacillati; phylum Bacillota; class Bacilli; order Caryophanales; family Bacillaceae; genus Gottfriedia; species Gottfriedia sp. NPDC058432. Next base: position 6,691 of record NZ_JBHXLC010000012.1, read on the forward strand.
AATCTTTTATTTCTATTATATAAATATCGTCTTGTTGTTTTAACAGTTCATAGATCATATAAATATCACTAATAAATGAACAACTAATACGAACGCCAGCTATATCATTCATATAATTTTCTAGATTATATTGTGTTAGTTCTAAACCTTTTCGCTCAAGTTTTTCCATTATACTGTCAGGTTTTTTTAAGCGTGATTTTACGTGTTCAATTGGATTATGATTATGAGTTAAAGTAAATTCTTCATTTAAAATCCTAATTTTAGTATTGATTTCATCTAACGCAAATTTATATATTAAAAGTGTGTTAGTCCACTCACCTAAGCTTTGATCTTTCAACATAGGCAACCTCCTAATGTATATTACATCAGTATTCTACCAGCTTAATGTGAACTCAGTGTGAAATCTTGGTGAACAGTTAGTGACAAGTAAAGTATAGTATAGGGATTTTTAAGGTATTAGGAAAAAGGGAATAGTAATAGTAGCAATGGCAGGAGCCTTATACAAGGATCAAAGATGTAGAGAGTCCAAGTTATATTAAAAGAATAAGCAATTGATAGTAATAATAGTAAGATCATTTATGGTTTTGTTAGTTTTGGAATAATATGTTATAAATTTATATATATAATTTTAGTTAGGAGTACATTGATGAAACAAAGTTTTTATCGTTTGTTTATAGAGTTGACGAATAATCGTTTTACTTCTGGTCTTTTGCGTAGGTTTGCTACTTCTAGATTTAGTAGACTGTTTATTAATCCTTATATTAAAGCGTTTAATTTAAATATGGATGAAAGTAAAGAGACTGATTTTCCTACTTTACATGCCTTGTTTACTAGAGAATTAAAACAAAATGTCAGACCGATTCATGCTGGTGAAAGTGAATTAGCTTGTCCTGTAGATGGTGTGTTAGAGTCTTGTGGGAAAATTGAAATGGATATTAAATTTGTCGTTAAAGGCAAGACATATAGCATTATTGAGATGTTAGGTTCAAAGGAAATGGCAGAAAAATATGATGAGGGTTATTATATGGTATTGTACTTAAGTCCTAGCCATTATCATCGTATACATAGCCCAATCGAAGGCGAAATTGTTTCACAATTCGAGTTAGGTGCTAAATCTTATCCCGTGAATAAAGCAGGATTAACGTATGGTAAAGATCCACTTTCCAAAAATTATCGAGTTATTTCAGAAGTATTATGCTCTGAAAACAATAAACATGTTGCGATGATTAAAGTTGGTGCTATGTTTGTTAACACAATCGTAGTAACCAAAAAAGAAAAGCGTATGAAAAAAGGTGAAGAAGTAGGGTATTTTTCTTTCGGTTCTACAGTTGTTTTACTTTTTGAAGCTAATAGTTTTTCACCAAATTTGAAACTTCAATCCGGCGAAGCGATAAGAGTTGGTCAAAATCTTGGTAAATTACACTAAGTATGCACTTTTTTTCACGAAATGGGAGCCATCATATAGAAAGATGGTTCTTTTTCTGTTATTGTAAAGAGTGCTTGTATTTTAATTTCGCTTGTATTATTTGCATATATTGAAAATAATAAAAATCATTAAGATGTTTTTTTAATATAGAAATCTAATCCTCTTCGTTTTATTTCTTTTTCAATTAAATAAATGAAAGCAGGATCAAGCTGTAAACCAAGAGCTTTTTTGTACGACTCAAGTAACAACTCATCATTTAATTTGTACATATTTTTTGCCCGGTTGGGCATTCACCTCCGAGTGAGTAAAGTTTTTTGAATTTCTTCGTAAACTTACTGTATCAAATTTTTAAAAATAGAACAATCGTTCGTTTATCCACAGAAATAGGTGGATAAGTTGTGGGTAATTTGTTTATATATTCTGAAAAGGTAGGTTCTTGGACTAAGGATAATGTGTATAGATTTATCCACAGTTAGAATGGTTGTAGTTATTTGTCGAACGATTTTAAGAATATATTGAGGTGTAATAATGTTTAATAAATTTTTACCGAGTGAAACTGTTAATAATGTTTATGCAATTACGCCTGAGCATTTAAAAGGCTTAGGAATTAAGGGAATCATTACGGATTTAGATAATACGTTAGTAGAATGGGACCGTCCATTAGCTACTCCAGAGCTAACGAAATGGTTCAAAAGCATGGATGATGCAGGGATTAAAATTACGGTTGTATCGAATAACAATGCTGAGCGTGTTGGAAAGTTTTGTGATCCTTTAGGAATTCCATTCATTCATCGTGCACGTAAGCCACTCGCTACATCATATAAAAAGGCATATAAACAAATGAATTTAAAGTCAAATGAAGTCGTGATGATTGGAGATCAATTGCTTACAGACGTATTTGGAGGCAATCGACAAGGAATTCATACTATTTTAGTTGTTCCGGTTGCAAGCACGGATGGAATTTGGACAAGATTTAATCGTATGGTAGAACGTAGAATTCTTTCATCTTTAAGGAAGCAAGGATTACTACAATGGGAGGATAAAAAGTGAGTAATACAGAAGTAAGATGTATTGGTTGTGGGGTTGAAATTCAAACAGAGGATAAAAACAAGCTTGGATATGCACCTCCATCTTCATTAGAAAAAGACGAGATTATTTGCCAACGTTGTTTCCGTTTAAAAAACTATAATGAGATTCAAGATGTAGAGTTGACTGATTCTGACTTTATTCGTATCTTAAATGGGATAGGTTCTAAGGACTGTCTTGTTATCAAAGTAGTTGATGTTTTTGATTTTTCTGGCAGCTGGTTAAATGGAATTAATCGATTCGTCGGAAATAACAAAATATTATTAGTAGGAAATAAAGCAGATTTAATTCCGAAGTCAGTTAAGAAAAATAAGCTTACGCAATGGATGAGCGGAACTGCAAAACGTTGGGGGCTTAAACCTGCAGGTGTTCATTTAATTAGTGCGGTAAAAGGCACTGGTATAGACGAATTAGCTGAAAGTATTGAGAAGCATCGTGAAGGTAAGGATGTATACGTAGTAGGTTGTACAAATGTTGGGAAATCAACGTTTATCAACACAATGATTAAACGTTATAGTGAAGAAAATAGTAATATTATTACTACATCGCATTTTCCAGGCACAACACTTGATATGATTCAAATCCCACTTGATGATCAGAGTGATCTAATTGATACACCTGGTATTATTAATCATCATCAAATGGCTCATTTTGTTGATAAAAAAGGTTTAAAGATTATTACACCGAAAAAAGAAATTAAGCCTATGATTTATCAATTAAATGAGGGACAAACATTATTCTTTGGTGGGTTAGCTCGTTTTGATTATTTAGAGGGTGGAAGACGTTCTTTTACTTGTCACTTCTCAAACGAATTAACAATTCATCGTACTAAACAAGAAAACGCTGATGATTTATATGAAAGACAAGCTGGGGAATTATTAGTTCCACCATATGGTGAACAAATAAATGAACTTCCTAAATTAGTGAAGCATGAATTTATGATAAAAGATGCTAAAACTGATATAGTTTATTCAGGGTTAGGTTGGATCACAGTGAATGAACCAGGTGCAAAAATAGTAGCTTATGTACCAAAAGGAGTAGCTGTAACTCTACGTAATTCTATTATATAAGAATAATTTGGGGGCTAAGAGAAATGAAAGACCAATATTATGTAATCGGTCAACCGATTGGTCATTCAATGTCACCAACTATGCATAATGAATGGTTTGGCTCTAATCAAATTCCGGGGCACTATTCAGCAAAAGAAGTTGGGATAACAGAATTAGAATCAGTTATGACAGAATTTCGTTCAACTGTAAAAGGATTTAATGTTACAGCTCCACTAAAAGTAGAAATTATGCAGTACTTAGATGAAATTGATCCATTGGCAAAAGCGATTGGAGCTGTTAATACAGTTATCAATAAAAATGGAAAACTGTACGGTAAAAATACTGACGGTATGGGGTATTGTAGGGGCTTATCCTATGTTTTGAAAAATCCGATTGAAGAAGAAAAGATTTTGATTATCGGTGCAGGCGGTGCTGCTAGGGCGATCCTTTATAGTTTACTGCACTTGGGTGTTAAGCATATTACAGTCACAAACCGAACAATAGAAAAAGCAGAGGATCTACTAGATGGTAAGCTGATGAATGAAGTTAATATTATGTCTATTTCAGATGCTGAAGAACATTTAGGTCACTTTTCTCTTATCATTCAAACAACTTCTGTTGGAATGAAGCCAAATGAAAATAGTACGCCATTAGCGCTAACTAATTTATCACCAGATGCAATTGTATCGGACCTAATATATAGCCCATTTAATACAGTATTCTTAAAAGAAGCTGAAGAAAGAAATGCGACTATACAAAACGGATTACCGATGTTTATTTATCAAGGAGCATTAGCATTTCAAGAGTGGACGGGAATTTTTCCAAATACGATTGATGCATACTCATTATTAGAAAGAAAACTTGGAGGAACAAAATGTTAACAGGTAAACAAAAAAGATTTTTACGTTCGAAAGCTCATCACTTAAACCCTATTTTTCAAGTAGGTAAAGGTGGAGTTAATGAAAATATGGTTAAGCAAATTTCAGAAGCACTTGAAGTAAGGGAACTATTAAAAGTAAGCATACTTCAAAATTGCGATGATGATCGTTATGATGTAGCAGAGCAGTTAGCTGAAGGTTCAAATGCTGAACTAGTACAAGTAATTGGACATACAATTGTTCTATATAAAGAGTCTAAAGAAAATAAAACAATCGTACTACCTTAATATGTTAAATACCGTTAATTAGAGGAGAAGCGGATTAATGGATAAACAAAAAGCACTTTCACTTGTAAAAGAAAAACTAACAAACGGGCGTTTTACACATACTATCGGTGTAATGGAAACTGCAGTTAGACTTGCCGAGAAGTACGGTGCGGATGTAAAAAAAGCAGAATTAGCTGCAATTTTCCATGATGTCGCAAAATGTATGCCGATAAAAGAGTTAGAATCGATCATGGAAGAAAATAAACTTTCATTAAAGCTTTTAAAGTATAATAAAGAATTATGGCATGCTCCTGTTGGTGCATTTCTTACTGAACATGAATATGGGATTGATGATAAAGAGATTTTACAAGCAATCACATATCATACAAGTGGTCATAAAGAGATGACTTTATTAGATAAAGTAATTTATGTAGCAGATTATATTGAACCTAATCGTAATTTTCCAGGTGTAGAGGAAGCTCGTGAATTAGCGGATCAAGATTTAGATCGAGCTTTATTATTTGCATTAAAAAATACAATTACATTTTTGATTGATAAAGAACAAACAGTCTACCCATTAACGGTTAAAACATATAACTCAATATTAAAGCAAGTTAAAAGCCAGGGGGAATAAAAAGAATGAATGAAAAAGAATTAATGATGCTAGCTGTAAATGCTGCTGATGATAAAAAAGCTGAGGATTTAGTCGTATTAGATATGAAAGGAATCTCTGCAATTGCAGATTATTTCATTATTTGTCACGGTAATTCGGATAAGCAAGTTCAAGCTATTGCAAGAGAAGTAAAAGATCAAGCTCAACAAAATGGTAAAGATGTTAAACGTTTAGAAGGATTTGACGAAGCTCGTTGGGTATTAGTAGACATCGGTGACGTTGTAGTTCATGTTTTCCATCGTGACGAAAGAAACTATTACAACTTAGAAAAACTATGGGGAGATGCACCTTCTCTTGATGTTTACGGAGAGCTTCTTTCATGACATACAATCGCTTCGCGTATTTGTATGATCAATTAATGAATGATGTCCCTTATGAAAGATGGGTTCAATTCCTAAAAAATGTATTTCAAAAATATGAAGTGCTTCAGCCTTCAATATTAGATATAGGATGTGGAACTGGTACATTACCCATCTTATTGGCTAAATTGAACTATTCAATTAGCGGGGTAGATTTATCTGAGGAAATGTTAAGTGTCGCAATGGCAAAAGCAGAACAGGAAAAAGTTAATATACCTTTTTTTCAACAAAATATGATGGAATTAGAAGGTTTTGATCAATTAGATTGTGTAACAATTTTCTGTGATTCACTTAATTATTTAGAAACAGAAGATCAAGTAAAACAAACCTTTATAAAAGTAAATGAAAGCTTAAAAGATAATGGTTTATTTTTATTTGATGTACATTCTCCTTATAAAATTGAAGAAATCTTTGGTGAAGAGACATTTTTTATTGATGATGCAGAGTTAAGCTTAGTCTGGTCTTGTACGCAAGGGGAACATCCATTAAGTGTTGAACATGATTTAGTTTTCTTTATGAAAGATGAAAATCGTGATTTATATGAACGCTTCGAGGAATATCACAATCAAAGAACATTTCCGATCAATACGTATAAATCATTATTAAATCAAACTGGATTTGAAGTGAAGGAAATCATAGCAGATTTCGATGAAGCTGTAGATGATGCTACTGAACGAATCTTTTTTATAGCAATGAAAAAATAAAAAAACCCTTTAAGAAAATTCCTTTTCTTAAAGGGTTTTTTACTTTATTAGACCTGCAAAATTGAATTTTGTATTTTTGTAACGAATGGAGTAAAGCGGTATAATCATTTTTAAATTAATCAAAATTGTTCCTTTACACGCTCAATTTCCTTATCAAACTTATCATGTGTTTTCTCAAAAATTTCTTCGAATAAATCTCCTACTCGTGCTTCTAATACTTTAATACCTTCTCCAGTAATTCCGCCTTTTACACATACCTTTTCTTGAAGTGTTTCAAGCGTAAAATGTTTTTGTTCAATTAGTTTACCAAAGCCAATAATCATTTCTTCTGCTAAAATCGTTGCTTGCTCTTTTGAAATCGAAGTTTGACAAACAGCTGCATCGATAAATTTTTGAAGTAAGTAACTAAAAAATGCGGGTCCACAGCTTGCGATATCCGATGAAACTCTTGTGATATCTTCTGTAATCATGACAGGTTTAGAAATGTTCGAAAAAAGTTCGATTATTTGTTCCTTACTTTTGGCCGTGCACCTATTCCCGAAATTAACTAAAGTTACTCCACTCAATGCTTGATTCGTAATGCTTGGAATAACGCGTGCAACCTGACAAGGTAATATCGCTTCTAATTGTTCAACATTAATCGGACTAGTGATCGATATAACGCAATGTTTTTTAGTGAAATGCTTTTGTAAAGATGATAAAAGTGGCTGAATTTCTAAAGGTTTTACACACACCAATACAATATCAGAAGCGGTAATTACTTCTTTAGCAGTCTCAACAACATTTAAATCAGGATATATATTTTTTAGCTCATAAGCTTTATACATTGAGCGGTTTGTAACAGTTAATTCGGAGGGCTTCACGGCATTTGATTTTATAAATCCATTGAGCAATATAGTGCCCATATTTCCTGTACCTATGATTCCTACGTTCATGAGTACATCCCTTCCTTTGCATACATTCTCTCCTACACTATATGAAGCAAGGTCGAAAATAATGATATAAGTTAAAATGGAGGACTAATAATGAAAAAGTTAATTCATAATAAACTAGTTTGGATTGCTCTCGTAATTGTTGGTATTTTAGTTGTAAATTTTTATCAAACTGAGCGTAAAAATGAGGTGGTTTTTGCGAAAAAACCACTTGAAGAAGAAATAGTAAAGAAGAACGATGATCAGAAAAAAGAAGTTAAGATGCCAGTGATTTCAAAAGTATTTATGGTTGATGTAAAAGGTGCAATACAAAAACCAGGTGTAATCCAATGTAACGAAGGAGAACGAGTTTTTGACGTGATTAAATTGGCGGGTGGATTTAAAGAAAAAGCTGATGTTAATAAGGTTAATTTAGCCGAAAAAATATTTGATGAGATGGTCATTTATGTACCGTTCATTGGAGAAGAAACCGATCAAACGATTATTACTAAAAGAGGGGATGAAACCAAACAAAATGAGATGATCGATATAAACCATGCATCACAGGCAGATTTGGAAAAAATACCGGGTGTTGGTCCAGCAAAAGCAAAAAATATTTTAGATTATATTGATGAGAACGGACCATTTACTTCAGTAGAACAATTAGAATCTGTCAATGGAATCGGCAAAAAATCCCTTGAAAAAATGACTCAGTTTATTGTCATACGCTAAAATAAATGAGTATTTATCTGGCTTATGTTGTTTTTGTACAAATAATTACAATCATCTTTTTTAAGAGCTATAATTTATTCTTTATCTTAATATTTCTCATTTTAATGATTTTTTTAGTCGGAAAGAAAAAATGGCTACTTTTATTAATTTGTATTATTTCGCTATGCTTTACGTCTGGTATATGTTATCTACAAAACAATAAGGTGAATTCCCCTCAACCAAAGCCCTCGCAAAATGTCCGTGGTGAGATCACTTCTACTCCAATAATAGATGGTAATAAAGTTTCATTTACATTTAAACTCCAAAACCAAGAAATCTTATTAAATAGTTTTGCTAATAAAAAAGAACAATTAAAAGTTTTTCAAAAAAGAAAAATAGGTGAAATATGTGAAGTAAAAGGTGAAGTTTCATTGCCTTTAGAAAATTCAAACCCATACTTATTTAATTATAAGAAGTATTTATTAAATCAAGGAATTCACTGGATAATTACTGCAAATCCAAATAGTTTTGAGGATTGTGAAAATGGAAATCGAACCATCCTTCAATCAATAAATTATAGCCGACATGGCTTAATTAAATATGTAGAGATGAATTTTGATTCCAATACAGAAGGTTATATTAATGCACTCCTTTTTGGGGACCGAACAAAAATGAATGCAATCACAGAATCTCAATATCAAATAGTGGGAATTGTGCATTTACTTGCGATTAGTGGTTCTCATATTAGTTTGTTGAGTCTTGTCATCTATTTTTTATTAATTAGAATTGGCGTAACGAAAGAAACCAGCTTATTTATAACAATTTTGTGTATTATATCGTATGGATTTCTAGCAGGTGCTTCAGCATCAGTTGTCAGGGCAGTTATTATAGGTGTTCTAGTTTGTTTCTACAAGTTAGCAAAAATGAAAGTTGACATTACTTCGCTATTATTCATTTCTTGTATAATCATGTTATTTGCAAAACCAAATTATTTAGATGATATTGGATTTCAATTTTCCTTTGTAACAAGTTTTGTACTTGTTTTAACGTCTGAACAAATTTTAAATTACAAATCCTGGTATGCAAGGGCTCTTTATACATCGGGTATTACTCAACTAGTGTCAATCCCAATATTACTTTTTAATTTTCACGAATTATCACCATACAGTATAATAATTAACTTACTTTTTATTCCTTATATTAGTTTTATTATTATGCCACTATGTATTTTTTGTTTTAGTTTAAGTTTTATTAATTTAGAAATAAGCGAACAGTTAACATTACTGTTAACATACTTTATTAACTTGTCAGATCAATTACTGAATATATGCATGCAATTACCGTTTATTAAGCTGATTTTTATACATCCATCCAAAGGAATTCTACTTTTGTATATAGCATTAATATTTTTAATTTTATTCTTTATGGAAAGTGAGAAATGGAAGAAGTTGTTTAATAATTGCCTGATTGGATTTTTTATTCTTATAAGCGGGCATTTATTTTATTCCTCTATTAACCCAGTTGGAAAGATTATGTTTATTGATGTTGGTCAAGGTGACTGTATTCTTATAAAATTGCCTTTTAATAAAGGGAATTATGTAATTGATACGGGAGGTAAGTTAACTATAAAAGAAGAAACGTGGATGAAGCGAAAAAAACCATTTTCAACAGGCAATGATTTATTGATTCCAATTTTAAAAGGAGAAGGAATTAGTAAAATAGATAAATTAATATTTACACATGGTGACATTGATCATATTGGAGGCGGAAAGGAAGTACTACAATCATTTCATGTAAAACAATTAATTGTAGGAGACAAGGCGAATTTTAGTTCAGCAGAAAAAGAAAGAATTAATATAGCTATAAAAAAGGGAGTCGAGATTAAAAAAATAAGCGAAGGTATGGGGTGGAAAATCGGTCCGAATTATTTTCAAGTTGTTTCGCCAATCAAAGATTATGTAGGTGAGGAAAATGAAGGGTCAATTGTTCTAAGGGCACACATAGGTGGGAAGGATTGGATGTTTTCAGGTGATTTAGATGAAAATGGAGAAAATCGACTGATCTCTATGTATCATGATTTAAAGGCTGATGTTTTGAAAATAGGGCATCATGGAAGCAAAACATCTACTTCTGAACAATTTATTAAAGCAGTTATGCCTAAAATTGGCATTATTTCCGTTGGGGAAAAAAATAGATATGGTCACCCAACAAAAGAAGTACTTAATCGATTAAAAAAGTACAATGTAAAAATCTTACGTACTGATGAACTTGGTGCAATAACTTATGAATTTAAAAGAGGACAAGGTACCATTTATACATTTAAAGCATATCGTAAAACAAATAACAGAAACCAAGAAGGAAATTAAAAAGACTGCCGAGGCAGTCCAATCATTTGATCCTATGTATTATCTCGTAACATACTCCACAACTGTTGCGATGATAAATAGAATTGCGAAGAAACCAAATGAAACAGCAAAGCCAACGCCAGAATCTGTTGAATCATTACGTTTGCTTTGAACATTTTTTTCAAAAGTATTCACAAATAACCCCTCCTAATTCAATTTTAGTATAAATCAATATAACTAAAAAATCCATAGTATGTTTGTTTTAGTTATACCGTTTTAAATGAAGAAACCGGGTCTTTATTTAAAACGTTAATATAAATTAGAGATTAGTATTTACTAATCTCTTCCTTCTCATGTAGGACATGTTATACTATACTAAGAAAATTAGTGTAGAGGAGCAAAACATGATTAATGATTTACATAAAAAATTGAAAAAGAATGTGTCACCAATGTATTTATTGGTAGGTACTGAAGATTTTTTACTTCAAGAAGCGGAAAACTTAATCGTGAAAGCAGCTTTACAAGGAGAAATTGATGATTTTAACTATCAAACATATGATTTAAAAGAGGCTTATTTAAGTGAAGCTCTTGAGGATGCTCAAACACCGTCCTTTTTTGGCGGCAACAAAGTCATCATCATAAAATCATGTTTGTTTTTAACAGCTCAAAAAGAAAAAATTGTACAAGATATAGAACCATTATTTGATTATATTGAAAATCCTGCACCTTTTACTACTGTTGTTTTTGTTGCTCCTTTTGAAAAATTGGACGAGCGAAAAAAAGTAACAAAAGCGTTAAAAAAACAAGTAGAGCTAGTTGAGTGTCATCCTGTTGAAACGAGCAATTTAGACGGCTGGATTAAAGAGCGGTTCACTGGGAATGTAAGGATTACTAAAGAAGCAATTGAAAAATTAAAACTACTCGTTGGAAATAATTTATCGATATTAAAACTTGAATGTGAGAAGCTACAATTGTTTATCGGTGATGAAGGCGAAGTTGATGCTGAACTTGTGGAAATGATGGTAGCAAAAACCATTGAACAAAACGTTTTTTCTCTTATTGAAAAAACAGCAGTAAGGCAGACAACTGATGCGCTTAAAATTCTTCATGAATTGTTATTTATAGGTGAAGAACCGATAAAAATAGTTGCATTGTTAGCTAGCCAGTTTAGATTATTGTACGGAATAAAACAATTATCAAGTAGTGGGTACTCAAATAATCAAATCGCTTCTGCAGTTGGCGTATCTCCAGGAAGGGTATTTTATGGGCAAAAACAAGCGAATAATTTTCAAGCAAGTGAATTAAAAGAAGCAATACGATTAATTGCTGAAGTTGATTATAAAATGAAGACTGGTCAAGGAGATAAAATTATGATCCTTGAGATGTTAATTCTTCAATTAAATAAATAATGGTTAGTAAATTTATCTTAAATTTTTAAAAAAAATAGCAGTCCAATTGCATAAAATTGGACTGCTATTTTTTTGTGAAATAAAAAGCTGCAATTTTCAGTCTACAGCTTTTACAATTTGTTATAATGTAGTAATTATTAAATTTTACCAATAAGTGGTATTTGGGAGATGACTAAATGGAGGAAATTCCTAAAGAAATAAAAGTTGTATTAGATACATACTTTGAATATTTTGATTTGAAATTACCTAATTTAATTGATTCCTTTTATCTTTATGGATCGATTACATTAGGTGCTTTTAAGAATGGATTTAGCGATATCGATTTTATAGCAGTTGTTAATCGCAAAGTATCTGATGCCGATGTAAAAATACTGAGAGAAATTCATAAAGATGTGCAAAGAAAGTTTCCTAATTCAATTTTGGATGGATGGTATATTCTTAATGAAGATATACAGTCCTTAAATGAAGAAGGGAAATTATGTATTCGTTTCAATGATGGGAAGTTTCAAGGTTTAAATAAATTTGAAAAGAATTCAATAGATACTTTTCAATTAAAAAAATACGGTATAACTGTAAAAGGGCTAAAAATTGAAAATGTGGATATTTTGGTTAATTGGGATACTCTACTATCTAATATGAGAGATAATCTTAATTCTTATTGGCTTAGCTGGGTTAATGATTGTAAGAAGTTCCCTACAGTTAAATACTTGAGTTTGTTTGTCAGTTTAAGAAGTATTGAATGGGGGATTTTGGGAGTTTCTCGACTTTATTACACATTTAAAGAAAAAGATATTACATCGAAAGTAGGAGCAGGTGAATATGTTTTAGAGGCGGTACCCAAAAGATGGCATAAGATTATAAAGGAGTCAATGAGATTACGAACTGATCATAAAAAATCATATTACAAATCAATTTATAAAAGAAGAAAAGATGCAATTGACTATATGGAGTTTTTGATTCAAGAATGTAATGAACTTATTCGATAAGCAAACCCATTTTTATTAATATGAATTTCTAAATCATCTGATTAGATTAAAAAAAGATCAGCGAAAAACTTTATTGCACGAAAAAATGGTGTCTCAGATGAGACACCATTTAATTCATTACGCGTTCATAGCGTTAACTTTTTTAGCTAAACGAGACTTTTGACGTGAAGCAGCGTTTTTGTGGATTAGATTGCTGTTAACAGCTTTGTCTAATTTTTTAGAAGCAGTTAATAAAGCTTCTTGCGCTTTTTCAGTTTCGTTATTAGTAACTAAAGCTTCAACAGTTTTCACTGCAGTACGCATTTCTGATTTTAGAGATGCGTTGTGAGCACGATGAGCTTCAGCTGTTTTTACACGTTTAATAGCTGATTTAATATTTGGCATACCTTTCACCTCCCGAATGCAGTCGAGAAATTTGCCTCGAATACAAATAGAACAAAACTTATTTTATCAAAACAAGTCCCATTTGGCAATAGAATTCATAAAGCTATTTTCGCCTTTTCAAAAGAAAAATAAACAATTCGTTTAGAATTGGTAACATCTAGCTAAACTAGTTAAGAAGAGAATTGTTAAATTTCGATGAGTATTGTGGAGGCTAGATAAATGAGTGAGTTGGATTTAAGTCAATATAGTGTTCGAACAGATTTAGCAGTAGAGGCAAAAGAGATGCTCGAGGAGCGTGAACAGACAAAGGAAGAAATTACCGGCGTAATCGTTAAAGAACGTGAAGCAGATGGTGTAAGTATTTCTCATGTTCATATTAAAGAATCGGCATCTGAAAGAATCGGTAAAAAGCCAGGGAATTATTTAACACTTCAAGTTCAAGGTATTCGTGAACAAGATACTGACCTTCAAGAAAAAGTTGAAAAGGTTTTTGCAAACGAGTTTTCTGCTTTCTTAAAAAATTTAGGAATTACGGAAGATCAAACTTGCTTAGTCGTCGGCTTAGGTAATTGGAATGTGACACCAGATGCACTTGGTCCAATGGTTGTTGAAAATTTAGTTGTTACAAAGCATCTTTTTGAATTACAGCCTGAAAGTGTACAAGATGGTTATCGTCCAGTTTGTGCTTTATCTCCTGGTGTAATGGGAATTACTGGTATTGAAACGAGCGATATTATATCGGGTGTCATTGATAAAGTAAAACCTGATTTTGTCATTGCGATCGATGCACTTGCAGCTAGATCCATTGAGCGAGTTAATACAACTATCCAAATTACAGATAATGGCATTCATCCAGGCTCTGGAATAGGAAATAAACGTAAGGAATTAAGTAAGGAAACACTAGGTATTCCGGTAATTGCTATAGGCGTTCCAACCGTTGTTGATGCTGTTGCTATTACAAGTGATACAATTGACTTCATTTTAAAACATTTTGGACGAGAAATAAAAGAGGGAGACAAGCCTGCTAAAGCGCTAATCCCTTCTGGAATGGCATTTGGAGAAAAGAAAAAGTATACCGACGAAGATATGCCTAGTGAAAAGGAACGAATGGCATTTATGGGGATTGTAGGAACGCTAGAAGAGAATGAAAAACGAAAACTGATTCATGAGGTATTGTCACCACTAGGTCATAACTTAATGGTTACACCAAAAGAAGTGGATACATTTATTGAAGATATGGCAAATATTATTGCTGGCGGTATGAACGCTGCACTGCATTCTAAAATTAATCAAGATAATATTGGCTCATATACTCATTAATATTTCGTAAGTGAGGAGAAACAAATGAAATATATGGTTCGGTATTTTACGCTAATCATCATTTTTTCTATAACAATTATTACTTGTATGCAAATTGCGAAAGACGGAATAAGTAAAGTTACTTCGACTGATTACTATCATGTAGATGATGTAGTAAAAATCTCAAAAGAAGATGGGAAAGCTGGTCCAGTACTTTTTGGAAAAGATTACACGAAAGAAGGACTAGCAATTAGAGAAGATCATTTAGATAGATTAGGGGCATTTAATTATTTTACAGTTGTTGGTAAAGGACTATCCCATTTTGTTACGTATGTAACTGAAAAAGGGGTTAAGATTGTTGAAAAAATTCCTTCTATTATTGATAGCTTTAATTAGACCTTCTAAACTTCATTCGACATATACTGCTAATAGAGATTGAATATTTCCCTATTTTTTTGATATAATCAAAACTATCTATGCTGTCGAGAAATTTAGGAGTGATGAAATGAACAAAGAGTCAAGATCAGAAAGACAAAAGAGAATTAGAAACTTTTCAATCATCGCACACATTGACCATGGAAAATCTACATTAGCAGATAGAATTCTTGAGAAAACAAATGCACTAACTCAGCGTGAGATGAAGTCTCAGCTATTAGACTCAATGGATTTAGAGCGTGAACGTGGAATTACCATTAAATTAAATGCTGTGCAGTTACAATATAAAGCTAAAAATGGTGAAGAATATATTCTTCATTTAATCGATACACCTGGACATGTCGACTTCACTTATGAAGTTTCACGTAGTTTAGCAGCGTGTGAAGGCGCAATTCTTGTAGTTGATGCTGCACAAGGTATCGAAGCACAAACATTAGCCAACGTATATTTAGCTTTAGACAATGATTTAGAAATCTTACCAGTTATTAATAAGATTGACTTACCAAGTGCTGAGCCTGAACGTGTAAGACAAGAAGTTGAAGAAGTAATTGGATTAGATGCTTCAGAAGCGGTATTAGCATCTGCTAAAGCAGGAATCGGAATAGAAGAAATTCTAGAACAAGTCGTAGAAAAAGTACCAGCACCAACAGGCGATCCAGATGCACCTTTAAAAGCACTTATTTTTGATTCATTATTTGATCCATACCGTGGTGTTGTAGCTTATATTCGTATCGTAGAAGGTACTGTAAAAGTTGGGCAAAAAATTAGAATGATGGCTACAGGTAAAGAATTCGAAGTAGTTGAAGCTGGAGTATTCACACCACGCACTACACAAAGAGACGAATTAACTGTAGGTGACGTAGGTTTCTTAACAGCTTCTATTAAAAATGTTGGAGATACTCGCGTTGGGGATACAATTACCCTTGCTGAGAATCCAGCAACTGAGCCTCTACCAGGTTATCGTAAATTAAATCCAATGGTATTCTGTGGATTATATCCAATTGATACTTCTAAATATAATGATTTACGTGATGCACTTGAAAAGCTTCAATTAAATGACGCAGCTTTACAATTTGAAGCAGAAACTTCACAAGCTTTAGGTTTTGGTTTCCGTTGTGGATTTTTAGGATTATTACACATGGAAATCATTCAAGAGCGTATTGAACGTGAATTCAAAATTGATTTAATTACAACAGCACCAAGTGTTATTTATAATGTTTATACAACAAAAGACGAAATGATTATCGTTGATAACCCTGCTCATATGCCAGATCCTCAATCAATTGATCGAGTGGAAGAGCCTTACGTAAAAGCAAAAATCATGGTTCCAAATGACTTTGTTGGAGCAATCATGGAGCTTTGCCAAAAGAAACGCGGTAACTTTATCGATATGCAATATTTAGATGCTAACCGTGTAACATTAACTTATGAAATTCCATTATCTGAAATTGTTTATGATTTCTTTGATCAATTAAAATCAAGTACAAAAGGCTATGCATCATTTGACTATGAACTAATTGGTTACAAAGTTTCTAAACTTGTGAAAATGGATATTTTATTAAACGGTGAACAAGTAGATGCTCTATCATTTATCGTTCATAAAGACGCTGCTTATGACCGTGGGAAAATTATCGTTGAAAAATTAAAAGAACTTATTCCAAGACAACAGTTCGAAGTTCCAGTTCAAGCGGCAATCGGACAAAAAATCGTTGCTCGTTCAACAATTAAGTCAATGGGTAAAAACGTATTAGCTAAATGTTACGGTGGGGATATCTCTCGTAAGCGTAAGCTATTAGATAAGCAAAAAGAAGGTAAAAAGCGAATGAAAGCTGTTGGATCTGTAGAGGTTCCACAAGAGGCATTCATGGCTGTTTTACGTATGGATGATTAATAATCAATAGGAATTCATCGATTATAGATTGATGATTATCTAGAGAGGCCACCGTAATTTATTTGCGGTGGCTTTTTTTAATGTTAAATTGATAATTTTTTACTCAAATTGTTATTAATAAAAAGTAAGATGTAAATAATGATTAATAATAGTGAAGCGATTCATTAGACAAATATCATAAGAAAATATACAATCATAAAAGTTAAAATCAACAAAAGTCCCTGAATCTGCACCTTAGGTGGTATTGGATCAGGGGCTTTTCACATAGAAAAGAGGAGAAGGTATGGCATCTTCCGTTTATATTCATATACCATTTTGTCAGCAGATTTGTTACTACTGCGATTTTAATAAATTTATGATGGACCGTCAGCCGGTTGATCAGTATTTAGAATATCTAGAGAAAGAAATTGTTGAAAGTTTAAAAATAAATCCGATTTCAGATTTGAAAACAGTTTTTGTAGGTGGAGGAACACCTACAGCATTAACTTTGGCCCAAACTCAAACGTTAGTAGATATGATTAATAAACAGATCATTAAAGGGAATAAAGAAATCGAAATCACTTTTGAAAGTAATCCAAATGAAATTTCAAAAGAGAAGCTTCAAATTTTAAAAGATGGTGGAGTGAATCGAATTAGTTTTGGAGCGCAAACATTTGATGAAGGTTTACTTAAAAAGATTGGAAGAACACATTCACCTAATGAAATAGAAGAAGCTATTCAAACTGCAAAAGAAGTTGGAATAGATAATATCAATCTTGATTTAATGTATGCTTTGCCAGGTCAAACAATGGAACAATTCGTTGATTCGTTGGATAAAGCTATGAAGTTACCGATTCAGCATATTTCAGCGTATTCATTAATTATTGAACCAAAAACCGTGTTTTACATAGAAATGAATAGGGGCAAGCTTAAACCGGCTCCTGAAGAAGATGAAGCAGCTATGTATGACTTTTTAATGAAGTATTTAGAAGAAAAAGGTTTTCATCAATATGAAATCAGCAATTTTGAAAAGAACGGTTTAGAAAGTAAGCATAATCTTGTTTATTGGAATAATGAAGAGTATTTTGGATTTGGTGCAGGAGCACATGGCTATATTAATGGCATTCGATATTCAAATGCAGGACCGTTAAAGAAATATTTTCAGTTGATTGATGAGACTGGTGTCCCAATTGTTCATGAGCATACGGTAACGAAGCAAGAAAAAATGGAAGAAGAAATGTTTTTAGGATTACGTAAAATGGAGGGAGTTTCGGAAAGGAAATTCCAAGAAAAATTTGGTTCAAACTTTAATGAAGTATTTCCGAACGTAATTGAAAAACTAATGAAAGATGGATTAGTGGAGATGAATGGAGTATTTCTTCGATTAACCCACAAAGGGAAGTTACTCGGAAACGAAGTATTTCAAGCATTTTTACTTTAAAAGCAGTAAGGTGAAGAGCAGGAAAAGCGGATGAGATATGTGACTATAGAATAGATCTTATGTATTTAAAAATTCCTAATCCATTCATCCTGTACTTCTTTATTACTGCCCTTAACTTCTTGACATCGTATAAAGGATTTGTTAAGTTAATAATATATTTAGCACTCACTAGATAAGAGTGCTAATAGAGGTGATAAACATGTTGACTGAAAGACAGTTATTGATACTACAAATTATTATCGATGACTTTATTCGCATGGCACAACCTGTTGGTTCAAGGAGTTTATCTAAAAAGGAAGGTATTTCATTTAGTTCAGCAACGATACGAAATGAGATGGCTGATTTAGAGGAACTTGGTTATATTGAAAAGCCTCATAGCTCTGCAGGTCGAATCCCTTCTGAAAAAGGGTATCGTTTTTATGTAGACCATTTGTTATCACCACAAATTGTTAATGACGATGATGTTCGTTCGATAAAAGGTATTTTTGCCGAGCGTATTTTTGAAATAGAAAAGCTTGTGAAAAATTCAGCTGATATACTATCTGACTTAACAAATTACACAACAATTGCACTAGGACCAAAAGTTACTGAAAATAAGCTTAAAAATATTCAGCTTATTCCAATAGGACCTAATACAGCAGTATCAATTATTGTGACAGACACAGGTATTGTTAAAAATCGAACAGTAACTATACCACCTGGTGTGTCTATGAGTGATATTGAGAAAATGGTAAATATATTAAATGAACGACTAGTAAATGTACCGATTCATCAAATAAATGACAAGCTTTATAAAGAAATTGCTATGATTTTACGTACGCATATTTCGAATTATGAGAGCGTTATAAAGATGATTGGTGGCACTATTGACGTACCGATTGAACAAAAACTGTTTTTAAGTGGAAAAACGAATATTTTAGCTCAACCAGAATTTAATAATGTTGAGACAATGAAAATTTTGTTAAACATGATTGAAAGGCAAGATGAACTAAAAAGTATTATTCCTCTTGAACACATGGGTTTAAGTGTCAAAATTGGTAAGGAAAATGAAAAGTCTGGATTAGAAAATGTAAGTATCATTAGCGCAACCTATTCTTTAGGTGAAGATCAAATTGGTACAATCGCAGTATTAGGACCAACTCGAATGGAATATTCTCGAGTAATCTCATTAATGCATTTAATTACAGGACAATTGAATTTATTATTTTCATCTAAGGATGTTGAATAAATCCATTGTGAAAAGAAACAATGGATTACATATAAAAAAATAGGAGGTGAAGGTGACATGACAGAACGTCAGGAAGAACTTTTAAATGAAGAAGTAGTGAATGAAGAAACTACTGTTGAAGAGCCTTCAATCTTTACAGTAGAAAATACAGAAGAGAAAACTGATAATGTGAATTCTTCTGAAGAAGAGCTACAAAAACTTCGTGCTGAAGTAGATGAGAAGGAAAATAAGTACTTACGTCTACATGCTGATTTCGAAAATTATAAACGTCGTGCACTTTTAGACCAACAATCTTTAATGACTTATCGTGCTCAAAGTTTAGTGACTGATTTATTACCAGTACTAGATAATTTCGAACGCGCACTACAAGTTGAAGCAACAGATGAGCAAACTGCTTCTTTAAAACAAGGTATGGAAATGGTTTACCGTTTGCTTGTTGAAGCTGTGAAAAAAGAAGGCGTAGAAGAAATCCCGGCACTTGGTGAACAATTCGATCCGAATGTACATCAAGCTGTAATGCAAGAAAGTGATGATTCTAAACCATCCAATGAAGTTCTACAAGAATTCCAAAAAGGCTATAAGCTAAAGGACAGAGTAATTCGTCCATCAATGGTTAAAGTAAACGAGTAATTCGTTAAGCGTCTATTTATATCGCTAACATAAATATAAAATTTTTTTAAAAAAACTAAAATATAACTTATGTAGATTTTAGGAGGAACATGCAATGAGTAAAATTATTGGTATTGACTTAGGTACAACTAACTCTTGTGTCGCAGTATTAGAAGGTGGAGAGCCAAAAGTAATTCCGAACCCAGAGGGTGGACGTACAACTCCGTCAGTTGTTGCGTTCAAAAATGGTGAGCGTCAAGTTGGGGAAGTGGCAAAACGTCAAGCAATTACAAACCCTAACACAATCATGTCAATTAAACGTCATATGGGTACTACACATAAAGAAAACATTGAAGGTAAAGATTTTTCTCCTCAAGAAATTTCTGCGATCATTCTTCAAAACTTAAAGGCATCTGCTGAAGCTTATTTAGGTGAAGCAGTAACGAAAGCAGTTATTACTGTACCTGCATACTTCAATGATGCTGAGCGTCAAGCAACTAAAGATGCTGGTAAAATCGCAGGTTTAGAAGTAGAACGTATCATCAATGAGCCAACTGCGGCTGCATTAGCATACGGTTTAGATAAAATGGATGAAGACCAAACAATCTTAGTTTATGACTTAGGTGGCGGTACATTCGACGTTTCAATCCTTGAATTAGGAGATGGAATTTTTGAAGTTAAAGCTACAGCTGGTGATAACCGTTTAGGTGGAGATGACTTCGACCAAGTGATCATTGATTACTTAGTAGCTGAATTCAAAAAAGAAAACGGTGTTGATTTAAGTCAAGATAAAATGGCATTACAACGTTTAAAAGATGCTGCTGAAAAAGCGAAAAAAGATTTATCAGGTATTACTTCAACTCAAATTTCATTACCATTCATTAGCATGGGTGCAGCTGGTCCATTACACTTAGAGTTAAACTTAACTCGTGCAAAATTCGAAGAGCTTTCTCACAACTTAGTAGAAAGAACTTTAGGCCCAACTCGTCAAGCGATGAAAGATTCTGGCTTAACTGCTAGTCAAATTGATAAAGTAATTTTAGTTGGTGGTTCAACTCGTATTCCTGCTGTTCAAGAAGCGATCAAAAAAGAAACAGGAAAAGAGCCACATAAAGGTGTAAATCCTGATGAAGTAGTAGCACTAGGTGCTGCAATTCAAGGTGGAGTATTAACTGGTGATGTAAAAGACGTAGTATTACTAGACGTAACACCATTATCATTAGGTATTGAAACAATGGGTGGAGTATTTACAAAGTTAATCGAACGTAATACAACAATCCCAACAAGTAAATCACAAGTATTCTCAACAGCTGCTGACAATCAACCTGCTGTAGACATTCACGTACTACAAGGTGAGCGTCCAATGGCTAATGACAATAAAACATTAGGTCGCTTCCAATTATCGGATATCCCACCAGCACCACGTGGAATTCCTCAAATTGAAGTATCGTTTGATATCGACAAAAATGGTATCGTAACAGTGCGTGCAAAAGACCTAGGTACTCAAAAAGAACAAAACATCGTAATTCAATCTTCTTCAGGTTTAAGTGATGAAGAAGTAGAACGCATGGTAAAAGAAGCAGAATTAAATGCTGATGCAGATGCAAAACGTAAAGAAGAAGTAGATCTTAAAAACGAAGCGGATCAATTAGTATTCCAAGTAGAGAAAACTTTAAAAGATCTTGAAGGAAAAGTTGAAGAAGCAGAGGTTACTAAAGCAAACGAAGCTAAAGACGCATTAAAAGCTGCTTTAGAAGCTGGTAACTTAGATGACATCCGTACGAAGAAAGATGCTCTTTCTGAAATCGTTCAAGCTTTATCAATGAAACTTTATGAGCAAGCTGCTGCTGCACAACAAGCTGCAGGTGGAGCTGAAGGCGGAGCGAAACAAGACGATGTAGTAGACGCTGAGTTTACTGAAGTTAAGGAAGATAAATAATAACGAAAAGTGGAAGGCGTTTGCTCAGTAACGCCTGGAACTAGACAATAACGAAAAGTGGAAGGCGTTTTGGTCAGTAACGCCTGAACTAGACAACATATATATTTAAAACATTAAGGGAAGTCAAAGTCAGGGAAGCCTTGGCTTTGACTTCTTCTTTTTCTTTTAGAAAAGCACAGGATGTGTTAAAATATTCTTTATGTGAAAGGAGCGGATTGTAACACTATGAGTAAACGTGATTACTATGATGTGCTTGGTGTTAGTAAAAGTGCATCACAAGATGAAATAAAAAAATCGTTTCGTAAATTAGCAAAAACATATCATCCGGACGTTAATAAGGATCCTGATGCACCTGAAAAGTTTAAAGAGGTGCAAGAAGCATACGAAAATTTATCAGACGATCAAAAACGTGCTCATTATGATCAGTTTGGTCATACAGATCCAAACCAAGGTTTCGGCGGTGGCGGATTTGGCGGCGGCGGATTCGGTGGATTCGAAGATATTTTCAGTCAGTTTTTTGGTGGTGGCGGTGGACGTCGTCGTGACCCGAACGCACCAAGAGCAGGGGCTGATTTACAATACACAATGACAATCCAGTTTGAAGAAGCGGCATTTGGAATGGAAAAAGAAATTGAAATTCCAACTGAAGAAACATGTCATACATGTAGTGGATCAGGTGCGAAACCTGGTACATCAAAAGAAACATGTAATCATTGTCAAGGCTCAGGACAAATGAGTGTTGAACAAAATACTCCATTTGGACGTATTGTGAACCGTACGACATGTTCACACTGTCAAGGTACTGGTCAGATAATTAAAGATAAATGTAATACTTGTCATGGTGCTGGCCGAGTGAAAACTCGTAAGAAAATCATGGTTAAAGTGCCAGCTGGTATCGATGATGGACAACAAATTCGTCTTTCAGGTCAGGGAGAACCAGGTAAAAATGGTGGTCCTGCTGGAGATTTATATATTGCATTCCATGTTCGTGAACATGAATTCTTTGAACGTGACGGAAATGATGTTTACTGCGAACTTCCATTAACATTTGCACAAGCTGCATTAGGTGATGAAGTTGAAGTTCCAACATTACATGGTAAAGTAAAAACAAAAATACCTGCTGGAACGCAAACTGGCACTAGAATGCGTTTAAAAGGTAAAGGTATTAAAGATGTACGTGGATATGGTCAAGGTGATCAACACGTAATCGTAAAAGTTATCACACCTACAAAACTAACAAGCCGTCAAAAAGAATTGCTTGAAGAGTTTTACAATATTGGCAAAGGTCAAAAAGACGATAAACACGATTCTTTCTTTACAAAGTTAAAGCGTGCGGTTAAGAATTTTGGCGAACAATAAGGAAGTTATTAATTCAGTACGTTAGTTAAGGTAAAAAGTGGAAACACTAAATAGAAGAAGTAATTTAAATGGCACCCTCTAAATCTGACTATGATTAGAGGGTATTGCCAAGTAAAGAAGAGAGTATGAATGGAGTTGGTAGTTTTATGAAATGGTCAGAATTAAGTATTCACACTACACAGGATGCGGTTGAACCGATTTCTAACATTTTACACGAAGCTGGTGCAAGTGGTGTTGTCATAGAGGATGTGTTTGATTTGACGAAGGAGCGAGCACAGGTTTACGGTGAAATCTACCAACTTAACCCAAAAGATTATCCAGAGGAAGGTGTAATCGTTAAAGCATACCTTCCTGTGAATAGTTTTTTAAACGATACAATCGACGGAATAAAAGAAGCAATAAATAATTTAATTTCATATGATATTGATTTAGGAAAAAATACATTTGCTGTGCATGAAGTAAACGAAGAAGATTGGGCTACTGCATGGAAAAAATATTATCATCCAATTTCAATCTCAGATCGATTTACAATTGTACCTTCTTGGGAAGAGTATGAAGTCAAATCATCAGACGAATTAATTATCGAATTAGATCCAGGAATGGCGTTTGGTACTGGTACTCACCCGACAACTGTTATGTGTATTCGTGCACTTGAGAAGGTTGTAAAATCAACTGACCGTGTAATCGATGTAGGTACTGGCTCAGGAGTATTAAGTATTGCGGCTGCTAAACTGGGATCTAGAAATATAGAAGCTTATGACTTAGATGATGTAGCAGTTCGAAGTGCAAGAGAAAACGTTGTATTAAACAAAGTAGACGATGTGATAAAAGTTGGACAAGGTAACTTACTACAAGGAATTGAAGGTCCGTTTCAAGTAGTTGTTGCGAACTTACTTGCTGAAATTATTCTTCGTTTCGTAGACGATGTTTTTAATGTTTTAGAACCAGGTGGAACATTTATTTCTTCAGGAATTATAGGTGCTAAACAAGCAGACATCGAAAATGAGCTTAAACGAGTTGGCTTTGAAGTGAAGGAAGTACTACATTTAGAGGACTGGGTTGCAATTATTGCAAAAAAGCCAGAACAAGGAATGTAATATGCAAAGATATTTTATAGAAGAAACGCAGCTTCAAAATGATCTTGTTACAATAACTGGTGATGATGCTCATCATATCGCAAATGTTATGCGAATGAAGCTTGATCAAGAGATCATTTGTACAGTTCCAGGATCTTCAACTGTTCGTTGTACACTTACAAATATTTCTAGTGAACAAATAACAGCAGCTGTTGTAGAATATGTTGAGAATACAAATGAACTGCCGATATCAATTACGATTGCTAGTGGACTTCCAAAAGGTGATAAACTAGAGTTAATCATTCAAAAAGGTACGGAGCTTGGAGCTTCTGGTTTTTTACCATTCGCTGCAGCTAGATCAATTGTTAAACTAGATGATAAAAAAGCTGGTAAAAAGGTTGATAGATGGCAAAAAATTGCAAAAGAGGCAGCTGAACAATCATATCGATTTATTGTACCAACTGTGGAACAGCCAGCATCTTTTCAACAATTACTTAACTCAATACAGCATTATGATGCTTGTATTGTTGCATATGAAGAAAGTGCAAAAACAGGAGAATCAGCAGGACTTGTTCAGACATTCCAGTCACTAAAGGAAGGCTCACGATTATTAGTAGTTTTCGGACCAGAAGGTGGTTTGTCAGATAAAGAAGTTGATCAGCTAGAAGAAAAAGGTGCTAAGCTATGTGGACTTGGACCAAGAATTCTGCGAACAGAAACAGCACCATTTTATGTTTTAGCTGCTGCCTCCTTTCATTTTGAATTAATGGGGTGAAGAAATGCCACAAGTAGCTTTTCATACATTAGGCTGTAAAGTTAACCATTACGAAACAGAAGCAATTTGGCAACTGTTTAAAGCAGCTGGCTATGAACGTACAGAATACGAAACGAAAGCTGATGTTTATGTAATTAATACATGTACAGTTACAAATACAGGTGACAAAAAAAGTAGACAAGTAATCCGTCGTGCCGTGCGCAAAAATCCAGATGCAGTAATTTGTGTAACTGGATGTTATGCACAAACATCTCCAGCCGAAATCATGGCAATTCCTGGGGTGGATATCGTTGTTGGTACACAGGACCGTACGAAAATGCTGGATTATATCGAACAATTCCGAGTAGAACGTCAACCAATTAATGGAGTAGGAAATATTATGAAAGCACGAGTTTATGAAGAGCTAGATGTACCTGCTTTTACTGATCGTACACGTGCTTCATTAAAAATACAAGAAGGTTGTAATAACTTCTGTACGTTTTGTATTATTCCATGGGCACGTGGTTTAATGCGTTCTCGTGATCCAAAAGAAGTTGTAAAACAAGCTACTCAATTAGTTGAATCAGGCTATAAGGAAATCGTTTTAACTGGTATTCACACAGGTGGATATGGTCAAGACATGAAAGATTACAACTTAGCAATGTTATTAAAAGATTTAGAAACAGTTGAAGGATTAAAACGTGTTCGTATTTCTTCAATTGAAGCTAGTCAAATTACAGATGAAGTAATTGAAGTACTTCGTCATTCAAATATTGTAGTTCGACACCTACACGTACCTTTACAATCTGGATCAGATACTGTTCTTAAACGTATGCGTCGTAAATATACAATGGCTGAATTTGCTGAAAGAATTGAAAAACTACGCGAAGTATTACCAAACTGTTCAATTACATCTGATGTAATCGTAGGTTTCCCAGGCGAATCTGAAGAAGAGTTTATGGAAACATACAATTTCATTCGAGATAATAAATTCTCTGAATTACACGTATTCCCATACTCTAAACGTACAGGTACACCAGCTGCACGTATGGAGGATCAAGTTGACGAAGAAGTTAAAAATGAACGAGTACATCGTTTAATTGAATTATCAAATCAACTTGCAAAAGAATACGCATCAATGTTTGATGGAGATGTACTAGAAGTTATTCCGGAAGAAAAGTACACTGAAGATGATGCAGAAGGACTATTAATTGGTTACACAGACAATTATCTAAAAGTCGTGTTCGAAGGAACAGAAGACATGATCGGTAAAATTGTAAAAGTTAAAATCGCTGAAGCTGGTTATCCAGTAAATAAAGGTGAATTTGTCCGAGTATTAGAAGATGTAGCTGTTAACTAAGGAATATATAAATAAAAGGATAGATAATCTAGAAATCTTCTGGATTATCTATCCTTTTTTATTTTACTTGCTTAAAAATTTAATTTATTCGCTTATTTATCTTTAGATAAGAAGGAATAAATGTTTGCTTCACCAGAACCATAAAGTGGATCTTGTCCTTTTTTCCCATAATCAAGTGCACTTTGTCTTATTGCTGCTGCTACTTGAGCAGGATTATATTCAGGATGAGCTGCCTTAATTACGCCTGCAATACCTGCAACCTTTGGTGCTGCCATTGAAGTTCCATGAAGATATGAATAGCCATGCCATTTTCCGTCACTAAATTGTGTTGTTGCATTCGTACCATTTGGATTAGCTGCATTTACACCTACTGGATATGAAGGATAAGTAGACAAAGTACGATATGTATAATCACGTTTATTTAAAAAGTTACCTGTTGGATTTTGACGGTATAATCCATCGTATACAGGCCCGTTGTCTCCACCAGGAGCAGCTACATCGATTACACTTCCATAATTTGAGTAGAATGCAATACTATCTTTTGACCACTGATTAGATGAAGAAACTGTAATGACACCTGGGATTTGTGCAGGAACAACACGTGAAGGTCCCTTAATATCTAAACCGTATGTAGTTTTCCAATAATCTTGCATATCGTGTATATTGTTAAAATCTCTTGAGTCATTCCCCGCAGATACAACGACCGTTACACCTTTTTTAATTGCATATTGAATCGCTCGATGATATGCCACCATTGAAGCTGACTCACCTTTTTCGTCTAAGTTATTAGCCATCCAACGCCAGCCGCCGATCGACATATTAATTACATCTACTCCATCGTTTGCAGCTGAAACAATTGCATCTGTAATCCATGACTGTTCAGCTCCACCAGTTGCACCGAAAACTCGATAAGCTCGAACTGTTAACTCAGGTCCAACGCCTTTAACTTTTCCATTTGCTGCAATTGAGCCAGCAACATGCGTTCCATGGCCATTTTTATCCCATGCATCTGTCGTTCCTGGAACAAATGTTTTTGATCCAGCAAGATCTGCATTAGCTTTTAAATCTGGATGACCAAAGTCGATTCCTGTATCGATTACAGCTACGACCGTTTTATGACTTCCTTTGTTAATATTATAGGAATCTCCATTATGAGTTAAGTTCTGCATGTCCCATTGTTTGTCCCAGTAGGAGTTAGAGTTAGCATCAAGCGTTACTTTTTCACCATTCGGTGTTCCAGGAGTAAACTCAATTTTATCATCTGGGTCAGCTTCCAAGTATGCTTGAAGTTCTTTACCAGCTGATTGAATGCTTGTATCTTTTTTAATATTAGTTAAAAATTCACTATTAGATGATGAAACTTCAACAATTCCAACTTCTGAAATAATTCGTTCCACAGAACCTCCAGCTTTTGAAATTTTATCTGTGAAATTGCTTGGTAAACTACCTTTATAAGCTAAAACATAATGAAGCTCCTCAGGTGCAGCTTTTGCTGGTTTGGATTGTGTACCAATAAGTAATGAAAATGATAAAACAGAACAAATCGATAAGGCAGCAATTCTTTTTTTCATGAAATCTCTCCAATTTGTATTATTTACGTATACACGTATTTAATCAAATTTTAATAAAACTCCCTTTAAAAACTTGTCGAAATTTAGAAAAGAAAATACAAAATTTTTTGACAATTTATCGGGGAATAAATCGATAAGGGTATTTTAACTACATAAATGGGGAGATAAGTGAAAAAAACAACATGATATAAACTTTGAAATGGATGTAATAATTCCCTCAAACTACCTGTAATTTAATGTTAACATCCATACACAATATAAATACGGAGGTGAACTTATAATGTCAGAACATAAAACATCAAAAGATACTGATGACAATCATATCCACGTTGCTACTAACTCATACTTAGACACAAGCGAGAACGATTCCAATAAAATTAATTATGACGAAGGTGGTAGCCCATACTTAGATACTAGTGAGGACGCATCATCCGCAGCAAACACAAGACGAGGAGCTCCATATTTAAATACTTAATGAGAAGAGGGTTAGGGGAAAGAAGGAAAAATACTTTCCCTATGCCTTTTTTACTTTCACTTTTCTGCTGTCCTATTAATATCTTCAACCTCAACTAAAGGCTTATGATAACCAGCCTTGGCAATATTGATCATGGATCGACCAATTTGTTCTGAAGTTGTTATTGAGTTTGGAAATACTTTTTTTAGTATCGGATAGATAGGTTTCGTTACGTTATAGCCGTATTGATATAGTTTAGTTTTTGATTTTATATCTTTATGCGGAATAATAGCACCTGGTCGATACATGTATGCAGCTTTAAATGGTAATTTTAACAAGTCATTTTCTGTTTTTCCCTTCACTCTAGCCCACATTGTACGACCTTTCTCCGTACGATCGGTACCTGAGCCAGTGACATAAATGAAAGTCATTTGAGGATTCAATATTGATAATGTACGTGCAATGGATAGTGTAAGGTCATATGTAATCTTACGATAATCTTCCTCTGTCATTCTAAATGATGAAACACCTAGACAAAAAAAACATGCATCAAATCCGGTTATTTGACTCTCAATTGTAGATAAATCAAGCAGATTATAATGCTTAATTTCATAGAATTTTTCATGTTGAATACCTGTAATACTGCGACCAATTGAATAAATCGAGCTAACAGAAGGATCTCGTAAGCATTCTCTTAATACACTTTGTCCAACCATTCCAGTTGCTCCAAAAAGTAAAATCTTCATAATGTAACCCCCATAATTTAATTTCATCGATTTAATCTCATGGGCAAATAATAAATGATAAATCATTTTTAAGCAATTTAAAAATGAAAGACGAGGAGGCTCAGGTCTCGCCCCATTGAAAGCGAGCATCCTGTAATGGAAATCAACAACACTCAACTCCTTTTACGAAAATTTTGGTAATTAATTACAAGATTGTTTTTCAACAACAAGAAGAGCTAATCAAGTCAACTGATTAGCTCTTCGTTACGACATATTTACAGTCTCTTTCTTACTAAAAAATTGGAGTGTAAAACCAAGAATAATAATCACAATAGAAAATAATAAGCTCAACCAAATACTTTCAAATTCACCTACATACGGCTGAACAATATAAGAAAGTATAATACTAAGTACAATACTAATTGGAATATAATTACCGACCTTATTCTTACTAAAGACAATAACTAAAATTGGAAATAACAATGCTGAATAGACATTTCCTGAGTAAAATAATAGCTCAATAATTTTTTTTGATTGAATAATTGTAGCGAAAAAGATGATCGCGCCAATAATCACAGATAGAAGATAAGCAAGTTTTATTTTTTTTTGATCATTTTTTATCGTATGAAATGGCTCTATTATATTGATAATGATTAAGCTAGCAAGCGAATGTAGAACCGCACCAAATGTAGAAGTAATTGCATTAAATGCACATAAAACAAAAAGTATGAAAAAAAATGGTGTTGTTATTTTATTTGCTAAACCGACTAATATTGATTGAATATCTGTAAAACCACCTGTAAATATAACAATAATAAAAAGGCATGAAAATGAAAGTGGGAAAATACACCATATTAAGCCTGATATTGAGAATGTTAAGCGGAGTTTTTTCGGTTCAATCATAAATAATCGGTGCCATGAAGTAATGTCAAAGAAAAACTGACCAAATCCGACTAATAAGCCAGAAAATAAAAAACCCCATAAATCGTAATGATCAATAACGAGCATGTATGGATGGTATAATTTAATCCCATCATATACGGGTTGAACACCCTCTTTTACGAAAAAATACAACGGAATTAAAATTGCCGCTGCAAACATTGTAATGACTTGGAATCCTGCTAATCCATGTATCATTTTTAATCCACCAAAACCTGCAAAAAGTACACAAAAGCTTATAAAAATGATTATTTCTATGTACAACGGTAAATTAAAAAGAAAATGAAATAAAGTAGAAGCAGTGATCGACTGTATATATAATATGTGTAAACTAGTTAATATTAAAATACAAATCATAATCCAATAACCAAGTGGATGTAGTTTTTTCTTCAAATAATCTCCAATTGTTAGACCATCAGGGTACTCCTGTCGAACCTTTTTCCCAATAAAACTAAATACAAATAAAGCAATAGCACCTAAAAATGCATATCCGATTCCACCAAATACGCCATATTTAATCATTGATTCTGGCGAAGATAATATCGTAGTTCCTGTTACCCAACGTGCCAAGAGAGAAATAATTCCCATTCCCATTCCAATTTGAATAGGACCTTGCACGTATTCTCTAAATGAACGTGAATTCACTGTTATTTTCCTTTCTCACGATACTCTTTTGGAGTAATGCCCTCAATTTTGCGGAATAAAGTACTAAAGTAATGCTGACTATTGAAGCCTGAGTTTTCTGCTACATCGGATATGTTCCAATTTGGATTATTTGTTAAATATCGCTTAGCTGCTTGTATTCTATAGTCTATTAAATATTCTGAAAACGATACACCGACTTCTTCGTGAAATTTTCTACTTAAATAAGTATGATTCGTATGAACTTCTCGAGCTACGTCAGAAAGAGACAGTTTTTCAGCGAAATGCTCATGAATATATAAAAGAGTTTGATGTATTAAACTAGAATATTGGTTTGACGTATCGGTATCACTATATTTAGATAAAACTTTATATAATTCACTTTCAATAATTGGCTTTGTTAAATAATCTAGAACGCCGATTCGGATTGACTGTTGAGCATAATCAAAACTTTGATATGCTGTAACCATAATAATATCTACGTCTTTATTTTGTGCTCTAAGCTCTTCGCCAAACTCTAGTCCAGACCGCCCAGGTAGATTGATATCTAGAAACGCAATGTTAATTTTATGATTTTGATTAATTGTTATTGCTTGGCATGCATCAGCAGCTTTATAAAATTTCCATAATGGAAACATATTTTTTATCAAATATTCCATCTGTTCAAGCTCTAATGGTTCATCATCTACTAATAATACATTCACTTCATTTTCCCTCCTTTACTCTATAGAGTCATATATAAGTGGCCAAACGACCTTAACATTTGTTCCTGATTCATTTGATGTAATCAGTACATGTCCACTGTTACCAAAATATAGTTGTAATCTCTTTTTTATATTGTCTAATCCATGGCCTTCTTGATTAGAAAAAGAATTAGTCATTCCCATTAAACCATTATCAATTACTTCTAAACAAACTAGCTCGGAATCTTGATAAAATCGAATATCCAGTAAAGCTTCTCCAACCTTTTTTTCTAAACCATGTTTAAATGAATTTTCTACTAATGTTTGCAAAATAAAAGGGGGGACTAGCGCTTTATATAATTCTTTTGGACAATCTAACTGAGTTTTAAGACGATCTCCAAACCGTAGTGTTTGAATATCTAAATAATATTGAGTATATTGTATTTCTTGATCTAAAGGGATTAATGGCTCTGAAGATTTATATTTAAACTTTAAAAATTGAGAGAATGTTTCTAGAGCTCGGATTAATTCCGAGGTTCGGTTTAAACGAGCTAAGCTTAATATGACATTGAGTGTATTAAATAAAAAGTGCGGTTGAATTTGCTGATTTAATTTATTGTACTGGGCTTCTTGTAATGCATGCTCTAACCGAATTTCTCTATTTTTATTTTCAAGTAAATCAATTCTTTTTTCAAAGATAAACAAAAATAATAAAGCAATAGCTCCCATAATAGGAGCTAAAATAAATAGCATAATTAGTAAAGTAAATCCCTCGTAACTAAGCATGAAGAACCTCAATTAGTTTTTTTAATAATATTTTTAATTTTTTCGAAAACTTTGTTTATAAATGGTTGATTACAACTAAAGTATCTCCAATGGAATGGAACGAAGCTGAGCATCCCACTGGAGATACTTAGAGGAGTCTCTAGCCTTCGCGCCTTTTTCCATAGGAGCCTTATAACATCTTGATTAAATCAAAATTCGATTTATAATCCAATTTTATAAGCATTTAATATTTTTAATAGAAGTAGAATTTCTACATGGCAGGATCAATTCTCTTCTTTTCCTTTACTTCACGCCTATAAGAATACTATTTAATTAATTATGTGACAAGCAACTTGATGATTTTGTTCAGATATTTTTAATTCAGGTACTTTTGTTTTGCAAATATCGATCGCGAAAGGGCATCTTGTGTGAAAACGACAACCGCTTGGAGGATCGATTGGAGAAGGTACATCTCCTGTTAAGATGATTCGTTCTCTTTGATGTACTGGGTTTGGTACTGGAATAGCAGATAATAGTGCACGTGTATAAGGATGCTGCGGATTTTCGAAAATAGATTTTTTATCGGCAATCTCAACAATCTTCCCTAAATACATTACCATTACACGGTCAGAAATATGTCTTACTACACCTAAATCATGTGAGATGAAAAGAAAGGTAAGTGAGAATTTTTTCTGTAACGATTTTAATAAGTTTAATACTTGAGCTTGGATTGAAACATCTAGAGCAGATACTGCTTCATCACAAATGATTAGTTTTGGATCAACTGCAAGTGCACGTGCAATTCCGACACGCTGACGTTGACCACCACTAAATTCATGAGGATATCTCTCCATTGCTTCTGGTCTTAAACCAACATGCCCTAATAATTCCTCAATTCTTGCTTTACGTTCTTCTTTTGGAACGACATCTTGAATTGCTAATGCTTCAGCTAAAATTTGTCCAATTGTTTGTCTAGGGTTAAGTGATGCAAACGGATCCTGGAAGATTACTTGCAGATCCTTTCTTATTTTACGCATTTCTTTTTTTCCTAAGCTTAATAAATCTTTTTCCTTAAAATGAATGCTTCCACTTGTAGGCTCGTCCAATCTTAGAATGGCTCTACCAGTAGTAGACTTACCACAACCGGATTCTCCAACAATGCTTAAAGTTTCTCCCTCATAAATGTTGAAGCTAATATCGTCTACAGCTTTTACGTGATTGACCGTTCTTCCTAAAATGCCACCTTTGATTGGAAAGTATTGTTTTAAATGATCTACATTAAGTAGTATTTTTTTATCCACTAGTTGTAATGACATTATTCAATCCCAACTTTCTCTTTGATGGTATAGTCTGTTTCCCATTGCGATGTGTACATCCAACAGCTGACTTCAGTATTTTTGTCGATTGTTTGTAAATCGGGCACTGACTGATGGCACATTTCCCTTGCGTGTGCGCAGCGTGGCGCAAAACTACAGCCTTTAGGCATATTATATGGACTAGGTACAGTACCAGGTATTGTTGTTAATTCATCTTGATCCATATCGAGACGTGGAAGAGAGTTTAATAACCCGATTGTGTATGGGTGTTTAGGGCTATTAAAAAGTTCTTTTGCTGAAGTATATTCAACAATTCTTCCAGCGTACATAACAGCCACTCGATCACAAGTCTCATAAACAACGCCTAAATCATGCGTGATTAATATTACGGCTGTACCTAAATCTTTTTGAAGTGATTTAATTAATTCCAGAATTTGAGCTTGAATTGTCACATCAAGAGCGGTAGTCGGTTCATCTGCGATTAATACTTCTGGGTGACAAGCAAGTGCCATTGCAATCATAACCCTTTGTCTCATTCCACCACTAAGCTCATGTGGCTCTTGCTTTGCACGTTTTTCAGGAGATGGGATCCCTACAAGTCGAAGCATTTCAACTGCTTTCTCCCAAGCTTCCTTTTTGCCTAATTTTTGGTGAAGACGAATCGCCTCTGCAATTTGTTCGCCAGCTGAATATACAGGATTTAGAGATGTCATCGGCTCTTGAAAAATCATTGAAATTTCATTTCCTCGAATGGAACGCATTTGCTTTTCTGTTTTTGCTAGTAAGTCTTCACCTTTAAAAAGAATACTGCCACCAGCTATTTTTCCTGGAGGAGAGGGGATTAATCCTAAAAGTGATAATGATGTAATACTTTTACCACTTCCAGATTCTCCTACTATTCCAAGTGTTTCACCTTTTTTTAGTGAAAAGCTAATTCCATTAACTGCTTTACTTGTTCCTTCATCTGTATAAAAGTAGGTTTGCAAATTTTTAACCTCAAGAATTGTTTCATCAAATTGTTTTTTCATAGTAGGACCTCCTTAATTCAAGTCAACTCGTTTATTAAAGTAACGGTAAAGAATATCAACAGCTAGATTCATAAATACAAAGATAACTGAAGCGATTAAAACTCCACCTTGAACCATCGGTAAATCTCTCGTTCTAATTGCATCAACAATTAATCTACCTAGTCCATTAATTGCAAAAACTGACTCTGTTAAAACGGTACCACCTAGTAATGCACCAAACTGAAGTCCAACAACAGTAATAACAGGAATAAGAGCATTCTTTAAACCATGTTTATAAATAATGACATGCTCTTTTAATCCTTTTGCTCTTGCTGTACGCATATAGTCTTGACGAACAACCTCAAGCATACTTGACCTAGTCATTCTAGCTACAATTGCCGCACCACCTGCACCTAATGTTAATGCTGGTAGGACCATATGTTTAAACGTTCCCCAGCCAGCAACTGGGAATATATGAAGATTAACTGAAAAGAAGTAGATCAGCATCAAACCAAACCAGAAACTTGGTAAAGAGATTCCTAGTAAAGCGACAATCATAATTGTAATATCAGCTGCAGAGTACTGTTTAGTCGCTGATATAATTCCTGCTAGCATACCAAGTACAACTGTAATGAAAATACTAGCCAGTGCAAGTTCAATTGTAATAGGCAAACGAATCATAATCTCATCTAATACTGGACGATTATTTCGAAGCGATTCACCAAAATCTCCTTGTAATACATGAACAACATAGTCGAAATACTGAATAATGACAGGACGATCAAGTCCAAGTGAATGACGAACCATTTCGATTGTTTGTTTCGTAGCACCTTCACCAGCAAGTAGTGTTGCTGGATCACCAGGAACCATCTGCATGATTAAAAAAACGACTAAACTTACACCAAGTAAAACCGGAATAGTTTGTATAATTCTTCTGACAATAAATAGAAACATTGACTTTCCTCCTTATTTTTTCATTCTTGGATCAAGAGCATCTCTTAGTCCATCTCCGAAAATATTAAATCCTAATACAAGTGTTGAAATCGCAATACCCGGAAATAAGGCAATGTGGGGTGCCGTAAATAAGTAATCACGTCCACTACTTAACATCGCTCCCCATTCTGGTGATGGAGGCTGAGCACCTAATCCTAGATATGATAAGCCTGCTGCTGAAAGAATAGCTGTAGCAAGTTTTAACGTAGCTTGGACAATTATTGGTGAAAGAATATTCGGGAAAATATGTTTGAAAATAATTGTTGAATCAGTTGCACCTAATGCACGAATTGCGTCTATATACTCAAGCTTTCTGACGGATAACGTAGATCCTCTAACGATTCGTGCAAACGTTGGGATTGAAAAGATACCGACAGCAACCATTACATTAATTAGACTAGGACCTAGTGCACTAATGATCGCAAGTGCTAGTAGAATACCTGGGAATGCTAGTAAAACATCAACAACCCTCATAATAATCGTATCAACCCATTTTCCGTAATAACCTGCAATCAACCCAAGAGTGATACCGAAAATTGCTCCAAATAGGACAGATACGAAACCAACAGAAATTGAAAGACGACTTCCATAAATGATTCTACTTAAAATATCTCTTCCTTTATCATCTGTTCCCATCCAATGTTCCAGCGATGGAGGTTGCAGTTTGTGCATTAAATCAATCGCAAAAGGATCCTTCGGTGAAATGAGTGGTGCCAAAAAAGCTACTAAAATATAAAAAAGTACGATATATCCACCAACTAGTGCCAATTTATTTTTTTTAAACTTCTTATAAAATACTTTCCATCTTTTTAGTTTTTGAGATTCTTTTTTTTCTGATTTGATTTCATTGTTATTCAATACAATCTCTGTTTTCATTCTTTTTCCCCCTTTTCTTTGTTTAAATTTATTCAAAATTAGAATTGAAGTAAATATAATGCGGAAAAGCAGTAAAGATAATTAAAAAACGAGTAAAGATTCTGAAAATATAAAATTTTATTTTTTTTTATAATTTGAATAAGCCTACGTACTCAGGAAAAATGGTGAACAAGAGAATCATGGGGGCAAGTATAAGAGGAGGAAGAAAAAAATGAAGAAAAAGACAGCTGGAGTATTATTTGCATCATTATTAACAGTTTCTACTGCGCTTGCAGGTTGTACATCAGACCAAACAAGCAGTAGTGCAACAGGAACAAAGGCAAAAGCAGGGGGAACATTGGTTGTAGCTAGACTATCTGATGCGACTACATTAGATCCACATTTTATTACTGATATACCATCAGCAAACGTTGTTTATGAAAAGGTATATGAAACATTAGTTGAACCAGATAAAAATATGGAGCCAAAACCTCTTTTAGCAACAGAATGGAAGCAAATTGATAACGTGACTTGGGAGTTCAAATTACGCAAAGGCGTTAAGTTCCAGGATGGATCACCATTTAATGCAGATGCAGTTAAAACAAATTTTGATCGAGTACTTGACCCAAAAACTGCATCACCACAAGCTGGTAAATTTGAAATGATAAAAGAAGTTAAAGTGGTAGATGATTCAACTGTTCAATTTATTTTGAAATACCCATATGCTCCACTTTTATCAATTTTAATGAGTAATGAAGGAGATATTATTAGTCCAAAATCGATTAAAGAAAACAGTGATAAAATTGGACGAAATCCAGTTGGAACTGGTCCTTATGTATTTAAATCTTGGAAATCAGGGGAAGAAATTAAAATTGAAAAAAATAAAGATTACTGGGGTAATAAGCCTAAAATTGATGGTGTAGTCTTTAAAGTAGTTCCTGAAGATGCTACAAGATTAGCGATGATCGAAACTGGTGAAGCACATGTAACTGATCAAGTGCCTGTAACAGAAATCGATCGAATTGAAGCTTCTGACACAATGGATTTATACCGCACAGATGGACTAGCTGTAGAATATTTAAGCTTCAATACAAAGAAAAAACCATTTAATGATGTTCGTGTCCGTCAAGCGATTGCACATGCAATTGAAGTAGATTCAATTATTAAAGGTGTATATAACGATGTTGGAACAAAAGCAAATTCAACAATGAGTCCAAAAGTATTTGGATATGATCCGAATATTAAAGGCTATAATTACGATATTAATGAATCTAAAAAGCTATTAAAAGAAGCAGGAATTAAAGACGGCCTATCATTTACACTTACAACTAGTGACCGTAAAGAAAGAATAAATATGGCTGAAGTTATTCAATCTCAATTAAAAGGGATTGGTATTAATGTGAAAATTCAAGTACTTGAATACGGAGCTTATATTGATGCAATTGCAAAAGGTCAACATCAAGTTTCAATTGGTGGATGGGGAAATGCTACTGGTGATGGCGACTATAACCAATTTAACTTATTTGATAGTAAATCCCAAGGTGCAGCAGGAAATAGTTCATTCTATAGTAACCCAGAAGTTGATAAATTAATTGAATCAGCTCGTCAAGAATCGGATAGCGAAAAACGTAAAGAACTTTATGCTCAAGCACAGGAAATTGAAAACAAAGATGTACCATATGTACCTATTCGTAACTATGAGCATTTAGCAGTTACTGCCTCATCAGTTAAAGGACTTTGGTTAAACCCAGCAAGTTATTTAATGCTTGATGATGTAACAGTGAAATAAGTAATTCAGACTGTTGACAAACGCTCGCTTTCTTCGTTGCTTCGTCTGTCTGCGGTGCTCATTACCGTCTAAGGTAACTCCGCTCCTCACCAGACTTCGCGCCTCGAAAGACAAGCGTTTTCAATCAGTCTGAGTATCAAAATTTAGAACTTTGTTTACAAACTGACAGCATAATCGTATTATGCTGTTTTTTTGAGAATATCACAAATTCATGAAGATCAGCCTAAAGAATAGGAGGAGAAAAAATGATTGATTTGCTATTAGTTAATGGAACTGTTATCACAATGGATGCACAAAGAAGAATTATCCAAAATGGTGCAGTTGCAATTCATAATGGGAGAATTGTAGACGTTGATTTAACTGAAAACTTGAATACTAAGTATGAGGCTAAGAAAGTAATTGATTGTAGTCATCAATGTATTTTACCAGGATTAATAGATGTTCATGGCCATGGTGGTCATTCGATGTTTAAAACAATTGCGATGGAAAATATCGATTTTTGGATGCCGATTATGACGAATACATACAAGCATTATGTGACTGATGATTTTTGGTATTACGAAGGAAAGTTATCAGCACTTGAACGTTTAAAAGCAGGCATAACAACGGGAGTTAGCGTTTTAGGCTCAGAACCGAGATCGGATGATCCAATCTTTGCAATAAACCATGCAAAAGCATACAACGAAGTAGGTGTGCGTGAAGTAGTTTGTACTGGTCCGTGTAACCCACCTTGGCCACATTCATTTAGTAGATGGGTTGATGGGAAAAGAATTGAGAAAGAAGTTACTTATGAAGAAGTACTAAAAGGAGCAGAAGCTGTTATTGAAGCGTTAAATCATGCAAATGATGATCGAACAAGAGCTTTTATTACACCATTTGTTATTGTAACGTCTGTTGATCCTTCATACCCGACTTCTCCAGATCGACTTTACGGGTTAACAAAACATGATCTTTATCAAGCTAAAAAAATAAGAGAGATTGCTAGGAAATATAATACAAGAATTCACTCAGATGCATTTGGTGGAATGATTCATTTAGCAATTCAAGATAAAGAAAATGCGTTATTAGGTCCTGATGTTCATCTTCAGCATTGTCGAGGAATTTCATTCGATGAAGCCAAAATATTAGCTGAAACTGGTACAAATATTAGTGCTTCTCCAGGCTTTGGACAAATTAATGCACGTACACCAATTACAGAATTAATTGAAATGGGAGCAACTGTTGCGATTTCTACAGATGGTACCTCACCATCTACGAGCTTTGATTTATTCCAGGCAATGAGGAAAACACAGTTTGTACATCAAGCAGCGCTTAGAGACTATTATTATTTACCACCTGGCAAGCTTTTAGAAATGATCACGATTGATGCAGCAAAATGTATTGGCTGGGATGATGAAATTGGTTCACTTGAAATTGGGAAAAAAGCAGATGTCATCACAGTTAATCTTCATCAACCACATTTGACGCCAGAGTATATGCATGTTCATCGCTTAGTATTTCAAGCAGTAGCAAATGATGTACACCACGTAATTGTAGATGGAAAACTTATTATGGAAGGTAGAAATGTACATACCGTTCATGAAAGCACTGTTTTAAATGAAGCAAATGAAGAAGCTTTTGCAACGATTAAACGCGCTGGATTAGAAAAATATATGCAACCTACAAAGTATTTCTGGGGTCATGCCCGTGCCTATGTTGACGAGATGAGGTATGTTGAAAAATAAAATAAAATTTTCAAATTCGAAGGGAGAAAAAATGAAAACGAAGCTAAAGGGAAGATATGTAATTGGATTTGACGGAAGAGAACATGTCATATTGGAAAATGCAGAAATCGTATATGAAAAAGATACAATTTTGTTTGTTGGAAAAAACTATACAGAAGAAGTAGATCAAGTAATTGACGTTGGAAACGCGATCCTTAGTCCTGGTTTTATTGATTTAAATGCTCTAGGTGATATTGATCATGATATTTTGCATTTAGAAGCGAAACCAAATAGACAAAAAAATCTTCTTTGGTCTGAGGAGTTTGTAAAGAATGGGCATCATGAGCTAATGAGTGAGGAGGATGAAGCATTTAAATCTTTATATGCATATTCTCAGCTTATTTTAAATGGAATTACTACTGCTATGCCGATTACATCCGTTTTTTATAAAAATTGGGCTGAAACATTTGAAGAGTTAGTAGCTGCAGCAAATCATGCGGGAAAACTAGGATTGAGAATTTATCTTGGACCAAGCTATCAAGCGGGAATTAGAGTAGTCGAACCTGATGGGAATATTAAAATTCATTGGGATGAAAAAGCGGGTGAGGATGGGTTAGAAAGAGCAGTAAAGTTTGTTGAAACTTTCGATGGTGCATTTGATGGATTGGTCAGAGGGATGTTAGCTCCAGAAAGAATAGAATCACAGACTGAAGAAATTTTAGTAAAAACAAAATATTACAGTGAAAAATTAAACGTTCCAATCAAGCTCCATGCAGCGCAAGGAAGTTTTGAATTTAATACAATTTTAAAAGAGCACGGAGTTACACCAATTAAATATTTATATAATCTTGGATTCTTAGGTCCAAATACAGGAATACCACACGCTCATTTTGTATCGGGCTATAGTGGAGCGAATTACAATATTGATAATGACATTTCACTTCTAAAAGAAACAAATACGACTGTTATCCATTGTCCACTTATTATAGGAAGACATGGAGAAGGGCTTGAATCATATGCAAAATATAGAAAAGAAGGAATCAATATTGCATTAGGTACTGATACTTTCCCTCCAGATATTTTTCAAAATGTACGTACTGGTAGTATGCTTTCAAGACTTGTAGAAAAAGAAGTTGAAGGATCTACATACGCTGATTTCTTCAATTCTATCACTCTAGGTGCAGCGGCATTTCTAAATCGTGAAGATTTAGGTCGCATTGCCGTCGGAGCAAAGGCGGATATCATTGCGATTGATTTAAATGGATTCCATATGGGAGTTATTGATGATCCAATTCGTACTATGTTTGTAAGTGGTTCAGGTAGAGATGTAAAACTATCAATTATAAATGGAAGAATTGTGATGCAAGATCAAGTAATTCCTAATCTTGATATGGAGGTATTAAAAGAAAAAGGTCAAGTGTATTTTAATAAGATGAGAAGAGGATATATGGAAAGAGATTACGAACAACTTCCTGAAAATGAGCTATTCTCAACATCTTTTAAAAGGCTTGAATCAATTAAAGAACTAGAAACAAAGTAAAATGATTGAAAAAGAAGTAAAGAAACTGAAAAAACAGGTAAAGATATTCAAAAATAATTATCAGAATATTTTATATAATTAGATAAATATTTGTAAGACAAACTTTAAACAGGGAGGCAGTGCCATTGAAACTAAAATCAGGAATAGGTAAATGTTTTCTAGTATTATTTTCTGCTATCACAATTACAGGATGTTCATCTAATCAAGACGTAGGTACGAAAGCAAATGGACAAGCAAATGATTCCAAAGGAGGAAGCACGCTAGTAATCGCTCGGTTATCAGATGCCGAAAATTTAGATCAGCAATTTATGTCTACAATAAATGCTGCGAGTGTTACCCATCATAAAATTTATGAAGGTCTAGTCCAACGAGATGAAAATAATGAAATTCAACCGATGCTAGCAGAGTCATGGAATCAAATCAATGATAAAACTTGGGAATTTAAACTACGACATGATGTGAAGTTTCACGATGGTACACCATTTAATGCAGAGGCTGTAAAGAAAACATTTGATCGTTTATTAGATCCTAAAGTTGCTTCACCAAGAGCTGTAGTCTTCAAAATGGTAAAAGAAGTTAAAGTAGTCGATGAATATACTGTTCAATTTATTTTAAGCGAGCCATTCTCACCACTTCTATCAATTTTAGCAAATCATGAAGGTGGAATTATAAGTCCTAAAACAATTGATAAATATGGTAAGAACATTATTCAAGAACCAAACGGAACAGGTCCATTTAAATTTAAATCATGGTCTCCAGGTCAGGATATTATACTAGTTAAAAATGAAGATTACTGGGGGAAAAAACCAAAGATTGACAAGGTTGACTTCAAGGTTGTTCCAGAAGACTCAACAAGAATTTCAATGATAGAAACAGGAGAAGCTCAAATCGCAGAACCACTCCCAATAGCAGTTATGAATCAAGTTGAATCATCCTCGGCTATGGAAGTGTACCGAAGTGAAGGATACGGAACAGAGTATATCGGATTCAATGTAACGAAAAAACCGTTTAATGACGTACGTGTCCGTAAAGCGATCGCTCATGCAGTTGAAATGGATTCGATTATTAAAGGTGTATTTAACAATGTCGGTAAAAAAGCAAATTCAGCAATGGGCTCAAAAGTATTTGGATACGATGAACAATTAAAAGCATACAATTACAATTTAAAAGAAGCGAAGAAACTATTAACAGAAGCTGGTTATCCTGATGGATTTGATGCAACGATCCTAACGATGGATAGTAAAGAAAGAGTAAATTTAGCAGAAGTTCTTCAATCACAATTAAAAGGAATTGGCATTAATTTAAAAGTACAAGTGATGGAATACGGCTCGTTCGTTGAGAAAGTTAATAAAGGTCAATCAGAAATGTTTATTATTAGCTGGAGAAACGCAACAGGAGATGCTGATTACAACCAGTACAATCTATTCCACTCAGACTCACGTGGCGCTGCTGGAAACACATTCTTCTAT
Organism: Gottfriedia sp. NPDC058432; assembly: GCF_042721555.1. Classification (NCBI taxonomy): domain Bacteria; kingdom Bacillati; phylum Bacillota; class Bacilli; order Caryophanales; family Bacillaceae; genus Gottfriedia; species Gottfriedia sp. NPDC058432. The sequence continues at coordinate 49,699 of NZ_JBHXLC010000012.1, forward strand.
AGCAATCCAAAAGTAGATGACTTAATAAATGCTGGAAGAAAAGAAAAAGACGAAGCAAAACGTAAAGAAATTTACGCTCAAGCACAAGAAATTGAAATGGCAGATTCACCTTATATTCCTGTAAGAGTAATTGAAAATGTCGCAGCCATCTCGAAAAATGTAAAAGGCTTCTCAATCAGCCCTTCAGGCTATTTAGAGATTAATGACGTAACAATTAAATAATCTGATTTTTCTGCAAGTGAAGGTTCATCCTGATTTAGGGTGAACTTTCTTGCGTGTAGAAGTAAAACTATATCTTACTCAGACAGGTATTTGAGTAACGGGTTCATTAGTAAGTAAAACAGTAAAAGGAAGAGAATAGCTTACTCATAGAGGGTTCATGAGTAAGTAAAACAGCAAAAAAAAGAAAATAACTTCCTCATAGAGGGTTCATGAGGAAGTAAAACTGCAAAAAAATGAAAATAGCTTACTCATAGAGGGTTCATGAGTAAGTAAAACAGCAAAAGGAAGAAAATAACTTCCTCATAGAGGGTTCATGAGTAAGTAAAACAGCAAAAAAAGAAAATAACTTCCTCATAGAGGTTTCATGGGGAAGAAAAACAGAGCCTTAAAGATAAACTTTTACGTGATGAATAAGTTGATTGGAACGAATCTTGCTCGACTCTTATGGGAGATGCGGGAAGCCAAAGACCCCACAGGTGCGCCGAGGAGTGTCAGGTCTCACCCCATGGAAAGCGAGCATCCTGTAGTGGAAATCAACCAACGAACAATTAATTAACAACAAAACTAATGATGAAATAGCAATTAGTAAAAATAACTTAAAAATATGTAAATATACTAAAATCAAAATATTTCAAACAGACTTATAATTAAAATAGAATCAAAATTTAATGTGGGATGGAAGGGTGAGTATATTGTCAAAATCGTATTGGTTAACAAATGTAAATCTGGAAAATGGTTTTACTTATAATGACAATGAAGTAATCAACGGAACTGCAACTGGAAAGTACAACGTTAAAATTGAAAATGGAAAAATTGCTTCTATTCAATTAGTTAGTGATTTAATTGCTGATCAATTGCCACAATATGATGTGCAAGGCCTTCTAATGGTTCCTTCATTTAAAGAAATGCATATTCATATTGATAAAACTTATTATGGTGGACCATGGAAAGCGTGTATGCCAGCAACAAATGGTGTGAAAACACGTATTGAAGAAGAGCAAATTTTATTACCAAAATTATTACCAACTGCTAAAGAAAGAGCAGAAAAAATGCTAGATCTATTATTAAGTTACGGTACGACTCACATTCGTACACACTGTAATATTGATCCAGTTATCGGATTAAAAAACTTAGAAGCAACACTGCAAGCTTTAGAAGGATATAAAGATAAATTAACACATGAAATTGTTGCATTTCCACAACACGGACTTTTAAGAAGTCACTCTGTCGAACTAGTAAGAGAAGCGATGAAATATGGAGCAAATCTAGTAGGTGGAGTTGACCCAGCTTCAATCGATGAAAACATCGAACGTTCTCTTGAGACGATTATGGAGATAGCAGTTGAATCAAATTCTGATATCGATGTTCATTTACATGACCCAGATCATCTTGGTTTATTTACAATGCAAAGATTAGCAGCATTAACTGAAAAAGCTGGATGGCAAGGAAGAGTTACAGTAAGTCATGCAAGTGGTTTAGCTGATCTTTCTGTTCCAGATGCTACTGCGATTGCTGAGAGATTTGCTGATTTAGGAATTTCGATTACTTCTACAGTTCCAATTTTTAGAACAATTCCAATTCCTTTACTAAGTGAAAAAGGCGTAAAAGTCGAATTAGGGAATGACAGCATTACAGATCATTGGACTCCATTTGGAATTGGAGATAATCTTGAAAAAGTTGGAAGACTTGCTGAAAGATTTAGATATATTGAAGAAAAATCACTTGCTAATAGTCTTGGATTTATTACAGGCGGAGTAACTCCTTTAAATAATGAAGGTGAAAGAGCATGGCCAAATGTAGGAGATGAAGCAAACATCGTACTTGTAGAAGCTACTTGCTCAGCTGAAGCTGTTGCGAGACGAGCAAAACGAGCTGCAGTTATTTTTAAAGGTAATGTTGTAAGTGGTTCAATTTCAAATCTTGAATCAACAACAGTTTAAGTTTTATTAAAGAGAGTGATGAGATGAATCAATCATATTGGCTTAAGAATGTAAAACTTGATAGCGGATTTGTATTTGAAAATGGAAAAATTGATCGTACTGAGACTACTCTATACAATTTACTAATTAATGATGGGAAAATTGAACAATTACAATTGGCTAATTTACCATTACAAACAGATCTACCAGTCCAGGACGCAAAAAATTTACTAGCTTTACCTGCTTTTAAAGAAATGCATAATCATTTAGATAAGACTTATCTTGGACTTCCATGGAAGGCTTGTATTCCTGCAGCAAATTTAGTAGAGAGATTAAATTTGGAAGCAGCCGAACTTGTTGAACTAGCTGAAACAGGTCAACATCGTGCTGAACAAATGCTTCATCTATTATTAAAAGGTGGCGCGACCCATGTTCGAACACATGTTAATATTGATCCGTTTATTGGCTTGAAAAATTTAGAAGAAATTCAAAAAGCACTTTATACGTATAAAGATAAGATGACTCACGAAATTGTTGCCTTTCCTCAGCACGGATTACTTCGTACAAATAGTAAATCTTTCATGAAAACTGCGATGAGAGAGGGAGCAACGATTGTCGGAGGATTAGATCCTGGTGGTATTGATCAAAATATTGAACTTTCATTATTTGAAATGGTTGATCTAGCAGTACAGTTTGATGCTGATATAGATATTCATATTCATGACCCAGGCCATCTTGGTTTTTATACAATACAAAAACTAGTTTCATTTATAGAACAAGCTGGTTGGTATAATCGCGTAGCAGTAAGTCATGCATTTGCGTTAGGTGACGTACCGAAAAATGAATCCGTTGAAATGGCTAGCAAACTAGCAAACTTAGGCGTATCGATTATGTCGACTGTTCCAATCAACAGAATAATGCCTCCTGTTGATTTATTACATTCAAAAGGTGTACAAGTTGCTTTAGGTTGTGATGGTTTCTATGATTCTTGGTCTCCACATGGAACTGGAGACATGTTAGAAAAAGCTGGAAGATTAGCTGAGAGATACAATTGGAATAATGAATACGGGCTATCTCAAACATTGCAATTTATTACTGGTGGTATAAGGACTCTTGATGAAAAGGGTACCCAGTTATGGCCAAAGGTTGGAGATGAAGCAAGTATGGTTTTAGTAGATGCATCATGTTCTGCAGAGGCCGTTGCAAGACGCGCAAAACGTGCTGCTGTTATGGCTAAAGGAAATATTGTTTATGGTGGACTGAATTACGAAGCAGCTTTGAAGTAAAGGAACAATTAATTACAAGAAGGGGTGAAATTCATGAAATCTAGCTATTGGTTAAAAAATGCTCGATTAGAAATTGGTTTTGAAAAAGAAGACGGAAAAGTGATTGGTACTGCAACTGAATTATTCCATCTATTTATAGAAAATGGAAAAATCACGCGAATAACAAAAGACGAAACGGCTATTACAAGTGAATTTACAGTTCAAGATGCAGAAGGATTACTAGTTTTACCTTCTTTTATTGAAAAACATGTACATCTAGATAAAACGTTAATGGGAGATGTATGGAGAGCTTGCACTCCAACTTCAAGTGTTATAGAACGTTTTGAATATGAAAAAATGGTTTTACCAACAATTGCTTCAAGTACGAAGGAGCGTGCAGAAGCTTTACTTGAAATCCTTTTAGCTTCAGGCTCTACACATGTGAGAACGCATGTTGATATTTACCCAGAGGTTGGAATAAGAAATTTAGAGCAAGTCGAACAAGCATTAGCTAATTATTCGAACCGACTTAGCTCCGAAGTTGTAGCATTTGCTCAACATGGATTATTAAGGTCGAATGCTTTCAATTATGTCAGAGAAGCCTTAAGAAATGGCGCAGGAATTGTTGGCTCAGTTGATCCTGCTATTGTAGACCAAAATATTGAGGAGTCATTATACCAACTTTATAATTTAGCAGTTGAAGCTGATGCAGATATTGATATACATTTACACGATCCAGGTCATCTAGGCTCATTTACGATGAAGCGTATAGTAGAATTTACTAAACAAGCAGGCTGGGAAGGAAGAGTAGCCATCAGTCATGCATTTGGAATCGGTGATATCCCAAGGGAAGAAGCGTACGAACTGGCAAATAGTTTTAGAGACGCTGGAATTTCGATCGTTACAAGTGTTCCAATTAATAGACAAATGCCTCCAGTGGATTTACTAAATGAGCGAGGTGTCGAAGTAGCAGTAGGTAATGACAATATTTTTGATGTTTGGTCTCCACTAGGAAATGGCGATATTCTTGAAAGAGCGGGAAGACTAGCTGAACGCTTTAGATGGATTGATGAAGTATCTTTAGCACAAACATTAAAATATATTACAGGTGGAAAAACTCCACTAGATATTGATGGAAACCAAGTGTGGCCAAAAATAGGAGATTCAGCAAATCTAGTATTAGTTGATGCAAGCTGTTCAGCAGAGGCTGTTGCAAGACGCGCAAATCGTAAAGCAGTTATATATAATGGGAAAATCGTTAGTGGTTCATTAAGTGAAGAAAGATTGATTCGTAAATAAATAGAACAATTAGAAGTATAGGATAGGGAAAAGCTAAGTGGGCTTTTTGCTAATCCCATTTAGCTTATGTTAAAAAAGGATGCCAAAAAGCCTCCCCAAGGAAAATAAACATCCAAACAATAGACTATAAACTACTTAACCTGTCCGAAAAAATAGTAACAAAGCTTAGAAAAAAGCCTAAATATTAGAAGAAAAAGGATCTCTAGAATTTTCTAGATTTCCTTTTTCATTTTTTCACATTAAGAAATGATAAATCGGGAACTAGGAAGATTATTCGACGTCGTAGTCAATTTCAGGAATTAAGGTCAGGAATTAAGTATAAGTGCAACTACGCCTCTGTCTTCTCCTGAAGGCTCGTCAATCGACGGGTTTACTTTAAAATAATTCGAGAAAGCAGGCTGTAAAATGGTTCGTTCTTACCTATTATTACTTTTTTGTGTAATCTGTTGGGGAAGTAATTTTGTTTTTGGTTCAATATTAGTAAAAGAATTTCCACCAGTATTATTGTCAGCGTTAAGATTGTGCTTTATATTACTATTTATGGCTTTCTATGCGTTAATGAAGAAAAAGTGGAAAAAGATTAAGACAAAAGATTGGTTTATGATTGTTTTACTAGGGTTAATTGGTACTTGTATTAATCAATGGTCATTTTATTCCGCTTTAGAAACAACCCATCCTACAACTTCTGCATTAATACTTGCGCTTGCTCCTCTTACTACATCTTTTTTAGCTTCAATATTTTTAAAGGAAAGACTAACAAAAGGTTTTGTATTAGGTTCAATTATAGCTTTTATAGGTGTTTTTTTTGTGATTACAAACGGACAAAAGCTTCAAATTACAATTGGCTTGATTTGGATTTTTCTAACTATGCTCACTTTTTCAATCTCAATTATTATGATAAAAAAGCTAACAGCTAACTATGAATCCGCCACAATCACACTTTACTCCAATTTTATTGGTTTTGGAGGTTTACTACCGATTGCACTTTTATCAGATACTTCAGGGGCTTTGAGTAGGGAAGCGATGCCTTGGATCCTATTAATTGTAACAGCTATTGTTATGCATGGAATTTGTACTTTAATTTGGAATCATCAAATTCAAATAGTCGGAGCATCAAAAGCGGCTATGTTTCTAAACTTAGAACCTTTTGTGGCGATGCTAGTTGGATTGATTGTCTTAAAAAATCATATTACTGTATCACAACTTTTAGGTGGAGCATTCATTATTATTGGTGTTTTTCTTTCAACTTCATTAAAATGGAGAAAGGTGATTAAAGACACAGTCTATATAAAAGACACAAAGAATTTTTAAGCAAGAGGAGGAGGAAACTATGAAAAACGCGAGGGTTTCTACTACTCTTTTTTCATCGGTTCAATGGCTATTTTTTATTTTTGCGAATACGATTGTAGTCCCTATATCAATAGGAGCTGCATTTCATTTGCCTTCAGATGTTATTGAAAGTACGATCAGAAGTTCACTGATCTTCACTGGTATTGCATCCGTTTTACAAGGATGGATTGGCCATAAATATCCAGTCATGGAGGGGCATTCTGGTTTATTGTGGGGAGTTATGCTAAATCTAGGATTATCAGCCTCTTCTTTTGGGTTAAGTTATACAGAAATTGGAGGGGGAATGGCAACTGGATTTATTGCAGCAGGTATTGTTACATTACTTTTATCTGCATTTAATTTGATTTCATTTCTTCAAAAAATATTTACTCCAATGGTTATGACAGTTTATTTATTTTTACTTTCATTTCAACTTATATTTGTATTCTTTAAAGGAATGCTTGGAATTACGAGTAAAGGTCAAATCAGTATATCAATCAGTATACTTTCTTTATGCATCGTATTATTTGTTAGTATTTTAAAATTAAAAGGTTCTCGTATAATTAGCAATTTTTCAATATTAATTGGCATTATCGTAGGGTGGTTATTCTACTCGATTTTATTTGGATCAGATGCAAAAGAAGTAGGGGCGGCAAGTGCTCACTTTTCTTTATTCCCATTAGGAGCACCAAATTTAGAAATAGGCATTATTGCGATCTCATTTTTTGCAGGAATTATGAATTTAAGTAATACATTTGCATCAATTAAAGCTGCATCTGATTTGCTAAAAGAAGAAGCGAGTACAAAACAATATCGTTTCTCACTATTATTCACTGGCGGCTTTACAATTATTGCTGCATTATTTGGAATTGTTCCATACACTCCATTTACATCATCACTTGGATTTTTGCAAAGTACACAAATATATGAAAGAAAGCCATTTATATACGGGGGAGCACTGCTAGCAATAATTGGCGTACTTCCACCATTAATTTCATTTTTAGCAACTATGCCTGTCACAGTTGGAAATGCGGTATTATTTGTCGCATATCTTCAATTGTTTGGAACAGCATTTAGTAGTACGAATGGAAAAGTATTTACATCAGATACAATTTTTAGACTGGCAGCCCCAGTTTTAGTAGGGGTAAGCTTAATGAATATTGCCCCTGGAACATTTGGAAATCTTCCAACGATTGTTCAACCATTTTTAACAAATGGACTAATTATGGGTGTAATTCTTTCAATTTTATTAGAGAAATCGATTAACTGGAATCAGTTTGAGAAGGTAAAAGGATAAAAAACACGGCCCGAGGAAAATATCCTTGGGCCTATTTTTATTAATGGCCTGTCAATTTTAACTATTGATTTTAGAAACGACCACCAAAAAGGTATTAACTTTTCAAGTAAAGAAAAAAGAACCTTCTTATATTGAAGATTCTTTAACTTACTCTCTAGCATGATCATGACGATAAAGTCATTTTATTTTCCTTGCTCATCCAGCCACATGGTTGTGACTTCAATCATTTTATCTTGTTGTTGCTTCGCTGTTATTGTAGCGTTTTTATCTCCTTTTTGCTTTCCATACATCCCAAATTGTGCATGGTTGCCACCTAGCACCTCATACATGGTTGCGTCTTTTGATAATAAATGTTTCGTTTCATTAATTTTTGACAATGTAGATAATCCATCACGTTCTGCGTATAACGATAACATTGGTACATTAAAGTTTGAAAAGTCATTAGAATTACTTGGATACGACCCTAGAAAGATTATACCTCCTATCTTGTTCATATTCTTATAGGCATAAGAAGCAGCCGCGGCTCCGCCAAGGGAATGTCCACCAATATACCATTTCTTTATAGAAGGATAACTTTGCATTACTTCTTCAGCTTTATTCACATCAAAAATAGCAAAATTAAACTTAACACTTGGAATAATAACAGTATAGCCATCTTTTGCTAGTCCTTTTGCAAAATAACTGTAAGCATCAGGCTCAACCTTAGCTCCAGGATATAAAATGATTCCAGTTTCTTTATTTTCCTGAGGTTTAAAAATATCCCAATGGTGTTTATGATCAGTATCCACGTTACCGACTAATGAGTACATCTCCTTTGAAGGCTTATACGACTGTTGAGACCAAATATAAAATCCTGTAAATGCGAGTAATAGTAATATAACTAAACTAATTATGCCGTACTTTAAAATAGTTTTCATTATGACTCCATTTTTGTTATTTGTTGTTCAATTGGAAAAATTAGAAGGCTGGATGTTTATAAATTAATCATTTTTGCCGCAAATTATCTAGTTTAATAGGGGGATGTTTCAGCACTTTTTATTGATAATATAATATCCTATCCACCAGATTATATACTTGGTCGCACTATCCTAACATTTGTTCTCCACGCGTCACGATTGTACTTTAACAGAGTCTTAAATATAGAAGTTAACTAATTTTTGAAGTTCTTTTTTTAATTTTGTACTTGTAAGATTAAGCCATCTTTTTGGAACAATTAGATGTTTACAATTTTTGCTATTTAAATAGCTGTATATAATTTGAGCTTTGTCGATTTCATCGCGGCTAACATCTTTAGAAGATAGAACATGATTATTTTTGAAGTAATCAAGTGAATTTGAATACAATTGTTCAATCAGCTCATCAAATGAATCGTCTTCAATATCTACCAATTCACAATGCAAAATCTGTGTCCGATGGATTAGAAAGTACTTGAATTTGTTCTTTTCTAATTGTTCAAGTGTAATAATATTATGATTTTGTTCAGTAAATTCGATTAGTTTTTCTTTATTAGTTAAAGACTTAACCATTTCAATCCAATCTCTGTATTTTGCTGCAGCCTCAAAATCAAATTGTTCAGATGCTGTTAACATAAGCTTTTCCATTTCTTCAAGAAGACTCATATCAGTACGATTAAGAAATCGAATAACTTTATCAATTATTAGATTGTACTCTTCAAGCGCTGATCCGCCTAAACAAACTCCATTACATGTCCCTAATGAATAATTTAAACATGCGCTATTTTTGACTGCCAGATGGCCACAATTAATTTTAAAGCATTCCTTAATACCAGTAACTGCTCTTTCAACAGTACTTCTACTTGTAAAAGGACCAAATATTAATACGTTTTCGCTTTCAATCGGCTCGTTGCTAATTTCAAATGAAGAAACTTTTTTATTTAAGTTGATGACTAAGTAAATAAATGATTGCGGACTTTTCATCATACGATTATACATTGGTTTAATTTCTTTAATTAGATGACACTCAAGCATGAAAGCATCAAATTCAGTATCAGTCAATAAATAATCAAAATCCTTTAAATGGGTTACCAGTTTTTTCACTTTTGGTGAATGTCCTTTGGAATTTTGAAAATAAGATTGAACTCGTTTTTTTAAGCTTTTTGCTTTTCCGACATAAAGGATTTGCCCTTTTGAATCCTTCATTAAATAAACGCCAGGAGATAACGGCAGATTTTTTACTTTTTCTTGTAGATTAATAGTAGTTCATCCCTTTTCATGTAGTAAGTATAATCTCATTTTAACATGAGAAAGGAATTAAAAGTCGGAACAATTATGTGGAATATCTTTAACAAAACTTAATAAAAAAACAAAATTTAAAGTCTATAATACACGCATAAAAGAACGACTAGACGCGTAAAAATTGACTACAGATGATTTAAAGGAGAAGTGATTTTGATGAAAACGATCTATACGACATCCTCTTTCTCCAATTGGATTCTAGCTTGTGTTGTTAATGTATTCATAATTTGGTTATGTAGTTTATTTGCTGATTTAGTCAACTGGAAGTATGCTGACATGGGATTCTTCCTATACTTTGTCATTCTAGTTTTCTATCTTATTTGTTTAAAACTGAATGAAGGATTCCCAGCACTTTTTCGGAAATTTGTACTCCGCAAAAATTTCGAATTAGTTAATGTATCTGCTTATGAAGTAACGATTATTCTAGTAGCTATTTTTCACGTAGTAAGAGCAATTGTGATTTATAGAGATGCTCTTAGTAATGTATTTTGATCTAATCTCATTGACCTTCATAAAAAACGAGGGAATCCTAGTAGTCTAACTACTTAGGAGAACCCTCTTTTTTTATTTTAATAGCAAAAAGGATTGAGCTGCAAATAAGTCTTAGAGTACCGCAAATAAAGAGCCACTCAGTGCAAATAAAATATGAAATGCTGCAAATAAACGGTGTACTGCAAATAAAATTTGGGAATCGCAATTAAAAATAGCAAAACAGCAATTAAATTTAGAGAATCGCAATTAAAAATAGCAAAACAGCAATTAAAATTCAAAGAATCGCAAATAAACTTAATAATTACCTATACTGGTTAAGGTATTATGAATTGAAAGTTGGAAGAGGTAGTCACTTTTAAAGTAAAGATGCTCTTATTCTTACTATATCGAATAAAAAATTCTTAAAATCCGCTGATTATGGACCGATTATGCCAACTACAATAAAAAAACGCAGCTGAGATACCCCATCTACTGTTTAGGAACAGGAATTCATCAATAAACGTACTTCCTCACAATAAAGTTTTAGATCAGGATCATAATTACTGTATAATCTTCATAGGTGATGAAAATGTTTCTAAAAAAAATTACACTTTTGCGCGATGATATCAATTCCTTTAGCCAATATCCGTTTTCAATTCCTTCGATTAAATCTTTTGATGATTTGGACCTAAGAAGTAATGTAACCTTTTTTGTAGGTGAAAATGGTTCTGGAAAGTCTACTTTATTGGAGGCAATTGCTGATAAATGTGATTTTAATACAGCAGGTGGAGGACGTAATAATAATTATGAAGTTTTTGCATCGGAGTCACAACTTGGAAATTACATAAGACTTTCTTGGTTGCCGAAAATTTCGAATGGATTTTTCTTACGAGCGGAATCATTTTACAATTTTGCTACTTATTTAGATGAATTAGAAGATCCAAAAAATGAAAAATATAACAGCTATGGCGGACAGTCTCTCCATCATCAATCACACGGGGAATCATTTTTGACCCTGTTTTTAAATCGATTTAATGAAACGGCAATCTACTTGTTAGATGAGCCTGAGGCAGCATTGTCGCCAGCTAGGCAATTATCATTTTTAAAAATAATACATGATTTAGTAGAAAACGAAAATTCGCAGTTCATTATTGCTACGCATTCCCCAATTCTTCTTGGTTATCCAAATGCTGATATTTTAAGCTTTGATCATGGAGAAATTTCTAGAATTGATTATGAAAATACAGATCACTATCAAATCACTAAATATTTCTTACAAAACAGGGAAAAGTTTTTAAGTGATTTATTACGAGATGATGAGTGAAGCTAAAAAAACTCAGTTCACCTATGTGAAACTGAGTTTTTTGTTATTCTTGCTCTATTAATTCATCTGGTAATATAAATTGCCCAGTTTCATCACTGTAAAGTTCAACAACTTTAAAAACAGCATCTAAGTTTAATGGTCCATATAGATGAGGGAAAAGTTTACCGAAGTTTTCGGTATCTTCATAAACGATTTTTGATTTTGTTTTTTCTTCATCGATGCATAGAATCTTTATTTTCGATAATATGTAAAATCATTTTGGTTCTCCTTCATTCATTTCTCAAAATAGTCTTTAATTTTTTGTTTCATGTCTTCTTTGTTTTCCGCAAATTGTTTATGTCGATGCCCGTTTCCACCAGAAGTATGTGGGAATCCGTATAAAATTGAGTCCAAGTTTAAATAATCATTCGTTGTTAGATAGGTTAAAACTTTTGAAACATTAACTCCTAATGGGATAATGAGAGGATGTTCTAGTCTTATGATTTCTTCCGCAAACGTATTAACAATATACTTTTTAAGTAGGTCGGTTCTTAAAATATTCGGAGTTGAACCATTATAGTTTTTTCCTTTATAAAAAACAGGATATTTAATAACGGATGTTGTTTGGACTAAATGACTTGCTGTACTAAAAAGTTCGCTAGTTGAATTTAATCCAAGATAATGATGTAATTCTAATTCATCTAACATAGCAATTAAATTTTTTCGCATCGGTCCTTCAAAGCTAGAATTCTTTTTAACTTCATGTAAAATTTCTTCGTCATCCATCTCCGTATCCTTAAACCTGATCACAGTAGAATAAGATTGTTTCATTTGATGTAAGCCGGGTGTAATCCCTACTATGATGACTTTAGCTCGTTCATTAATGTACTCAAAAGGAGCGTAATAAATTTCTAAATTTTTCTTTTCATCTTTATCTACTAGAAATTTTTCACTTTTTAATATATTAGTTTCAAGTGAAGGAGATAAAGAAGATATTAACGTTTTATATTCGTTAAATTTTGCATTTGCTAACATAGCCATATTTTGCCTCCATCACATCTATTTATAGTTCATTGTATCGAAAGTTCTCCATGAAATCCAACTATCTCCCAACTAGCATTTCAAGTATAAAATAGGTGATTTATGATAAAACTGATTAGCTGAAAGTAAGTTGGAAATTTATGAAAGGCTGGAAGATTAAGTGGATTATTCTAGTGAACAAAAAAAGCGTTTAAGAAAATTTAATTTGCGTTCTTCCGTTATTCATACTGAAGGAAATTTAAGAGAAAATCTTAACATTATTCAAAGAATCTTTCCTACATCTGATTTAGTAACGAAAGACTTGATAATTCGAAATAAACAGGCTACGCTTTGCTATTTGTCTAGTATAGTCAATGAACAAAGAATATCCCAATTTATTAATACAATAAGTTCAAATACAGAAGAAATTGAATTATTCATAACGAATAATACTGTTCGGACTAATCAAATCTTAGATATTGAAACAGCAATATTGGATGGTAAAAGTATTTTACTAGTAGAAGGTGATCCAGTCGCATTTGTTTATTCGACTGAAAAATTACCACAAAGAGCGTATACGCCTCCAAGTATTGATAATTCTTTAAGAGGTTCAAAAATATCCTTTGTTGAAACTGATCAAGCAAATATTGCGTTACTTCGTAGATTTATTAAAAGCAGAGATTTTCAAATTAAGCGGGTTGAAATCGGAAGTGAAAATAAAAGTATTGTATCAATTGCGTATATCGATGGATTAGTAGATGAAGATTTACTATCTGGCGTAGAACAAAATATCTCAAAGATAAAACTTGATTCTGTTTTAAATGCAAACCATTTAGGGCAATTGATGGAAAGGAACCCATTTTCGCCTTTTCCGCAATATTTTACGACTGAAAGACCCGATGTTGCAGCTACGACATTACTTGAGGGGAAAGTAGTTTTAATCGTAGACCGATCCTCTGAAGTTATTATTTTACCGATTAATTTTGCAATATTTTTTAAAACGATTGATGATTATGCTGCAAGAGCGATGGTGGCGTCATTTAATCGTTTACTTAGAGTAGTTGCATTTTTTTTAACAATTTTTTTGCCAGGAATCTATATTGCAATTATTTCATTCAATTATGAAATCGTTCCTTTAAAATTACTTCTATCCATCGGGGAATCTAGGGCAAAGGTTCCATTTGATCCTTTATTTGAAGCCATTGTTATGGAGATAACTTTAGAAATGTTAAGAGAAGCAGCTATTAGGCTACCAGCACCTATTAGTACAACAGTTGGCATTGTAGGCGGGATTGTAATCGGGCAAGCAGCTGTTCAAGCAGGAATCGTTAGTAATATTATGGTAATCGTTGTAGCTCTAACTGCTATTTCATCATTCATTATTCCAAACTATGAAATGGCATCTAGTTTACGAGTCATTCGATTTCCAATTATGATTATGGCTTCATTATTTGGTTTAATTGGTTTGATTGTAAGTACTATGGTTCTCATGATCCATGGATTGAGTTTATCTAGCTATAACAAACCTTATACATTACCATTTTCCCCAATCAATCTTGATGCATTTAAAGATACATTCATAAGGGTACCTTTAAACTATCTTTGGAAAAAACAAAATAAACGTAATGAAGAATGAATGTTAGAAGGGATTCTTTCATGGTTATTACGAAGTCAAAAATTACACAGTTTCAATTTATTTTAATGATTTTTGGTATACAAGTAGGGATTGGAATGTTGTCACTTCCTAGAGAACTAGCTCTAAAAGGAGGTACAAGTAGTTGGATCGCAATTCTTTTTGGGGGGATCATTTCTACTTTTATTAGCATTTTATTTGTTAAATTAAGAGAGAAGGCTCCTAATTTAAATTACGTAAGTTTTTTTACTTTTTATCTAGGAAAAATAATCGGATCAATTGTAGTCCTTTTACAAGCGATCTATTTCCTTTATGCTGGGTATCTCGTATTATGTAGAGCCATCTTATATATTCAATCCTACATTCTTCAAGAAACAAAAGGGTATATTTTATTAGTGTTATTTCTTTTTCCAACTTATCAGCTGATAATAGGTGGAATTCATTTAATTGGAAAATATATAGAAGCAATTTTTCCAATTGCTTTTTTTACTTTATTCATGCTACTTTTCACGCTTAAAGATGCTGATCTAAATTTTATTTTACCAATTATAAAGAATGGCTGGATGCCGATTTTTAAGACAATTCCATTAACGACAACTTCATTTCTAGGAATTGAGTTAATCCTAGTTTTTTATCCCTATTTAAAGTCGAAAGAAAAAGCAATTAAAGGTGTTATTATTGGAAATGCATTAACAACATTTACATATATTTTTGTAACAATTATTTGCTTTGTTATTTATAGTCCTTATGAAATCAAAATGACGTTTGAGCCCGTAATCGATATTTTAAGTATAATGGAATTCCAATATGTTGAGCGATTAGATTTCATTTTATTCTCATTATTTTTAATGATTATATCGAAAACATGGGTTACGTATATTTGGGCCGGGATGAATGGGTTTTCAGAGTTATTTAAATTTAAACTAAAACCTTTTATCGTTATTTTTCTTTTTATCGTAATTTTCATACTTACGTTTATTCAAGTACCGACGTTTACAAATACGACTATTCATTTACATTATATAATGGTTTCTGGAACATGCATAATAATCGGTATTCCAATCCTCTTATTGGTGGGCGGTTTAATAAAAAATAGGTTAAGTAAGGTGAAAATCAATTGAAATATTTTCAAGTATGTTTGCTTAGTATTTTTTTAGTAATCGGCGTTTCAGGTTGCAGAGGGAAAATTAATATAGAAGATGTCACATTATCGATGATTTTAGGAATCGATGTAAATGATGAAAATAAAGTAGAAGTATATATGGCAAGCCCAGTCTTTAGTGAAGAAACAAAAGAGAAAACTGAACATTTTAGTGTACAAACTCTTTCTATTAAAGAATCAAGAAATTATTTTGATACCCGAGCTAATGGTGTTACTGGTGGTGGTAAAATTCAAGCAATCTTAATTGGATCAAAGGTTCTTGAACATAAAAATTGGTTTTCAATAATGGATATGTTTTATCGAGATCCAAAGTTTCGATTAAATGCCGATCTTATTTTTGTAGATGGTCCACTTTCCGATGTTTTTAATTTAAAACCAAAGGATAAACCAGAGTTGCCAATCTATATTCCTCAATTAATACAAACTGCTGATTTTCGAAATGTTGCTTTCAGAACGTCTTTACGAATGTTTCATCAAATGTATTATGAGAAGGGAATAACACCTTTTGCACCTGAACTTACAGTACAAGGTGACCATTTAGTAGTCAATGGAACGACAATATTAACCAAAAATAATTTGTATAATCGAACCCTATCAATGAATGAAACACAAATGCTAAAAATTTTAAAAGATCATTTAGTGGGGCAATTAGTTGTTGCATTGGATCTTAAAAAATTTAAAAGAGATCAAGATGATGTTTTTACTGAAGAAGAAACTAGTTTTTATATTAAAGATGTAAAGCGGAAAATCGATAAAAAATATTCAAATGGTCGCTATACCTTTAATGTAAACTTGACAATGCCGATTATGATTACAGAATCCCCAATAGGATTGACAAATGCAACAGAAAAAGAATTGAAAAATGCAATACAAAAAAAATTACAAAAAGATTTAAATGATCTAGTTCAATCTTTTCAAAAAGATAAAGTTGATCCAGTCGGATTTGGCATCCTAGCTCATTCATTTCAATATTCTGATTGGGAAAAAAATGAGAATCATTGGCTCGATACATACCAAAAATCGAATATAAAAGTAAAAGTTAAAATTATTGTTATAGATAAAGGAATAACGATGTAAACATAGAAAACCCACCAAAAATATTGGTGGGTTTTAAGTTTATGCTGCCGCATTGTCAATATTTGTAGCTTTTCTTTGTTTACGATCATGCAATAAATAGTAAATGACAGTCGTTGATAATACAGCAATTGCCGTTATGACGTACATAATATGGAAGGAACTTTTTGCAGATATAATTCCAAGAACGTAAGAGCCAATCCCCATACCGGTGTCAAAAAACATAAAAAATGTCGCTGTTGCCATTCCCTTTTTAGCAGGGGCAGCCGTGTTAATCGCTAACGTTTGGAAACTAGGTACGATTGAACCATAGCCTAGACCGATTAATGCAGCGGAAAATAAAAAGATTGTTTGTACTGTTGAAAAACTCAATACAACTAGACCAATCGTAAATAAAATGATCCCAGGGTAAACGATTATATTTGCTCCTTTACGATCAAATAGTTTACCAGTGAAAGGTCTTGAACCTAAAATGAAAACTGCATATACAATAAAAAAGAAACTCGCATCATCTACAAAACCTAATTTCTTTGCGTATAATGTGATAAATGAAATGATACCACTGTAACCAAAAGAGATAATTGCTGAAGTAATTGAGATTGGTAATGCTGAATGCTCAATTAATTGTGATGGTTTTATTCGAGTTTTTGCTTTCAATGTTTGTTTAGGAATCGCAATGAATAGACCGAATATAAGTGAAATAATTGCGAAGAATCCACAAACAAAAAACAAAATGTGGAAGGTGAAATGATTCATTAAATTTATACCAAGATAAGGACCAAATACCATTGCAAGGATCATGGATGAACTATAATAACTCATACCTTCGCCCCTACGTGATACAGGAACTATTTCAGCAACTATTGTACCCGTTGCGGTTGTTCCTAGGCCAAAAGCAATCCCTTGTGCAAAACGCAATAATAGTAATAATGCAAAATTATTTATAAAAGGATATAAAAATGTTGTTAATGTAAAGAAAACTAATGAAATGATTAATATTTTTCTGCGACCAATTGTATCAAGCCAGATACCTGCAAATGGACGAATTGCAACTGAGGCGATAAGAAAGCATGTTACTACAAGACCAACTTTACTATCTTCTTGGCCTAAATTATCAATCACAAAAATCGGCAATGTCGCCATCAACGTATAAAATACTAAAAACACAAAAAATCCACTTAAGCTTACACTTAGAAAATCCTTTGTCCATAAACGCTCGTTTTTCAAACTTATTCCCCCTGTTTAGTAACCTCCGACGCTTTCATATTGTTCATCATTTTTTGAAAAACTTGAAGTGCAATATCAAGCTCTTCATCGGGTATATCTTTAATAACATCATTCTCAAATGAGATGATTTGTTCTTTCCAACTATCAAATTGATTTATAGCTTTATCAGTTAGATGAATCATTTTTTCTCTTTTATCCGTTCCTTCTTTGCGAACAATTAAGTCTAAAATTTCCATTCTACGTAGTGTACGTGTCAGTGTAGGTGGTTCAATATTCAAATTCGAACAAATTGTTCGCTGAGTACATGGTCCATGTAAATGGATATAATGAATGACGGACCATTGTGCCAAATACAATCCAGTAGGAACAAGATGCTCATTAAATGATTTCGAAAACTGACGTGTAGTTTGATTTAATAAAAAAAAGAAAGGCTGCTTTTTGCGCATAAAAAAGTCTCCTCGAAAAATTAGTTAGCTAGCTAAATAAAATAGTTGTCTAGCTAATTATATTTGAACAAATTGTGAATGTCCAGAGAATGAACTTATTTAGTATAAATTGAGCATAAGAGCAAATATTAAATGTAGAAAAATTTTACAAAACAGTTAGGACGGTATTTGAGATGGCAGGAGCAATACATG
Source organism: Gottfriedia sp. NPDC058432 (assembly GCF_042721555.1). Taxonomy (NCBI): domain Bacteria; kingdom Bacillati; phylum Bacillota; class Bacilli; order Caryophanales; family Bacillaceae; genus Gottfriedia; species Gottfriedia sp. NPDC058432. The sequence goes on from NZ_JBHXLC010000012.1 coordinate 67,813, forward strand.
CAACAAACGGTAAATCTCACAAAATGAAGATTGTACAAAGAGCAATCGCTATGCTTGTAGGTGCTTTACTTGTAGCAACTGGTCTTGAAATTTTTTTAGTTCCAAATGATGTTATTGATGGTGGAATAACAGGTATTTCAATTATGTTTTCCCATCTTACAGGACTTCCACTTGGGGTATTTCTATTTGTGCTAAACCTACCTTTTTTTTATTTGGGTTATAAGCAAATTGGGAAAACATTTGCAATTTCCACCATTCTTGGTATCACTGTTCTTTCATATTTAACAAGCAGATTTCACCATATCTCTGCTTTTACGGAAGATATTCTACTTGCAACAATTTTTGGAGGAATGGTCGTAGGTGTCGGAGTAGGATTAGCCATACGATTTGGTGGCGCACTGGACGGAATTGAGATTCTAGCGATTATTATTAATAGTAAGATTCCTTTTTCCGTTGGTGAAATCATTATGGTTTTCAACTTATTTATTTTAGGAGCTGCTGGATTTATCTTCTCTTGGGATCGCGCAATGTACTCAATTATTGCATATTTAGTCGCATTTAAAACAATTGATATCGTAGTTGAAGGATTGGAACAATCAAAATCAGCATGGATCATTAGTGATAAAAATGATGATATTGGAGAAGCGATTCTTTTTAGAATGGGCCGTGGTGTTACATATATAAATGGTACTGGAGCATACTCAGGTGAAACTACAAAGGTTATCTATTGTGTTATCACTCGATTAGAGGAAGCAGAATTAAAAACAATTGTTGATGACATTGACCCATCTGCCTTTTTAGCTATTTCAGATATTGCAGAAGTACGTGGTGGAAGATTTAAAAAGAAAAATGTACATTAGGTTTATGGACAACAAAAGCATAGAAATAAGGAGGAAGGTTCACGATTGATGAACCTTCTTTCCTTTTATTATCTTACTATTTGCTGTATTATTTAAATGATAACTGAAAATTTAGAAAACTGTTTTTGTACCGAAAAATTCATCATTTTATAGATTAGAAGGCTTAAAAGGAGGGGGAGTTGGATGGAGAAGTTCGATGTGATTGTTGTTGGCGCAGGATTGGCTGGTTTAGTTGCAACTGCTGAGATGGCTGATGCTGGGAAAAGTGTATTGTTATTAGACCAGGAACCGAAAACATCAATAGGTGGTCAGGCTTGGTGGTCATTTGGTGGGTTATTTTTAGTAGATTCTCCTGAACAACGTAGATTAGGAATTAAGGATTCGAAGGAATTAGCTTGGCAGGATTGGCTTGGAACAGCGGGATTTGATCGAGAAGATGATGAGGATTATTGGGGAAAGAAATGGGCAGAGGCATATGTCGAGTTTGCATCAGGTGAGAAAAGGCAATGGCTCTATGACCTGGGTGTGAGATTTTTTCCAATCGTCGGTTGGGCTGAACGTGGTGGATATCTTGCAGAGGGACATGGGAATTCCGTGCCACGATTTCACATAGTATGGGGCACAGGGCCAGGAATTGTTGCTCCTTTCGAACGAAGAGTTCGCGAGCATATGAAAAAAGGTTTAGTAGAATTTAGGTCCCGTCATCGTGTAGATCAACTATTAACACAAGATGGAGCAGTAGTCGGGGTAAGTGGTTCTTTATTAGAACCAAGTAAATCAGAGCGAGGAGAAGATAGCTCTCGTGAAATAATTGGTGACTTTCAATATGGGGCAAAAGCCGTTTTAGTATCAAGTGGCGGTATTGGAGCGAACTTTGAATTAATACGCCAAAATTGGCCAAGTCGACTAGGTACCCCGCCGAAAAGGATGATATCTGGTGTACCAGCACATGTTGATGGTCGAATGCTTGCTATTACTGAGAATGCAGGTGGTCGAATTGTTAATCGTGATCGAATGTGGCACTATACTGAAGGCATAAAAAACTGGAATCCAGTATGGAGCAATCATGGAATCCGTATTCTTCCTGGACCATCATCAATTTGGTTAGATGCACGTGGACAACGATTTCCTGCACCTAATTTTCCTGGTTTTGATACTTTAGGTACATTAGAAACTATTCAACAAACTGGTTATGATTACTCCTGGTTTATTTTAACGAAAAAAATCATTCAAAAAGAGTTTGCACTTTCAGGTTCGGAACAAAATCCTGATTTAACAGGAAAGAGCATAAAACAAGTGATGAAAAGGGCAACTTCAGGGATACCAGCACCTGTAAAAGCTTTTATGGAAAAAGGAGAGGACTTTGTCGTTGCAGACACATTAGAAGAGCTTGTCGAAGGCATGAATAAAATAACCGGGGAAAATTTACTAAACTATGATGAAATCGAACGTCAACTAATCGCACGTGATCGTGAAATGGATAATAAATTTACGAAAGATTTACAAATCACTGCCTTAAGAGGAGCACGAAATTATATTGGTGATAAATTAATTCGTGTTGCATCTCCTCATAAAATTTTAGACCCTAAAAACGGTCCATTAATTGCTGTCCGTTTAAATATTGTGAGTCGTAAAACACTAGGTGGGCTTCAAACAAATTTAGATGGTAATGTATTAAATTCTTCAGGAGATACAATTCCTGGATTGTATGCAGCAGGTGAAGTTGCTGGATTTGGCGGTGGTGGTGTACATGGTTACCGCGCGATGGAAGGAACATTTTTAGGTGGTTGTTTATTTTCAGGTAGACAAGCAGGAAGAGCGATTGGTAGAGATTTAGAATGAAATATTGGAGAACTTAGTGCCATATACTAGAGGTGTTTTTAATTGATAAAAGAGGAGAAAATAATTAAATTTGTTTCACAAGGAAAGAAGCAATCCGAGGAAATACTAGAAATATTTGAAGAAGCACCAAACAATGAAGATATGGTTATGTTAAGAATAGGATTAAACGGCCAAGACTTTTGTTATATTAACGAAAACTTTTTTGATGCATTATTAATGCTGAGACAAGATTTAGAAGAAATGAACATTCAAATTCATTGCAATGGAGCTGCATTAGATGTTTATCCATCTCCAATGTCATTATCTATGGGGAATGGACGTTTAGCTTATAAATTACAGTCCGGTAAACAAGCCAAATCAGAGGATTTAGTCGAACTATTTGATTGTGACTTTAATTTGACTTTTGTTAGCATTGATGAACAACAAAGATTCTATAAAGAATGGCTTAATAGTTTAGGATGAAAATGTAAAGTCGTATTCATCCACACATGAGTATATTAAACAAATTTGATCGACAAACTAGTCGATCTTATTTTTTCTTTTGTTGACTTAAACCATAGTTTAAGTCTTATGATATTCTTGTCGACAATGAAAGCTATATTTTTGGGGGTCCCAATGAAATATTGTTCAATTAGTGAAGCTGCAGCAAAGTTCAATATTACTGAATCAACCTTACGTTATTATGAAAAAAAAGGGCTATTACCACTGATTGAGCGTGATCAAGCAGGTAGAAGGCTATTTTCAGAAAATCAAATGTCACTCCTTGAAACCGTTATTTGTTTAAAAAATACGCATATGTCCATTAGTAGTATTAAGCAATATATTGATTGGGTCGTAGAAGGAGATAAAACGGTTGATCTCCGACTTGAAATGATGAGGAATCATAAGCAGGCAGTTCTTGAAGAAATTTCGTTAATGACCAAATCGTTAGAGGGGATTGATTTGAAAATTAATCGTTATACAAATCAATCGGATTTTTGAAAAAAGTATAATATCAAGTGGAAAATATATGGAAAAGAGGAATTAAAATGAAACTTTCAGGAAATACAATCCTTATTACAGGTGGAAGTACTGGGATCGGATTAGCTTTTGCAGAACGGTTTATTAAATCGGGAAATAAAGTCATAGTGACTGGACGACGTGAAAATGTCCTTAAAAATGCGAAAGAAAAATTTCCAGATCTTATTACACATGTTAGTGATTTGAGTTCTGAGTCTGAACGTGTATCATTGTTTAATTGGGTAACAAAGAATTATCCAGAAGTGAATGTGCTAGTGAACAATGCAGGGATTCAACAACGTTTTAATGTTTTAAAAGCAGATGCTCAGAACGATTGGCATTATTTCAATAAAGAAATCACAACAAACATTGAAGCACCATTCCATCTATCTATGATGTTTGCTCCATATTTTGCTACAAAAGAAGCGGCAACGATTATGAATGTTTCATCGGGATTAGCTTTTACTCCTTTGGTCATTGCTCCAATCTATTCAGCTACAAAAGCAGCAATTCATTCCTTTACAATGAGTTTACGTCATCAACTTTCCGAAACATCTGTAGAAGTAATTGAAGTTGCTCCTCCGGCAGTTAATACTGATTTAGGAGGAACAGGATTGCATACTCACGGCGAACCTTTAGATGAATTCGCAGATGGTATTTTCAAGGGATTAAAAGAAGGGAAACAAGAAATTGGATATGGAACATCAGTTGAACGACTTCGTATGTCACGAGATCAAGTCGATGAACATGTTACAAATATGTACAATATGTTGAAAAATACAATTCAATAACCATCTTTTTTCAGCAGTATAATTTTCAATAAAAATCACTTTATTTGTTGATCATAATATCTGAAGTGGAAAAAAATACAAAAGGGCAAATTCGTTAATTCGAATTTGTCCTTTTGTATTGGCTTTACAGTATTCCTTATTCCAAACATCCGTATAGCCTCTTCAATGAAAGGGTACGAATAAAAAGGGTACTAGAAAAATGAACAAGATATAAACACTGGTAAAGGAGTGAGTGTGTAATGGATAAAATGAAGAATACGGTTAATCCCGACACGCTTTCTGGAATGGCCCAAAAAACAGTTGGACAGTTTTTGTTTGATTGCTTGAAGCTAGAAGGCATTACAAAAATTTTTGGCGTCGCAGGAGACTATAATTTTTCACTACTTGATACTTTGGAGCGATATAACGGAATCCAGTTTATCGAAGGTCGGAACGAACTAAACGCGGGTTATGCTTCAGATGGTTACGCAAGAATCAACGGGATTTCCGCTCTTATTACGACGTTTGGAGTTGGGGAGTTGAACGCATGCAATCCGATAGCTGGAGCCTATAGTGAACATGTTCCCATAATTCATATTGTTGGTTCGCCAAAAGAAAAAGATCAAAAAGAACACAAACTGATGCACCACACTTTAATGGATGGAGATTTTAATGTATTTCGTAATATGTATAAACAAATAACGGCCTATAATGCCGTTATCACACCTGAAAATGCCATGATTGAAATTCCGGCTGCTATTCGCATTGCAAAAGAAAAGAAACAGCCTGTTTACCTCGTTGTGGCCGATGATTTAGTTGATCAGCCGATTATGAACCGGATAGAACCAACACCACAACAAAAAACGTCTAACTTAATATCTCTTCAGGCTGCAGCAGAACATGTCCGTCAGTTGCTAGATTGTGCAAAGCGGCCAGTCATCCTAGTGGATGTGAAAACCATACGTTTTGGCCTTCAGGCTGCAGTTAAGCAGCTAGTTGACGCAATGAATATACCCGTTGTTTCCATGATGTTTGGTAAAGGGGCATTCGATGAAACCCATTCTAATTATATCGGAATGTACTTAGGCTCGTTTGGATGTTCTGAAGTTCAAAGTACGGTAGAAAATGCAGACTGTATCATTGCGATTGGCTTGGTACCCGCGGACACCAACACAGCGAATTTTACCGCAAAACTGAATTCAATGGTGACGATCGATATCCAATCAGACCTAGTTAAAATTGCAGGTGCAGTATATCTAAACGTTCTTGCTACCGACATGCTTCAAGCAGTACAAAATGTTGGTTATAAAGGTCAAGGATTACTCAAACAGGTGTCATTTCCATACAATCAAAACAATGTAAGTAATGATGAACCACTTAAAGCGGCCGGCTATTATCCACTTCTTCAACGTATGCTGAAAAAGGATGACATTTTGATTGTTGAGATTGGTACACTCTTCAATGGTATGGCGGAGGTGAGGCTGCCGAGTAATGTTACATATATTGGGCAAGGAGGCTGGGGATCCATTGGATATGCAACCCCCTCGACGTTCGGTGCAAGTATCGCGGCTCCAGAACGTCGGGTGTTACTGTTCACAGGTGATGGATCACTACAGTTAACTGCTCAAGAAATCAGCTCGATGCTCTATTACGGCTGTAAACCTATCATTTTCGTCTTAAACAATGACGGTTATACGATTGAAAAATATTTAAATGTCAAAACTAAAAATCAAAAATACAACAAAATCCCTAGGTGGTCTTATACTAAGCTGGCTGAAGCCTTTGGGGGCAATGCGTTTACTGCGATTGTCAGTACCAATGGAGAGCTTGAACAGGCAATTAACCAAGCTGAAATTGAATGTTCTGAAAGACTCTGTATTATTGAAATGATTGTAAAAGACCCATTGGACGCACCAGAAAATATGAAAAAGATGTACAAGTATTTGGAAAAGCAGGCGATACACAACAGCCAAAAATAGTCAGTATATAAAAAAGTTGGAATCAATAAAAAAGATGATTCCAACTTTTTTTTGATTGTCAATTCTCTCTATTTCTTATGGCTATTAACCTTAATCTACTTCCAGATAGCTGGCTTGAAATTTAGTTTGATTTTTTCTCTTGACTTGAAATCCATTTCATAAATTAGATTGAAAGTAAGCCGATTTTCAACGAAGGGAGAAAAAAGATGAACAGTAAAATTGATTTTAAATACGATGAACATCTATTGTCTACCGTTACAGGTTTATTGGATATCTTTGATGGAACACAGAATATTTACTTTGGAGATTTGTATTTAACCAATAAAAGATTATATATTGTAAGCAATAAGCTATTAAATTTGGAAAAATCCTTCTGGTTTGAAGGAGAAAGAAGAGAGTTTGAACATTCTACATTCATTGTAGGAGAACACAGGATTACGGTAAGATGGGCATACAGTGGAAACCTTGTTTCCTTTATAAACGCTTTTTCCAAAATGAATGTTAAAACATAAAAATCCTTGAAAATTCATATGTGTTGGAGGTGTGTGATGACAAATATTAACGATATTGCAAGATTAGCAGGTGTATCTGTCTCTACTGTTTCTAGAGTCTTAAACAATTATAAGTATGTTGCTAGTGATAAACGAGAGGCAGTTCTGAAAGTTATTGAAGAAATGAACTATACACCAAATAAAAATGCAATTGATTTAATTCGAGGAGAAACAAGGACAATTGGTGTTATTCTCCCATATAACAACAATCCAGCATTTGATCAAATATTAAACGGAATACTGAACAAGGCATTAGAGAAAGATTTTTTGATAACGGTACTTCCTTCAAATTATCGTAAAGAAAAAGAAGTGGAGTATTTGCAAAAGTTAAAAAGCAAGCTGTATGATGGCATCATTATCACTTCACGAGCAAATGATTGGGAAACAATCATTCCGTTTAGCGAATATGGTTCAATTGTTGCTTGTGAATATACACAACACAAAGAAATTGGTTGTTCTTATATGGACCGCTATTCTTCTTATCTAGATGCTTTCCAACTATTAAAAAACAAAGGGCATGCTGTGGTAGCATTCACAACAGCTAGGCTAGAAAGTAATAGCACGAAACAAATGATTACTGCTTACAATGAGATTTTTGGTGAACTTCAACCTGAATACCATCTATCAGATTGTCATTGCTTAGAAGACGGATATGAAGCTGCAAAGAAATTCCTGGAATTACAAAAAAAGCCAACTGCTATCTATGCAAATGGAGACGAAGTGGCAGGGGGCATGTTTTTATACGCAAAGTCACAACAAGTGAAAATCCCTACTGATTTAGCAATCATTGGTCAAGAAAATCAACCAATTGGTATCGGGATGGGAATTTCTACAGTGGATCACCAATTAACGAAAATCGGTGAACAAGCTTGTAGCCTTGTCATAAAGAAATCTAGAGAAAAAATAAAAATACCTTATCGAATTGTAGAAAGAGATTCTGTTTAAAGCATAATTAAAGATAAAAAAAATAGAGAAAAATGTGGGGAAAGAAAATGAGTAAAAAATTTATAGTTTTTGACATTGATGGAACATTATTAACGACTGAAATGAAGTTTCTAGATAGTACGAAACAAGCTTTAGTTTCTCTTAAAGAAAATGGACATGAAATCGTAATCGCAACAGGAAGAGACTACACTTCTGCAATATCAATTGTCGACGAACTCGAAATTGATACTTATGTTTTATGCAATGGGTCAGTAGGGTATGTCCGCCATGAATTAGCACATGAGGAAGTATTTTCAAAAGAATCGATTATGAAACTAATTAATATTGCGAAGGAAAACAATGACCAGATTGTGTTCCAAACATTGGACGGAGTAAAAAGACATTTTGAAGAACCTGGAGAGTCATTAACAAGTTCTTATGAAAGTTTAGGTTTGATTATCCCTGATTTTGATGAAATGTATTGGAAAGAAAATTCCATTATTCAAGCTATGCTTTTTTGTAAGACTGAAGATCTTCATAAATATGATATCAACGAATTCCGATATGTGAGTTGGCACCAATATGGCTCAGATGTCATTCCTAGAGAGGGTTCGAAAGCAAAGACAATTTTGAAAATCGCTAAAGAAAATGGATTTAAGCAAGAAGATATTGTCTTCTTCGGTGATGGAATGAACGACATCGAACTAATGGAACATTCAGGAATTGGCGTTGCAATGGGAAATGCTGAAACTGCGGTAAAAGAGAAAGCTAATTTAATCACAGATAGTTGCAATGAACATGGTATTTACAATGCGCTTAAGAAAATGTTATTAATCTAATAAGTGAACGAAATTAGATTAACCTAGAAAAGCGCGAACACTTTGTGAACTCTGCTTGATTTGATATTACTGACTTTAATAATTGGTAGAATTAGATTAAGATCTGACTTAATGTATGATATTTTTTGGAAAATCGAATAATAATCTTCAGATAGCACTTTATCTGGAGGACAAATATGAAGCGCACATTTAAAATAATTGGAATATGTTTACTTTTACTGATCATAGTTGGTGTTGGATCGATATTTCTATCTCCAAGACCTGTTACGTGGTTTTTGAAAAAGTCTTTCGCCGGTGGGATTGAAGTAGAGGCAGCTGATTATGGTATAGCAAAACAAAAAACAACAATGGATACTGATATTGAATACTCATCAAAATATAAAAGCAGTACGTTTGATTTGATTAAGTATAAAGGTGATTTGAAATACGTTCCAACTATTTTTTGGATTCATGGTGGAGCTTTTGTAGCTGGAGATAAAAATGATGTTCGGAAATATGCTACATATATCGCGAGTCATGGGTATAATGTAGTGAATATAAATTACCCCTTAGCTCCAAGTGTTGCTTATCCAATACCTCTACAACAAATTGATCAAGCATACAAATTTGTCAAAAAAAATGCTGGTAAATATGAACTGGATTTAAACAATATTTATATAGCTGGAGATTCAGCGGGAGCTCAGCTTACAGCACAATTTGTAAGCATTCAAATGAATAAACACTACTCCGATACAGCTAAAATAGGTCAAAGTGTTGATCCAAATACAATCCGTGGTGCGATTCTTCTTTGTGGTCCTTATGATATGAAAGAAGTTCAGACAAACGCTTCATCAAGATTTATTAAATTTGTATTTAAACGGGTTGGATGGGCCTATTTTGGAAAATACAATTGGGAAGATGAAAAGATGACAAAGGAAACATCCCTTTTAAGAAATGTACCAGAAAAATTTGTTTCAACATTTATAACTGATGGAAATACAGGTTCCTTCGAATCACAAGGTAAAAAATTCGCAACTTTACTAGAAAAAAGAACAGGTGTTAAGCAAGTCTTTTATAGTAAATCAGAAGGAAAACTAGGTCATGAATACCAGTTCCAAATGAATACGAAAGCTGCCCAAAATACATTTAATGAATTACTCAATTTCTTGAACGGTACGAAAGTTTCTCAATAAAAAGCATTCGAATTCGCTGCCTCCATTCGCCCAAAAAAGAGCCTCATAAGTACTTACACTTATGAGGCTTCTTTTTCTTTATAAATCAAACTTTATTTTACACCAACTGCATCAAATGCATTATTAACAGCTGTTACTTCAGCAGAACTTGCACCATATAGGTCAGCAGCAGATTGTACAAGTGCTGCACGTGCTTGACTAAAAGTTGCTGAAGAAGTTAAGTAAACAGTATTTGCACGATAGAAAATTTTTCCTAATTTATCAATACCGATGCCTGAAACAGTTACACCATAATGAGTTCCACCTGCTGAAATTAAGTAAGCAGCTTTATTGATAATACTGCTATTTGTGTGAACGCCACCATTATCAGATGTTCCAGTGTAACGTTTTGAGTAATGATCTGGATCACCATATTTAGTTGGATCACTCATTGAACGAAGAGCGTCACCAGCAATACCTGGTGTATAGATATCTTCACCAATCTCGTAATCTGGATTGTTATTATTATAGAACTCAATTACAGTTCCAAAAATATCCGAAATAGCTTCGTTTAATGCACCAGATTCATTTTGATAGATTAAGTTTGAACTTCTTTCTGTAACAGCGTGAGTTAACTCATGCGCTACTACGTCAAGTCCACCTGATAAGTAAGTGAATGTTGTTCCATCACCATCTCCATAAACCATTTGAGTACCGTTCCAAAATGCATTGTTATAACTACGGCTATAATGGACAGTTGATTTTAAGGCAGCACCATTACCATCAAATGAATTACGTCCAAAAACAGTTTTGTAATAGTCGTATGTTTTTCCAGCATAATAATGTGCATCAACTGCTGCAGCTTCACTTGTACTATTTAGTAGTGTGTCAGTGCTTGTCAAAAGTGTACCAGGAAGAGTAGTACGATTAGCTCCATTATATGTGAAAATACCGTTTCCTCTTGTATTGTCTTGTAAATAATAAGTTGAACCAGATTGAGTCATATTTAATGTTTTTGTATCACCAAGTACACCTTTTCCTGTTGCAGTTACATTTGTACCAGTAACTGATGGTTTAGCAACTGATGCTCCAGCTGATTTACTAGCAGCATGGATGCTGTCCATTGTATCAATACTATTATATTTATTTAAAATTTTTCCTGTTGAAGCTTCAATGAAATAATTATAGTTTCCTGGTTTTGGAGAAAGGAAGTTTAAGTTTACTTGATAAGCATATGTAGCATCATCACCACTTGTATAAACTACTAGTTGAGCTGTAGGGTCTTTTTCATAGACAGGAGTATATCCAAGGTCTGTTTCTGCGATTTTGATAGATTTATTAGCGTTAACTTTTTTAGTAGATTTTAACCCTTTTTTAGTATCTAAGTTTGGAATTACTGTACCAGAGAATACATTTAGAGCACCATTATCTCCAACTACAGCCGTTTGAGTAGATCCCCATACAGGAACACCATTATAAACTTGTTGTAAGTGAAGTGCGGTACCATAAGTATCTTTTTTGCTAGACTTAACAATGAACGACTCATTTGCAGACTTTGAACCTAGTTTGAACTTATCTTTGTTAGCATTTACATAAGCTTTTACAACGCTTTCAGCATTCTTAGCTGATGGTTTTGTCAGCTGTCCAGAAACGAATTCAGGAGATCCTACTGATTTGTTGTACTTGTAATTTGACAATACATTTTTTGGTGCAGCATATGTATTAGTTACCGCTAAACTACTTGCCGCCAAACCTACAGATAATCCAACCGCTAAAACTTTTTTGTTCATTAAAAATTCCTCCCCTTGGTTAACAAATGTGGTATTGAGGAATTCATCGTATCATCCGAAAAACTGGTTTATCAAACTACAAAATTCGTCAATTCTTGCGTTATGAGAGACAAAAATAAGCGGAAATATAGAGGAAATATTAATTCAGAATCTTTAAAATAGTTAAAAAGTATTGATTTTAGTTAAAAATTGGTAAATAAAAAATCGAATTTTATTAAGAATATGTATGTTTTTGGTTAAAATTAACTCAAGAAAAAGGAGCCTAAAGGGAGAAAAAGTATGGAAATTATTATATTAGTAAATGATTATTTTTTAATTTAGTTAGAAGGTAAAGTCGGAAATACCAAAAGCATGACGAAGAAGATAAGATTTTGTTTTTTAAAGTGTTGGTGAACTATGTAGATAAGAGGGAAGGTAACAAGCTACAATATAGCAAGCTTAGCGAACAGATTTTATCTGATTCAGAGTTGTTAAAAACTTATTACAGAGAAATACTAAATTTGTTAGCAGATGTGGCCTCAAATCAAGATGAGTCTGTAAGTGAATATACAACAGGACAATTATCTATTTATTTTGGAGTAAGTATTACTACTATAAATAACTGGATAATGACGGACGATTTATTGGCTATCAAAGAAAAGAAACTAACGAGCAAGCTAGAATAAAAAGTAACACTCTTTGGAAATCAAGGACTGGGAAAGTCTATCCAGTTCAAGAAATAGTAAATGAAGGGGAAAATAGTAATCCAGAATCTAATGGTACGGAACAAGATGAAAAAGTATTTTTGATAAACCAAAACGCAGCTTTTGAAATTAAATATAAGGGTCCATATGAAGATACACTAGGATCAAAGCCACTTTCAGATATGACATCAATGGAAGAATCAGATGCTTCTGTTTGGAGATATTTTAGAAAGAGGTTGCACGATGAGTACGGGTTATAGACCGACTAGTTGGCCACGTATCGAAAGAGATTATGATGATATCATTCTAGAAATAAGTAATTCACTAAACTCTGAACATGATTTCGTAGCAAAAGTAGTATTATTAGATGATTACTCTCAAGTATAAAATCACCCTAAAATTACCAAAATAAATAATAAAAACTAGTAAAAGGGTGAGTAATTTGAGTATCGAATTCCAAGTCGGAAAAGATTACGAAAATGGTTCAATTAAAGACGCTTTACAAGATTTAGGTTTTCAAGAAGATGGTAGAGAATATAAAAAAGACGGAAAGAGATTTAGGTATGAAGGCTGTGATAAGTATCAAAGCTATATCTTTTCTGTAACGATGAATCAATTAAATTAAAGTATTATTAATAGAAGACCTATCCAAACTTGGATAAGGTCTTTTTAAAATTCCTATTGAATTCTTCAATAGGGCTTTTTTATTTTAAATACGTTATTTTCCAACTTGTGTGAATTTTTACTGACTTTTATATCAAAAAAAGTCGAAAACAGTCTATTTTTAAATAAAGTGTTGATTTCATCACATTAAAATAACCCGTTTGACCACCGACCGAATTTTCAGAATAATTGAGAATATAGTCGAAACATAGGAGGAAGAAAATGGGGAGTAATTCACGAAAAGGAAAGTTCTTAAAAAGGATGACTGTCGTATCATTATCATCAAGTTTTATTTTAGCCAATGTAGGAGTTGTAGGTCATGTTTCAAAAGCTGATAGTTATTCAAAAGCAGAAGAAATTCTTACAAAATTAACACCAACACAAAGGGTAGCTTTAAAAGAGCTATCATCTAATGAGTCGAAAGGTCTTCAAATATCACATATGGATTTAAATTCCAATGAACAAACAGATGTAATCGTTGAGTTTTCCAATAAACCCGAAAAGGTTGCACAACTTGAATTAAATGCAGAAGGAAAGCAGCTTTCTAAAACGGAAGCTTCTAAACTAGTAGATCAAGATCATGCAGATTTTCAGGCAGATGTAAATAAGGTTTTAATTGATGGGAAAAAATCAAAAGTAAATTTTAAAATTAATCGCTCTTATAAGCATGCGTTCAATGGTGTAGCGATGAACTTACCAGCAAATCAAATTAAAAATCTTTTGAAATCAAAAGTTGTTAAAGCCGTTTGGAAAAATGAAAAGTTTTCAATTGATCCACCAAAACAAGCAGAAAATAATGAGCAGTTAAAAGCTGATGAGTTTAATGTCACTAATTATACACCGTATGATGGATTAGATCGTTTACATGAAGAGGGTTATACAGGAAAAGGTATCAAAATCGGTATACTTGATACAGGAATTGATTATAATCACCCTGATTTAAAGGACGCATATAAAGGTGGATATGATTTTGTTAACAATGATAATGATCCGATGGAAACAACGTATGCGGATTGGAAAAAATCTGGTCAGCCTGAGCTTTCTGGCTCAAATACATATTATACAGAACACGGTACGCACGTTGCTGGAATAATAGGCGGTCGTGGTGTTGCTAATAGTGAGTATAAAACACTTGGCGCTGCTCCCGAAGCAGATCTTTATGCTTATAGAGTATTAGGACCATATGGTAGTGGGACAACTGCTAATATTATTGCTGCATTAGATAAAGCTGTTGCAGATGGAATGGATATTATAAACATGTCGTTAGGGGCATCAATTAATGATCCTCTTTATGCTACATCAGTTGCTGTTAACAATGCAGTTTTAAGTGGTGTAACAACTGTAGTTGCTGCAGGTAATAGTGGAGACCAAATGTATACTCTTGGTTCTCCAGGTTCATCAGCTTTAGCATTAACTGTTGGAGCTTCCTCAACTGCAATTAATATGTTTCAGTTTACTGGATTACAAAATGGCAAAAATTATGCTGTTAGAGAGATGGCAAGAAATTATTCAGATGAGTTAACAACTTTAAAAGGAAAAACGTTTAAATTAGTAGACGTTGGGCTTGGTAAGGCAACAGATTATAACGGTAAAGATGTAAATGGAAAAATAGCTTTTATCTCTCGTGGAGACACTGTATTTGTAGATAAAATTAAACTAGCTAAAAGTAAAGGCGCAGCTGGCGTAATTATTTATAACAATGAAGTGAATAAAGCTGAAGGACTAATCCAAGCGTATTTAGGTGAATCGGTCAATTCAATTCCTAGTTTTTCAGTTTCATATGAAGACGGAATGGCAATTTCAACAGCGATGAAAGCCGGGGATACTGATTTTACATTTGGTGAATTTACAAAAGTAAAAACGGCAGATGATGAATTAGCGGTATTTAGCTCAAGAGGTCCTTCGAGGGTAAATTATGATATCAAACCAGAGATTACCGGACCTGGTGTTGCTGTACTTTCAACTGTTCCGTTTTATGTTAATAATAAAACAGCAGATGGAACTAGGTCGGAAGACTATAAAATAGCCTATGAACGTTTATCAGGAACATCGATGGCAACCCCTTATGTTGCAGGAGTTTCAGCATTATTACTCCAATCTAATAAAGATTTACAACCAGCAGACGTAAAATCAATCTTAATGAATACGGCTGATTCATTATCGAAAGATTATAGTGTTTATGAGATTGGTAGTGGAAGAGTAGATGCTTATGAAGCTATTCATTCAAACGTTGAAATTAGTGTTGTTGATAAAACGCCAATGATTATTGATGGAAAAGAAAAATCTATTAACGAGTTAACGGGTGCAATGAGCTTTGGTTCAATTAGTTTTAATGATTTAGATCAAACTTCTACACGAAATATTACTATGAAGAATAGAAGTGAAAAAGCGAAAATCTTTAGTATTGAAGCCAAATTTCAAACTGGACTTAGAGGTTCAAAAGATGCTGCAAAAAATAATGTAACAATTGCAGGGCCTACATCCGTTAAGTTAAATGGCATTAGTTCAAAATCAATAAAAATGAATTTAAACATTCCAAAATCTGCGGAAAAAGGAATATATGAAGGTTATATTGTGTTTACAAATAATGCTGATCCAACTGAAAAATATCAACTTCCATTTGGTGTCCATTATGTAGAAGATGGATTTAATTCGATGGCAACATACAATAAGATGCAGACTTCAGATTACAATAATTTCTATCCTTTATTAAATTACGCGACAGGTGTAGTTTTTAATGCTAGATCGAGTATGGAAACAATTGATTTTGTTTTATTAGACAGCGAAACTGATAAAGAGATTGGCTATTTAGGAACACTAAATACATCTCAGTACAATGAAAATACAGATTATTATATTGATGGTGTTTTTACAGGGTATTACTTACCGTTTACTGGAAATCCGAAGCAACCAATTTCAACTATAAAGGAAAAGGTACCGTATGGTCCAGGTCATTATAAAGTAAAAATAATTGGTACAAATCGAGAAGGAAAAACGTTTACGATGGTTGACCATACGATGATTGATATTACACCTCCTAAATTTACGACAGATTTAGAAGAAGGAGTAATTGAGTATAAGCCTGGCACGACATCATTTCCAATTAAAGGTAGAGTGTTTGATAAAACACAAGATGACTATAAAAGGCAAGGAATCTCAATAGATCAATCTGGCAATTTTGTTATGGAGAAAAATAATAGTTCATTGTTTACAAACGGATTTTACGTCGATGGAAAAGGAGACTTCGCATACAATATTCCAATAAGTGCGAAAAGCTTTAATGTAGAACTTGCGGGATATAATTCAGCGGCAATCGGTGACCGTTATAAGTACTATACTTTCATCCCAGAAGGCACTCCAATTGTATATGGAAGTGTAAATAAAAAAATTGTGAATCAAGGTGAAAGTGTTAAGGTAACTTTAAAAGCTAGTAATCTAACAGATGCGAAGAAAATAATAACAAGCTTCGGTTTTACTACTGGCCAACTGGAGTTAGTAGATGTAAAACTGAATCCAGCTATTGAAAAATTCGGAACTGCTAAAATCTCAACGACCACAGCTCAATCTGGTTCATATACAAATTTAAATGTA
The DNA here is from genome assembly GCF_042721555.1 of Gottfriedia sp. NPDC058432. Classification (NCBI taxonomy): domain Bacteria; kingdom Bacillati; phylum Bacillota; class Bacilli; order Caryophanales; family Bacillaceae; genus Gottfriedia; species Gottfriedia sp. NPDC058432. The sequence continues at coordinate 84,455 of NZ_JBHXLC010000012.1, forward strand.
AATGTAGAAATGACAGAAGGTAAAGTAACTGGTGATGTATCTTTTGCAGAAGTCACATTAAAAGTAAAAAATGACTCATATAATATGCTATCAACTTTCAGATCACCAACAGCATCGTATGAAAATGATGCGAACCAAACTATCTCGATGTTTTCAGCGATTACTCCAATTTGGAGCCAACCAACCTATTCCAAAATTACTGGAGGTTTTGGAATCCCAGAATCATTAAAAAGAGAAGGGAGGGAAAGTTGGAGGGTAGATCCATCTAAAATCGGTGCAGTGCTATCTGTAAAAGACCAAAGTGGAAATATATATCCAGGGGTAATCAATACATACGGCTCACCAACTGTAGAAAAACTACCAGTTACAATTGAAGAATTGGAAGCGTCACTTGATCTACCAGGTCATTTTACAATGTATGTTCCATTCCATGTGGGCTTTTTAAATGACGAAGGAATGCCAACTGCACATTGGAATCCAGAAATAAACTTTAAAGCACCAATTGCAGGAGATGTAAATAAAGACAATGTAATTGACATAAAGGATGCATTATTCATCCAAACATATTGGGGTACGAATAAACGAAGCGCAGACATTAATTTTGATAATATCGTTGATGCAAAAGATTTTGCTTTTTTTGAGAAAAATTACTTAATGCAAAATCCAACGGTTGGGGATGCACCAAAACCGGTTAAAAAATATAAGGGAAAAACGATTGATGAGATTAAACTAGAGTTAGGGATTAATTAAATGAATAATTGAGACAAAGCCTTCTAGTATACGCTATCGTAGTCAGTTTGGGTGGGTATTTTAGGTAGTGTGATGATAAATAGGGGGAGTGAATTTTGCTCTCCTTTTTTTCTTTTATTTTCTCATAGTACTAATGAATCTTGAAACATCAAACAAATAAAACTTTAGAGGTATAATTAGTAGACATGCCAAATAGAATGATACAAAGAACTAGTCCTAAGTAGGTTTTAATAATAGGACTAGTTCTTTTTACGAAAAATCGTTGTTCTATACAAGTAGGAGGGGCAATTATGAACTTTACAGATTATCTAATAAATGTAAAAAAACTAAATGAAGTAAAAGCGAGTCAATATAATTATAGACTTTCAACTTTAAAAAAATATAGAATTTATAACAATGAAAAAGTATTAAGTGTTCATATGCTAAAGAGGATTAAAAGTCTTTCTAAAGATACAACAAAACAATATTTAAGGACTATTAATTATCATATTGAATTTTTGAATGATAATTATAGGATGTAACTAATGCCCATTCTTCTACACTTTGTTTACCTACGTAAAATAATGTTTGAAAGGACACTCTAAAGGATAAAATCCTGATAGGTTGTCTTTTTTTATTAAACAGTTTTTGAAGGGGATGTAGTAAATATGAAGAATTTTTATAGAGGAAGTATTTTATTAATTTTAATGCTTTTTATTATGAGCGGATGTAATGGGAATACACTTAATACAATTAAAAATTCAGATGAGACAAAGGTGGCGAATGTTACAATGAACCCTTCTTTTTATGTAGATCCATCAATTGATTTTTCAACTAACCAAATGACTTCAATTATTATTGAATTCAAGACGAAGCCTGCTGTGGTGGCTGTAAAGGAAGCTGAGGCAGCTGGAAAACAACTTACTTTAGAAGAAGCGACTAAGCAAGTAGAAGAAAGTCATGCAAAATTTCAAGAAGAAATAAAAACTCTCTTAGAAGACCAAAATGTTCCTTATACGATTAGGCATGTTTATAAGACTGCACTGAATGGTGTATCAATGGAGCTACCTGGCAAGGATATTAAACGATTATCACAATCAACAGTGATTGCAAGAATCTATCCAAATAAAAAAGTACATATTATGCCTCCTGTTACACCGTTTAATCAGAAATAATAATTCGTTTGTGAGTGCCTCAAAAGTTTACACACTTTTGAGGCACTTTTTTTAGAAGGAAAATTTGAAATCTAACAATCACTTCAAATACTATTTCATTAAAAACGATTAATTAAGCGTTTTTAATCTACATAATCAAAATAAATTTGCTATTATGATATAAAAAAGTTAGAAGTGAAGGTGAAACATCACGATGGAAATTCATTTAGTTGCAAAAGATGAGTTAGAAGCTTCAGGGATTAGGTGGGTCGTGGAATCGCACTTTACTGGTATTAACCTTGTTTCTTGGAAAACGATGGGGGAATTTGAAAAGGCTATTCAAAAGCAGCAGCCGGACCTTGTCATATTTGATATGGACCATTGGAAAAATGAGAGTGAAAGATTTGGTGATTTAATCCAAAAATTTTCAATTCGTTGGTTAGGTATTTCATCCGAGCGAATTTTTCAAACTGCCTATCTTGCACTACAATATCGAGCGGAGGATGTATTGTTTCGCCCATTTTCTCCTACTGATTTAATTAAGCATATTCAACAATTACGCTATCAAATTCGTAACAAAGAACGTTTTACTAGAAACAAAAATGAAGAAATAAGTTCATTTAATATAGATTATCCTGACCTTTTTTTGAATGAACGAATGTATGATGGTCCGATTACAATGGTTGCATTTTTGACACCAAATTCTGGGACACTCCCTCTTGTCTATAAAGCGTTAGAACGAAATCCATTTACAGGGAAAAATCGTTTATTTGTAGGATCTGACTTTATTTTATGTGTACATGAAGTTGATGAAGTGTTATTGCAGGACGAATATAATGCTTTTCTTGCTCGTTGGAAAGAAATGATGGATGAGCCTCTTGCAATCGTAATGAAAGTCGGATCTCAGGAAGAAACATTAAAAGAAATTTTCGAGCAAACACTTCAGTTAACACGGAGAATCTTCTTTGAAGGTTATGATATTATTTTGGCAGAAAACGAACCAATGACATATCAAGAGAAGGATCCATTCCTTACACCTCTAGAGCAACGCCAATGGATTGAAATGCTAGAAAGAAGAGATGCAAAAGCAATTCGAGACTGGATGGAACGAGAATTTTTAACCTTTCAGCAACCATACCCAGATCCAGAAATTGTACGAATCCGATTAACAAGTGTACTTGCACAAATAAGAAGATATATGAAATCAAATAATCTTCAAAATGCATCTTGGGAAGGTACCTATTATGATATTTTCCAAAAAATTGTACATGGACCGATCATTTATCAAATTGTTCAAGAATTGCTTGATTTTACAACAAGTCTATTGCTACAAGGTCATGATTCTTCCCAAGAAGGACATCGTACATTAGTTGAGAAAACAAGGGAATTAATTGAATCGAATTATTGGGATGCCGGATGGAGTTTAACGGATTGTGCTGATGCACTCCGAATTAATAAAAGTACACTTAGTCGTCGCTTTGCGGCCGAATCCAATCAATCATTTAGAGAGACGCTCCATGAAGTGAGAATTCGAGAAGCAAAACGATTATTAGATGAAACAGACTTACCACTAGATGAAATTTCAAGATTAATTGGCTATTCTCACCAATCATATTTTAATGCAAAGTTCAAACAACTTGAGGGATGTACTCCTTTAGTTTATCGATCTGGTTTGTAGGAATTGGTTTAAAAGACTATAGTATTCCCAAAATTGACTGCTATTGCTATAGTAGTCTTTTTTTGTCATATTAGTATAATGTAACCATAATAAATTTGATCGATAATTACAGAGAATAGGCGGTGAAAATAAGTGAATCTACCAATTTTTAAATACAATCCAAATCCAATAAAATTAGGTGTCATAGTTGAAGAAGAGACAGTTTGTCCTGTTTGCGAGCAGAAACGGAATTTTGTTTACGATGGTTCATTTTACTCAGAAGAAGATGTTGAAGGAATTTGTCCATGGTGTATCGCAGATGGTTCAGCAGCTAAAAAATATGATGGTGAGTTTCAAGATTTTGATTCTTGTGATGAAGTTGACAGTGATGAATTTATAGATGAATTGATTTATCGAACTCCTGGTTATACGGGGTGGCAACAAGAATACTGGCTTAGTCATTGTGGAGATTTCTGTTCGATTATTGATTATGTTGGATGGGAAGAAGTTAAACATTTAGAAAAAGAATTAGAGACAGACTTAAACAGGCTAAGTGAAGAATATGGCTTATCAATTCAAGAATTTAAAGATGCTTTAAAAAATGATGGTAATTTACAAGGTTATTTATTTCAATGTAATTGTTGCAAAAAGCATCGTCTTCATGCAGATGCATCATAATTAACTTTTTTCTATTAATAAATTATTATAAAATTAAATTTTTAAGTAGAAAAAAATGAAAGGGGTTGCAACTATGTACGAATGGAACAAATTACTATTAGTTGGCGAACAAGAAGGCGTAAAAGGAGATTTTAATACTCTAATTTCAATGATGAATTATGTAAGATATACAACTCTTGAAGCTATTATAGATATAAAAGTGGAGGAGTTAGATTACCTGCACACTCCAACAGGTAATACAATTGGGATGTTGTTAACTCATATAGCAAGTGTTGAATATTGGTATCAACTTAATACATTTGAAAATCGAGATTTAAATTCTGAAGAAGAAGAGAAATGGTTACCAGGTTTAGACTTAGATGATCATGCTAGGAAGACAATTAAAGGTAATGATGCAGACTATTATATTAATCTTTTAAACTCAGTTCGAGAAGAAACTTATGCAAAATTTAATACACTTTCAGATGAGTGGCTATATGAGCAGACAGAGTTTGGTAGAGATAAAGCTACAAATTACTTTAAATGGTTTCATGTTTTTGAGGACGAAATCAATCACCGTGGCCAAATCAGAATGATTCGTAAATTATATAAAAATAGTTAATAGTAGCCTGTATCGACGATTATTCATTAATCGATGATGCGGGCTTAAATTTTGGGTTTATTATTTATTACAAATCATTCCTGCATTCCGATCTAAATCGTAAAATAGACTAAATAATTAATCTGATTTGAGATAATTTATAAAAATACAACTTAAAGTTAAGTAAAGTGAAATAAATTATAAAATAATCATTATTTTATAATAAAATATCGGAAAATTCGTGTTAGACTGAAAATATCACATCAAGGGGGTATTAAATTATGAATACGGTTACAGTTGATAAAGTAGTTAGATATAGAGGTACGGAATTAAATACAAAAGGTTGGCAACAAGAAGCAGTTCTTCGTATGTTAATGAATAATTTAGATCAAGATGTAGCGGAGCGTCCGGAGGATCTTGTTGTATATGGTGGAATTGGTAAAGCAGCTCGTAACTGGGAGTGCTTCGATGCGATTGTTGATTCATTAAAGAATTTAGAAAATGATGAAACATTATTAGTTCAATCTGGTAAACCAGTTGCGATTTTTAAATCTCATACTGATGCGCCACGTGTTTTAATTGCTAACTCAAATTTAGTACCTGCTTTTGCTAATTGGGATACTTTCCACGAATTAGATAAAAAAGGTTTAATGATGTACGGACAAATGACAGCTGGTAGCTGGATTTATATCGGTTCTCAAGGTATTGTTCAAGGAACTTACGAAACATTTGCAGAATTAGCGAAACAACATTTCAATGGCACACTTGCAGGTACAATTACTGTTACTGCTGGTCTTGGTGGAATGGGTGGAGCTCAACCACTTGCTGTTACAATGAATGGCGGAGTTTGTATCGGTATTGATGTAGATGAAACAAGAATCGATCGTCGTATTGAAACTAGATATACAGATGTTAAAACAGATTCATTAGATGAAGCTATTCGTCTTGCTGAAGAAGCGAAAAAAGAAGGTAAAGCATTATCAATCGGTCTTGTAGGTAATGCAGCTGATATTTTACCAGAGATGATTGCTAGAAACTTTATTCCAGAAGTATTAACTGACCAAACGTCAGCACATGATCCATTAAACGGTTATACTCCATCAGGGATGTCATTAGAAGAAGCTGCAGAATTAAGAGCTTCAAATCCAGAACTTTATGTTGCTCGTTCAAAAGCTTCAATGGCAACTCATGTTAAAGCAATGCTTGAAATGATGGAAAAAGGATCTGTGACATTTGATTACGGTAATAACATCCGTCAAGTTGCGAAGGATGAAGGCGTAGAAAATGCATTTGATTTCCCAGGATTCGTTCCAGCTTATATCCGACCACAATTCTGTGAAGGTAAAGGACCTTTCCGTTGGGTAGCATTATCAGGTGATCCTGAAGATATTTACAAAACTGACCAAGCTATTTTACGTGAATTTGCTGATAATGAGCATTTATGTAACTGGATTCGTATGGCACAAGAAAAAGTTCAATTCCAAGGCTTACCTTCTCGTATTTGCTGGTTAGGTTATGGAGAGCGCGCTCGTTTCGGTAAAATCTTAAATGACATGGTTGCAAGTGGCGAATTAAAAGCTCCAATCGTAATTGGACGTGACCACTTAGACTCAGGTTCTGTAGCATCTCCAAACCGTGAAACTGAAAGCATGATGGATGGATCAGATGCAGTAGCAGACTGGCCAATCTTAAATGCAATGATTAATGCAGTTGGTGGCGCTACTTGGGTATCAGTTCACCACGGTGGTGGAGTAGGAATGGGTTATTCATTACACGCTGGTGTCGTAATTGTTGCAGATGGTACAAAAGAAGCAGAAGCACGTATTGAGCGCGTATTAACAACAGACCCTGGAATGGGTGTAGTTCGTCACGCTGATGCAGGTTATGAGCTAGCTAAACAAACTGCTCGTGAAAGAGGAGTAAATATTCCAATGCTTGATAAAGGGACTGATAAGTAATGACAAAACCAATTTGGATTAAAAATACAGCTCAATTAGCAACGCTAGCTTCTGAAGTGAAAGGACCTCGCTCAAAGGAAGCAATGTCAGAACTTGGTTTAATTGAAGACGGTAGCTTATGGATTGAAGATGGCGTAATTCAAGCTGTTGGTACAACAAAAGAAATTCAAGATCGCTATGCAGAAAAAATTCATGAAGCAGAAGTAGTAGATGCATCAAACCAACTTGTTACTCCTGGTCTAGTGGATCCACATACACATGTTGTGTATGGTGGAAGCCGAGAACGCGAATTTGAAATGCGTCTTGAAGGTGCAACATATATGGATATTATGAATGCGGGTGGCGGAATTCATGCGACTGCCCGCATGACTCGTGAAGCAACTGAAGAAGAATTGATGGCACAAACGATGCGACGTCTAGATTCATTCATAACACATGGCGTGACTACTGTAGAAAGTAAGAGCGGTTATGGTATGGATTTAGAAACCGAGCTAAAGCAGTTAAGAGTTATGAAAAAATTAAAATATATGCATGCAGTTGAATTAGTTCCTACTTTTATGGGTGCTCATGCAGTGCCGAAAGAGTTTAAAGGACGAGAAGACGATTTTGTTGATCACTTAATTAACGACATGCTACCAATCATTGCAGAGGAAAAATTAGCTGAATTTAATGACGTATTCTGCGAAAAAGGTGTATTTACGCCAGAACAATCAGAGCGAATTTTAGAAGCAGGTAAAAAATATGATCTAATTCCAAAAATTCATGCTGATGAAATTGAACCGTATGGCGGAGCGGAATTAGCAGCAAAAGTTGGTGCTATTTCAGCCGAGCATTTATTAAAAGCTTCTGATGAAGGCATTGCTGCAATGGCTAAATCAGGAACAATTGCTTGTCTTCTTCCTGCAACAGCACTTTATTTACGTGAAGATGCTGCAAAAGGAAGAAAAATGGTTGATGAAGGAGTAGCAGTAGCTATTTCAACTGACTGCAATCCAGGTTCTTCACCAACAACTTCAATGCCGCTTGTAATGAACTTAGCATGTATTTCGATGCGACTTACTCCAGCTGAAAGCTTAACTGCAGCAACATACAACGCTGCGTGTGCTATTAATCGCCAAGATCAAATCGGATCACTTGAAGTTGGAAAGCAAGCAGACATTGTATTATGGAATGTTAAAAACTATCAAGAATTACAATATTTATTCGGTGTTAACCATGTGAAATCTGTTTGGAAAAAAGGTAAAAAGATTGTGTAAGTAGTAGAAAATGATAAATAAATGGCGGGTTCTTCTAATAAAAAAATTAATAGGAGGAACTATCTTTTAATGAAAAATAATTATAGATTCTTTATCATTTTTATGATCATTATGATCACGATTGTTAATTATATTGACCGAGGTGCAATTTCATATGCACAGGCAGAAATCATTAAAGAGTTTGGATTAAGTCCAGTTAGCTGGGGTGAAATCTTAGGTTACTTTGGATATGGCTATATTTTCGGTGCATTATTTGGAGGAGCTTTCGCTGACAAAAAAGGACCAAGATTTATGTGGCTACTTGCCGCAACTGCCTGGTCAATTTTTGAATTAGGTACTGTATTTGCTGGTCATTTAGGTGCAACATTATTTGGTGGATCAGCTTTAGCTGGTTTCGCAGTTTTCCGAGTTTTATTCGGATTTGCAGAAGGACCTACCCTTTCAACAATGAATAAAACTATGGCCAACTGGGTTTCTCCGAAAGAAAGAGGGTTTGCAGTTGCACTTGGTTTAGTAGGTACACCTGTAGGGGCACTTATTACTGCACCAATCGTAGTTGCTCTATTATCAGTTGCAAATTGGAAAGTGACATTTATTATTCTTGGGGTAGTTGGTCTAATTTGGGCATTTATTTGGTCTAAAGTATTTACAAACTTACCAGAAGAAAATCCAAATGTCACAAAACAAGAACTTGAGACCATCCGTTTGAATAATCCAGTTAGTGGAAAAAGTGAACAAGAATCTACACCATGGTACTATTTTTTCAAAAATCCTAATCTAGTAATGAATGCAATTGGATATTTTGCCTTTTTATATGTAAATATATTATTACTTACTTGGACGCCAAAATATTTACAAGATGAATTCGGTTTTTCATTAGCATCACTAGGATTTGTTGGAATGATTCCATGGATTGGAGCTATTTTCACAGGATTACTAGGCGGAAAAATATCAGATTCACTTCTTAGAAAAACAGGAAATTTACGTATTGCTAGATCATGGTTTACAGTTATTTCTTTATTCTTTACAGCAATTTGTTTCATGCTAATTCCAACCGTTCAAAGTGCTACAGCAGTCCTAATCTTAATGTGTATTGGTAATGCATTTAACTATCTACCAAACTCGATTTATTGGACAGTCGTATTAGATACAGAACCAAAAAAAGCTGGAACATTTGGTGGTGTAACACATTTCATCGCAAACCTAGCAACAATTATTGCACCAACCCTAACAGGTAGCCTAGTAGCAAAACACGGATATAGTGCAATGTTTATCGCAGCATCAATCGCAGTAACACTAGGAATGGTTGCAATGATCTTTGTTAAACCAGGGAAAAGAGAACAAACTGCTAGACCTTCGAATGATCTTGCAGGCTAATAGAATGAAAAAGAGAAATTGTTTCGGCAATTTCTCTTTTTTTGCTTTTTGATACTACTTTCCAAAATTGGTATGCAACATAAAGTACTTAAAGTTCTAACTATTTTTATAGCTTATTAAAATAGTAATACTTTAAAAATAGGGGGGATTATAGTTGAAAAAAAGAAGGCGTAATCCTCCATATTTTACGTTTTTAGCTTAGGCATCTTTCTCTATTTTTAGCGTTTTAACTTTTATTGGACTTTATAGTAGAATTTTGATTTTCTTATTAAACTAACTGGCAGTCTAGTTGAACAAGGAATTTTAATTAAATCAATTTTTTTTGATTAATATATTGCATTTATTTGGTAAATTAACATATACTAAATTCATCAAGAAAATTTGATGAAGGAGAAAGCATATGACTGAGATGACACAACAGTTCCAGAAATATGAGCAGAAATTTAAAGCGTTAGCTGATCAGAAGCGTCTAGAAATCATGTATGAGCTCTGCCAAAGAGGAAGTACATGTGTATGCGATTTAACCGAAACGTTTGATATGACACAATCAAAGCTTTCTTATCATTTGAAAATCTTGTTGGACGCAGGGCTCATTGTCAAAGAGACGAAAGGTACATGGAGCTATTACGATTTAAACGACACAGAAGTTAACAGTTTGCTATCAGAAGAGCTTTGTTGTATTTTCCGAAAATCAGATAACGGTAACCGTAGCAGTAGTTGTTGTTAATTTTTTTTAATCATTAAATCAATTTTTTTTGATTTATAAATTAAGGGAGGAATTCTGTATGAAATATGTTCATGTAGGTGTTAATGTAACAAATTTAGAGGCATCTATTGTTTTTTATCAAAAGGTATTTGGTTTAGCACCTATTAAAGTGAAGGAAGGATATGCGAAGTTTCTGTTAGAAAATCCAGGTCTTAATTTCACGATAAATGTTCGTGATCAAGTTGAGGGTAATCAAGTAAATCATTTTGGTTTCCAAGTTGAAACATCTGAAGAAATCTTATTTCATAAGGAAAGACTAGAAAAAGAAGGTTTCTTCGCACGTGAAGAAATGGATACAACTTGTTGCTATGCGGTACAAGATAAATTTTGGGTAACAGATCCAGACGGAAATGAGTGGGAATTCTTCTATACTAAAGCAGATAGTGAAGTTCAAAAAATAGAAAATACGTCTTGTTGTAAAACATCCACTGAATCTAAAGTTAATTCTTGTTGTTAGTGTTTAAAAGGAGAAGAGAATGAAACGATTATCATTTTTAGACAGATATTTAACCCTTTGGATATTCGTAGCAATGGCAATTGGGATAATTCTTGGCATTTCAACACCTGGATTTGTAAATAGCCTAAACAAATTACAAGTTGGAACGACTTCAATACCTTTAGCTATCGGATTGATTTTAATGATGTATCCGCCACTGGCTAAAGTTCGTTATGAAGAGATCGGAAGAGTATTTAAAGATGTAAAAGTATTATTTCTATCATTAATTCAAAACTGGTTAATTGGACCAGTATTAATGTTTTTATTAGCAATTATCTTTTTAAGAGATTATCCAGAGTATATGGTTGGTTTAATCATGATTGGTTTAGCACGATGCATTGCGATGGTTATCGTATGGAATGATTTAGCTGATGGTGATCGTGAATATGCGGCTGGATTAGTAGCCTTTAACTCCATTTTTCAAATGATCTTCTTCTCTGTTTACGCATATTTCTTCGTAACAGTATTACCAAAAGTTTTTGGTTTAGAAGGTATGTCTATCGATATTACAATGCCAGAAGTGGCAAAATCAGTTTTCATCTATCTAGGAATTCCATTTTTAGCAGGTCTATTTACAAGGTTAATTCTTGTAAGAGCCAAAGGTAGAGATTGGTATGAAAAAGAATTTATTCCTAAAATCAGTCCGATAACACTTATCGCATTACTTTTTACAATCATTGTAATGTTCTCATTAAAAGGAGAAGTAATTATAGAGCTACCTTTAGATGTTGTTCGTATCGCAATTCCTTTATTAATCTATTTCATCATTATGTTCTTTGTTTCTTTCTTCTTAGGGAAGAAATCGGGAGCAAGTTATGGAGTTTCAACAACTTTAGCTTTCACAGCTGGAAGTAATAACTTTGAATTAGCAATTGCAGTTGCAGTTGCAGTATTTGGAATTAATTCAGGAGCAGCATTTGCAGCAGTAATTGGTCCATTGGTTGAAGTACCCGTAATGATTGCGTTGGTTAACGCAGCCTTGTGGATGAGAAGAAAATATTTTGCAAAAGAAACAACAATATAAATTTAAACTAAGGTGGAATACACATGGCAGATAATAAAAAAACAATTTACTTCTTATGTACTGGAAACTCCTGCCGCAGCCAAATGGCAGAAGCTTGGGGGAAACAATATTTAGGAGATAAATGGAACGTCCTATCAGCTGGAATTGAGGCTCATGGTGTAAATCCGAATGCAGTCAAGGCAATGGATGAAGTTGGAATTGATATCCGTAATCAAACATCAGACTTAATCGATAATAACATCTTAAACAATGCAGACTTAGTTGTGACTTTATGTGGTCATGCGAATGATGTATGTCCAGTAACGCCACCACATGTGAAACGTGTTCATTGGGGATTTGATGATCCAGCTGGTCAAGAATGGGATGTGTTCCAAGAAGTTCGTGAACAAATTGGATTTCGTATTAAACAGTTTGCTGAAACTGGAGAATAATAAAAGAGCCTTCTACCATGTAATAATCCCCTTATAGTAGACAGTTAAAAGAAAGGTGCTGTACTGTCTACTATAGGGGGAATTTTTATGGGGAAAATTAGAAAGACATATGATAAAGAATTTAAGCTTCAAGCGATTAAGCTGTATTATGAAGAAGGAATGGGCGCTAATAGTATTGGTAAGGAATTAGGGATTGGTATTTCAATCGTTAAACGATGGATTAACCATTATAAAAGAGAAGGTATCCAAGGACTTGAAGAAAAACGTGGCAAGGCAACAGGATTTAATAAAGGCAGACCTAGGATTGAACCATTAAGTGATAAAGAGAAGATCCAAAGATTAGAAGCTGAGAACGCATATTTAAAAAAGCTCTTAGCCTTGAAAAAGGAGATGATACAAAAAAGAAAGCCTTAGAATATAGTGTTATTTATGAACTGAAAACAAGTTATCCTGTTGTCCTACTTTGTAAGATTGCAGGGGTTTCTAAAAGTGGATTTTATAAATGGGCTAGAAAAAAAGAGTGTCTTTCAACAAAGCAAATTGAAGATCAATTTATAGTTTCTAAAATCAAAGAATGCCACCAAGATCCAGACATAAATGAGAGCTTTGGATATGTACGAGTTAAAAGATGGTTGAAGAAAGTTCACGGCTTGGTAGTAAACCATAAGCGAGTATACAGACTTATGAAGGAAAATGGAATTCAAGCTAAAATCCGTGTGAAAAAATGGAAGCATTTTGGACGAAAGGAAAAATACGTTATCTCTAATAATTATTTAAATCGAGAGTTCAACACAAAAGATCCGAATAAGAAATGGGTAACTGATATAACTTACCTTATATTTAACGGGAAACGATTATATCTTACCGTTATTCAAGATCTGTATAATAACGAAATCGTTTCTTACCAAATCAGCGAAAGAAACGATTTAAAGCTAGTTTTAGATACAGTAAAAAAAGCAGGAAAAAAAAGAGATGTACGCGGACTCCTATTACATAGTGATCAAGGATTCCAATACACCTCAAAAAGATATAACCTAACACTTAAAAGATACAATATAAACGCAAGTATGTCTAGAAAAGGAAATTGTCTGGATAATGCATGCATTTAAAGCTTCTTCAGTCATTTTAAAACCGAGTGTTTTTACCGCTATCAGTTTAATGATCAGAACCAGGTTGAACATGCGGTAAAGCGATATATTTGGTACTACAACAATAAAAGATTTCAAAAGAAATTAAATAGCCTTAGCCCTATTGAATACAGGGCTAAGGCTGCTTAAAACACCTTTTTTATTAGTGTCTACTTGACAGGGGTAAGTCCACCATAGAAGGTTCTTTGTTTTTCTTATTGAACTAACGCACTGCATTAGTTGGATAACAAGATCGGCTGTTTAGTCGATTTTTTTATTCAACAAAATGGCAGGATAGTTGCAAAAGGAAATATTTCAAAGCAAATTGTATAATCATAAAAAAGGGGTGATTTCATTTTGGAATATGTTCCGAATGTACGTGAAATATTACTCGATGAAGAAATAGATGAACAAGAGTTTGTTAATACATTTAATAAGTTCTACAAGCAAGGATGTTATATTTATGCGATTATACCTGAGTACGAACAAGAACTATTAGAGGAATTAGCAAGTGACTTTAATGAACTAAATAAATTCCCTTTACCACGAGTTTTTCCAAGGGAAATAGGTCATTTAGGTTATGTAAAAGACAATCTGAATAAATATATTTTTGAATTTTATCTACGGTCTACCACAATGGACCATCTGGTTTTTTCAGAAACCGATGCAACAGAACTTTTAAAAAATATAAACAAGAAGAATGTTCACATTTACAAATTGTTTGAAATAAATAGAATTTCCCATATTACAATTGGTCCTGATGGTCAATGGCTTAATGTAGTAGAGTATTAAATTTAATCCTTATGCAACTAACTGATGCTTTAGTTCGATATCTTGTTCTCTTTAATTGAGGTGAAAAGCTATGAGTGATAAGGTAAAAGAAGAAGGTAAAAAAGATTTAGAAGGTCTTCATGTATTCGTAATTATTATAGTTTTTTCATGTTTACAATACTTTTTTCATTTATCCGATTTCATAATGTTAATATTGTCAGTACTCTATGTTTTTATCACTGTTTATTTTTTTGATAAATGGAAAACCAAAGAAATTATAAAGTATTTTAGTTTGTTATTAATTGTTTATATTATCAATAAATTAATTTTTTCATAGGTGTTGATAGACTTTCTTATTCAACTAACTAATGCGTTTGTTGAATAACTTGGTCGGTTGAAAAGTCGATTTTTTTATTGAGCTAAGCCAGAGGAGGAGTTACTAATGAAATTTATGATGGTTGTGAAGGCCTCAAAGGATTCTGAAGCAGGGACAATGCCAAGTGAGCAGATGGATCTGATGTTTGCTGAGATGAAGAAATATAATGAAGAACTGAAGAAAGCTGGAGTTCTGGTGTCAGTCGGTGGACTTCATCCAAGCTCCAACGGTATTCGTATAACATACCCTGTTCCTGGAGAACCGCCGATCATTACAGAGGGACCTTTCGCTGAAGTCAATGAGTTGATTGCAGGATACTGGTTCATAGATGTGAAATCTCGCGAGGAAGCCATTGAGTGGGCGATGCGCGCACCAGATCCACATGGTCTTGGTGAAGGACAGATTGAACTACGCCAAGTATTTGAATAGACTGATAGGCTAAATATTAGATTAATATGACCGAATAAAAAAGTCATATCAACGGGTTTATCCTGTACAGGTAAACTAATATTCAGTAAAAAAGTGAAAAACCAGAAAACCTGTTAGAAGGCTTTTCTGGTTTTTTATCGTAAATAGTTAGAAATAAATCAATTGCTGAAAAGATTCTTATTCAACATAATGGCAGTATAGTTTAAGTGATATACTTCACAAACAGGTACGTATTTTAATATTTGTAAACCCTAAATTCATCCGCGTTTTTCTACGATTAGACAAATTATTAATGTAGGGGAGAAATTTATTTTATCATTTAGAAGTAATTAACACTTAACTCATAAGTAATAGCAAAATTTCCGGAATCGATGAAAATCGATTCCTTTTTAAGTATTTGGCAGTTAAGTTGCATAAGAAATTAAATAATAGACACGAATAATGTAAGTGAAATATTGAACTTTAGAAGAGTTGAAAATTTTCATCATTATTTTTATTATCACTTTTAAGTTCATTTACTGATTAATTGCTTTATAAATTTCCTTCTTAGGAAAAATAAAAGGTAAATAATACCATTTTATTGAATATTCTAAATAGAGGAGGGGATTATCAAGCATTTACTTTTTATAATCGGAATGTGTCTCATTCTTGTAGGGTGTCAATCTCAAGATAAGACTACTGTAATAGAAACAATTAAAGATAAGACTACCTTGGAAACTGTTCCAATTGTTGAATCGAAAGGTTTTAAAGAAATTGAACACTTATACGATGAAATGTACCGAGGAAATCATGAGTATGCAGGTACATTAGTAGTCGATACAACCTATTATAAACAAAATAAATTTCAGCGTGGTGAAGTTGTTTATTATGTTTCACCTAAAAATGGTAACAAGAATGTTGCAAGGGTTGTAGGATTACCTGGAGAAAAAATAGAAATTAAAAAAGGGCAACTGTATATTGATGACAAGATTTTAGATGCATTTTATGCTAAAGCCATGAACAATGGTATTTCTAATCTTACTACTTATAAAAAGAGTTTGAAAAAAAGTAGTAACGATATCATTAATGAAATAGAATGGAAGAATTATTTTACTCTGTTAGCCGAATAGGATAACAAAACTAATGGCATGGGCATAAAGCAACTGTTGGCATGAATGAAATTTAAAAACGACGATAAAGAAAGGTGAATCAATGATTAAACTAAATAATAAAGAATATAAAAATATTTTTCCATTAATTATTTCAATAAATTATATACCTACGTTTGTTTATTCAGTTTTGCAAGAGATAGTAGATGGTGAGGTATTTGTTGATCATATCGAAACTCCAAATTCCATTTTTATTGGTACGAAATCAGGATTCTACTGTGTAATTGGAGAAACTTCAAATATTTCTTTTAACTATTGGTTAAAGGAATTTTATATTGATAGAGTAGAAGAGAAGAAATTACCTTTTATTTTATTTTCTTCATCAGGTTCTTGGAATCAATTAATTAATGACCTTTTAAATAACAAATTAACTAAGTTGGATCGATATTCTTTTACGTTTAAATTTAAAGAAGGAATACTAGATAATTATGAATTACCTCAAGACTACTCATTAAAAAAAATTGATGAAAATGTACTTCAGTCAAATGTTGGATTTAAACCAATTTACTATAAGCATTACTGGGATTCTGTTTCAAATTATTTAGAAAATGGTTTTGGAATTTGTGTTTTACATAAAGAAGTGTCTGTATGTGAGTGTACATCTGTATTTGCTAATGAATTATTCTCCGAAATAGACATTGCAACTAAAGAAGAATATAGAGGGAAGGGTTTGGCCTTTATTGCTGCAAAAATGTATATACAAGATTGTATAAATAAAGGTTTAGCTCCTCGTTGGGAATGTGATATTGATAATTTTGGCTCAATACGATTAGCAGAAAAGTTAGGGTTTGAAGAACCTATTCACTATGCAGTATATTATAAAGAGTAATTTTCACATCTTGTTGTTTAATTTAATACTTGGTGGATGCCAAAAAGAAGCTAAAACTGATACTGATAAATTGATTGATTTAGGCGTTCCTAAGAATATCGCTAATGTAGTTGGTGGTTATGTTATCGGGTTCAACCATATTAACTGGCGCGTTAGTTGAATATACGTGCGAATGCTTAGTCGCTATAAAAAATCGTTCTACTGAAAAAGGATGAAGCTTATTAAATCAATCTTATTATAACGGATGCGTTAGTTGTACAACATGATCGACTGTATAGTCGTTTTTTTTTGTGATAATTAGAGTCTTTTGGAATAAGATTAAAGGTATTTCGGGTGAATTATTGAATAAGAAATAAGGATGCTATTTCCATATTTATCGGAGTAGATAATTAAAAACAAGTACTGATTACATATTTTAGGAGTGATAGTGTGAGAGGAAAGTACTTGCCAATCTTTATCACATTTATGGCATTAATGATTTTATTTTTATACCCAAACAATACTTTAGCGAAGTGGGCATATAAGTTTGTTGTTTTTAATGATTACACTTATGTTATTAGCGATGAGTATGTAACAGAAATCGGAAGAGAAATAGGGTCAGTTACAAAGTATGCAGATGTTGAAGGTAATTATTATGGTAATTTTTCCAATGTTTATGAAAGGGGTACAAAATATTATTCAATAAAAGGTGTTAGTACGAAAAAAGCAATAGCAGTTGAAGCTGATGGTAAATATATAAAAGCTATTAGAAAAGGTGAGTATGCCGGATGGAAATACAGTCCCTTTAATTTAATTGTAGCAGGAATTGTCTTTCTTATAATGCTAGGTGCTTTAATTTTTTTAGTTCAAAAGAAAATGAAAAGAAATAAATCTTAATAAACTAACGCATGCGTATGTTGAATAAAAAATCTGCTAAATAGTAGGTTTTTTTATTGTCCTAAATGGCAGATGGGCATATTGTAAAGGATGTAGTTTAGTATTAATATCTGGGAGCCGTATCATAAGTAAATGAGATTTTTGTAATTGTTTGAGCTTTTCTAAGCGGTCACAAAGGGTGAGAATATTACCAAAAGAAATCTTCCACAATCGGGCGCAATTCTGTAGCAAGAATTGTGCTCTTTCTTTATGTAAGAATAACTCTTTATAATTGGTTTGGGAAATTGTGAAGAATACTAGGACGAACATCACTGGATTTAGCAATTTTTTTCTGGAGAAAATTTCACCATAAAAAAACTGCACCTCCAATTGTTCGACGTATCTAACAATTGGGGGGCAGTTCACCTTTTATAAAAAGGAGACGGCTTTTTCATATCTTTTTATTTCATACAACCTATTTCATTTCAGGGATAGAGTCGGGACCTTTGACTAACTTGCTGCCTATCCCATAGAAAATGGCTGCAGATACAAGGCCAACAAAAGCTACTGAAAGATGTGGTGCGTAGAAGTTACAGTATAATGCGATGACCGAAGACAAAATCCAGACAAAGAATGCCAGTGGTCTCCAGTTTACTAAATTTGCCGAATCATTCTTTTGAAGAACCAAGCGGTCCATAATCATAATTGCTCCGATAGGCGGAATGATTACCC
Organism: Gottfriedia sp. NPDC058432; assembly: GCF_042721555.1. NCBI lineage: Bacteria > Bacillati > Bacillota > Bacilli > Caryophanales > Bacillaceae > Gottfriedia > Gottfriedia sp. NPDC058432. Next base: position 102,828 of record NZ_JBHXLC010000012.1, read on the forward strand.
CAAGAAGAACGAGCCAGTTGAAAAAGTGATTATAAATTCCAGAAACTGCAACGATTAAACCGACTATACCAATTATAAGCGTGATAGGTCTCATTTTTTTACCAGTCATATGTGACCAGCCTACAGCGCCATTGTATAAGCAATGTGTACCGACAGAACCCAAATTGATAAAGACAAAAAGGATAGACAAGATGGTAAGCAATGGACCATGTCCCGCTAATACTGACATGAAGTCCCCACCGGTTGAAGCTGGATTTGGGATAACTCCAGTTGCTACAATAATTCCTCCAACAAGCTCGGCAATCAAGTTCCCGATTGGAAAGGCGAAAATGGTTGATAAAATCCCTTCACGGCCACTTTTTGCCCAACGAGTAAAGTCCGCTGTCATTGTACCTGAATCGGCAAACCCGGCGAATACTAACGTTACAGCAGCTCCAAATGACATTGCATTTGAAACTTGAGGATGATAGTTTAAAATATCAGAGTTACCGGTTTTCATTGCCATAACAATTGCAATAATGGCAATTAGAAAATAAAATGGTGCTGCAATCCACCCTAAGAAAGATAAAGCCTTAATACCGATATAAGTTACTGCAACATAGAGAATTCCACCGATGACGGTCATTATTAACAAATTAGCACCAAATGACCCATGCATTGTAGCGCCAGTAAGTCCGACTTGAAGAGCAAACCAGCCGATTACAACTGTAGAAAGTAATCCGGAAATAATATAATAACCCGAGCGTCCAAATGTCTTTTGTGCGGTCAGAGAAAAGTTCAATCCCGAACGGCCGGCATCATAGCTTAGTAAGCCTACCATGACGAAAAGGAGGAGATTACCAAGCAGCATTGCTAAGGCGCCGGCTTTAAAGCCAAGCTGTGCAGTGATAAGTCCGCCGATTACTGCACTGGTTAATACCATTGGAAAACCAAACCAAACAGCTGCAACGGATGATAATTTTTTGCGGTATTCTTTGGGAACAGGAGTGTGTTCAAACTCTGGATCCAGTAACTTCTTTTCATCAACGCTGGTTGACATGAATGTTTCCTCCTAGTGAAACAATTTTTTGGTGAGTCTCCAATCCGATAACAAGGCCAAGAGAAAAGCCTGATTTGGATAAAACTCTATTTTTTAATACGTACTTTAAAGCTGAAAGTCGGAACGAAAACTTGATGCATACTTTACCTAATAACGCCATTTTTAAGGTCATGTAGCAGATATCAATAGTAAAAAGCTTACCTTTTAGTGAAATACTGTTAACGAGTCACATGGGCAATTAGGCAAATAAAAGGTGAATAATAAAAAAGTCATCTCAAGAGGGCGTATCCCTTGTATTTAGGCTCATTAGACCAATTTCATGATTGACCGCATTTGACAAACTAATTTGTTCATTGGTGAGCAAAGAAGCGAAACATGGTGGAGCTATGTATGATTTGTCGTTTGTGATTCCCCCCTCTTTAATTTGCGAGGTGTATCTTTAATTAAGCGCTTTCATTTGACCTTGCAAGATTATTGTATGGGGTATTTCATTTAATGTAATTATATAAAATAACCAAAAATGTGGGTTTTCTATTAGGCAGTATGAATAAAAATAAAGGGTTAATTTAGTAATAATGGAGATGGTGAAAGAAATCTGTAAAAACGTAACATTTGGAAGTGCAAGACAGACGTTAATGGGAACATTAGCTAGAAGTAAAACGCCAGAAGCATATAAGATATTAGTCGATGTCTAGAAGATGAAACAGTACGAGGTCATACAATCGAAGGGCTAGGAAGATTTGGAAACATTGAAGCAATTGAAAACTTGGGAAGCTTAAATGTTAAAAAAGGTTATTATGAATACAAAGCGAGAGAAACAGCTTTAAAAAGATTACAACTTGAGGTTGAAAAATAGATTCATATTGAACTAACTAATGCTTTAGTTGAAAAAGCGTTACTTAAAGATAGTCTTTTTCAAGTTAAAATATCTGTTTAAATAAAAAAAGAGCCCTATTTGAGAGTGTCAAGTCAATAGGGCTAATAGGGAAATTATAGATTTTAAAGATTTTAAAAGGGACTTAAAGATTTAAAAGGTTTAAAGGGGAAAAGATTTGTAATCAAATTCTTTTCATAAGAATAATATCATTATTTTTAAATGTTAGTTTGTGAAAAATGTTACAAAATAATGACAATTAATAGATTACTTTACTTCCTAATTCTCGAAGCTAAACATGAATTAGATTATTGTGCAAAGAATATTGTTCCCAATCATCTTTTAGGTAGGTGTACGAGTCTATTCAGAATGATTGCTTGTGTAACTATTCAGTTGGGTACAACTATTGCAGGTGTTTTATCAGAATTTTTTGGAGCATCTTTTTACTTTTTACTTGCAGGATGTGTACTTGGAGTGGTGTGCCTAATTTTCATAAGCTCAAAGTTATTTAGTTTAAATGAAGAGGATATTGCGGAAAAAACCTTACAAACTGCTTCAACTAATAATTGATATTATTAATGATCAAGGAACTAACTGAAAGTAATTTCTTCTGTGCCAGAGTAAAACATTCCACTTTAAATTCCTTAACTAATAAACACGGTATGAAGAAATCTTCTCAAAAAATCAATTTGTTGACATGTGCGCACGGATGCATATAATAGAAATTAGGTGGTGAGATTATGGGAATTCATGATCCAAATAAGTGTAAAAAAATGATTGAAGACAATATTAATATTGAATTTTTCAGGGCAATTTTAGACCCAGTCCGAAGCGAACTGTTGATATTCCTCTCTATTTATGGGGAAATGACTATTGGAGAAATAGCTGAGCATTTTCCTCAAAATCGTTCAGTGATTTCACGTCATCTAGATTTAATGAATCGATTTAATTCTGTACAGAGAAGGAAAGAAGGTCGGGAGATTTACTACAAAGCAAATAAAGAATTTATTGTCGATACTTTTGAAGAGACAACGAATAATATAAAAGCACTCATGAATTTGGAAAAGTAGGGTGCTTTTCATTTTGTTTAATATATGCATTTGTGTGCACAAAAACACGAAAGGGGTTTTTATTTTGGAAAAAACGAATAGAAAATGGTGGGTTTTAATTACGGTTAGTTTAGCTGTATTAATGGCAATGCTTGATATTACAATTGTGAATGTAGCATTACCTGAGATTCAAAAAAATTTTTCATCTGATTTTTCAAATTTACAATGGGTTTTGAATGCTTATACTTTAGTATATGCTGCGATGTTATTGCCAATCTCGAAATTAGGAGACATCATTGGACGTAAAAAAGTTTTTTTATTGGGATTAGCCATCTTTGTGATAGGTTCCCTTACTAGTGGTTTAGCAAGTAGTGATCTTTGGTTGAACATTTTCCGAGGCTTTCAAGGAATTAGTGGAGCAGCTATGATGTCCTTATCACTAACTATTGTTACTGCTTCATTTCCTGAAAAACAAAGAGGTCTTGCATTAGGTATCTGGAGTAGTGTTGTTGGTGTTGCTATCTCAGGTGGTCCACTTATTGGCGGTGCCTTAGTTGATAGTTTTGGATGGCGATCAATCTTCCTAGTAAATATTCCTTTTGGTATTTTAGCTATTCTATTAGGGTTATTCTTCATTCAGGAAAGCAATAAGAACAGTAATGAAAAAATTGATTTTTTAGGATTTGTTTTAAGCACTGCATTGATTTTTACGACGGTATTAGCTCTAATTCAAAAAGAAATGCATGAAAATTATTTGTGGACAGATTGGCATATTTTAACTTTATTAGGTTTATCGATAATTTTATTAATTGCATTTATTATTACTGAAAGAATTGTAAAACAACCTATGATCGAATTATCAATTTTTAGAAATTGGTCATTTAACGGTGCCAACATTGCGGCTTTTGTTTTAGGAGCTGGTCTATATGGTGGATTCACCTATTTAGCTATTCTTATGCAAAATTATATGGGTTACTCTGCGTTTGAAACTGGAGTTAAAATGCTACTTATTAGTGGGTTTACCATCATATTAGGCCCTTTGGCTGGGATTATTTCTGGAAAAATCGGCAATCGTTGGTTGATTAGTGGTGCACTATTTATTGGAGCAATTGGAATACTTGTTATGCGTCAGATGATCAAAGTTCCTTTTGAATGGAGCTATTTAATGCCTGGATTTGTCCTTTTAGGAATTAGTAATGCTTTAGTAAATCCGCCAATATCTAATGCTGCAATGAGTTCAGTTGATAAAAAACAGGTTGGTATGGCTTCCGGTATTTTAAACGTATTCCGACAAGTCGGCATTTCATTTGGTGTAGTAATGCTGGGAATTAAGTTGACAGAAGGATATAACAATTCATTGGATAAACATATTATGGCGATTCAAAATATTGATTCAGGATTTAAACATCAAATGCTAGAAGTTTTTCATAAATCTGGAGCTTTTGCTGGATCGCTAATTTTTGAGAGTAAACAAGCTGAAGTATTCAAACAAATGCCAGCTTATGAACACATTAAGAATATTGTTTTTAGTGCTTTCAACGCTGGTATCAAAGATGTAGATTTGTTCATTGCCATCTTTTTGCTTATTGGATCATTAGCAAGTGCTTTATTAATTCGCGAGAAAAGTAAACCCGGGTTATAAATCAATGATGTAAAATAGAATATAACGCTTCTGAATTAGTAGTCGTGTACAATACTAACACGTGTATTAAAAAAATGGACTTGAGGAGGATTATAACAATGAATAAACCACAATTTGTTTATGTCTCATACATCGCAACTACACCTGAAAAACTATGGGAAGCTTTAACGGACTCTCGATATACTGAAAAATACTTTTTCGGAACTGCAATTAAATCAGATTGGCAAGTAGGTTCAACGGTTTCTTACTTACGAAATGATGAAGTTACAGATTATGGAACCATTTTAAAATGTGAGCCATTTCGTTTACTTTCTTTCACGTGGAATCATACAAATGATCCGACGAACCGTAAAGAACCATCAATCGTTACATTTGTGTTGAAAGAATTAGAGTCAACAGTTAGATTAACGTTGAAACATGAAAATCTTGAACCTACTGACTTAGTAGATCGTGATGATACGTTTGAAGGATTAAACAATGGCTGGCCAGCAATTTTAAGTAACTTAAAAAGCTTACTTGAAACAGGGAATACATTGCCACCAATTTCTATTTAAGAATCATTTTATATTAAAAGGGGCTGTCCAAAAAGTCAGGTTAACTGACACAGGGACGCCCTTTTTTTATTTGTGAACATTTTTATAAAGTTCTGAACTAGGTTGATATACATAGTGGGAGGTATTTCAATTGATAAGTTAAAATTTTTTAAAAAATATTATTAGATTAATATCAATTTTTATTCGATATGAAAAGAATGAGAGCATATTTGCTAGTTTTCCATTTAAAAGTAGTAATGATTGAACAATTTTAATTCCATAATACCTTAACTAGTATGGGTAATTTCTTGTTTTAATTGCGATTCTCTATTTTTAATTGCCATTCTCAGTTTTTAATTGCAGTCTATCGTTTTTCACTGACTTTCCTGAACTCTATTATTTACATATATCGTATTATAAGATATAATCGTATTATACGATATAAGGAGAACTAATATGGATAAAGAAATTAAACAATTGAACCAATTATGGACAGATATTTACTATCTTTTACGATATAAGCATAAAGAAAATATTACTCACCAAAGCGTGAGGATTTTACAAATTATCGATAAAGAAGATGAAGTTGGGATAAAGGACATTGCTGAAGGGATTACAGTCTCTCAAAATACAGCATCAGAACATGTTAAACGTTTACTAGAAAAAGAATACGTTTATAAAACTCGTGGTGAGATTGATCAACGAAAAGTAATCCTAATGCTTACTGATTTAGGGAAAGAAGTTTTGTTACAAAATTCAAGTTTAAATGAAGAAAAACTTCAACAGCTTCTTTTTGAACAGATGACCGAACAAGAAAGAGAAACGATTTTAAAAGCCTTTAATTTAATGAAAGAGAGGGCTCAAAATGTACGCGATTATTAAAATATTTACTTCAGCAATTATAATCGGGGTTATAACCGAAATTGCACGTCGATTCCCTTCACAGGGTGGATTGATTGCGGCATTACCTATTGTTAGTTTATTAAGTCTAATATGGCTCAATGTTCAAGGCGAACAAGTGCAAACATTAAGTAAATTTGCTTATGGAGTCGTATTAGGAATCCCAGGTACGGTCGTGATGCTGTTAATTATTGGATTGGCTCTTCAGCATTCAATGCACTTAATTAGTTCAATCGGGCTTGGAATTTTAGGATGGCTTGTTTATATTTTTGCCCAAGATTTAGTAGTAAAACATTTGTTTTAATTTAAGAGTAGATTTTCCGACTTTTTACAATTTTGATAAATAATTTTTGATATAATTATTCAAAATAAACGCTAATTTATAGGAGATAAAATGCTAAAAAAAATAAAAATATGGGCGAAGAAATTAAAGTGCCAAATCTTCACACTTTATTTTGCTTGTAGGGATGAACGTGTTCCGTGGTATGCAAAAGTATTCATAGTTTGTGTAGTAGCATATGCTTTTAGTCCGATTGATTTAATCCCTGATTTTATTCCAATTTTAGGCTATTTAGACGATGTAATTCTCATTCCAATAGGTATTTATATTTCTTTAAAGCTGATACCAGACAATGTAATAGTAGACTGTGAAATGAAAGCAGAAGAAATGATGAAAAATGGTAAACCTAAAAATTGGATAGTCGGATCATTAATTTTAATGGTTTGGCTAGTGATTTTTATTTGGGTAATTTTTAAAATTTATCAATTAATTAGTTAAGTAAAAATGAGTTCTAGAATGAATTAAAAAAAACGGCTGTCCTATTGATAGAACAGTCGTTTTATTTTTTTTAAGGTATGTTAAGAAAAAATTAATGACTTTGAGCTTCTGTGATTAATGTCATTTTAAAAAAATACTTAGTCCATAAGCCACCTTGACAGTTTTTCATTAGAGCTTTCTAATTAATAGAGAAGAAATTTAATAATATGAAAGTTTCGGCAAATTTAAATAGATTTTCAAAATAAATGATGGAAGGAAGCTAAGTAAGTTGAATTTAAAATTGTTTCACACGATTATGGATCATATGAATGAAAAAAGCTGGAATATAACTCGACTCGCTAAAAATTCTAATATGCATTTGACTGAAATAAGCCGAATTCTAAATCATAAACAGTCTCTTTCATTACGTAATTTGGATGCAATTACTGCGGGCCTCAATCTGGAGGAAGGTACTTTTTATTCAGATTATATTGAAGAGTGTTTTAATGAAAATAAGTTTATGGATAAACGAAGAAGTATGGAATTTTTATATAAGTGCGCATCACTTGGGTACGAAGATTTGCTTCAAAATATGTTTAATAGAGTTTTAGATGAAAGGTCGAAACAGATACTTAAGAAGAACTTAAATTATATTTTTTTAGTCGCAGAAAAGCTTTTTGAAGAGAAAAATGTGCTGCTGGCGTTACCACTATATGAGTGTGTTATTGAGAGTACACCCGATCATCATTCAGCACAACTAGCTAAAAGTTACTATAGGAAATATTACATAGTTCGGTTGACGGAACAGGGACCTGATGCTGAAGTACTTGTTTTAAGGCATTTTCATAATTTGCCACAGGAATTGCAATTATCTACTTATTTGTGGATAATGGCAACTTGTTATATACGTCAGAATTGGGAAAAGGTAATGTGTTACGCTAAGGCCTTGGAGAAAATTGCTAAGGAGGAAGAATATTATGGAAGGGCACTCCTTTATCAAGGATTCGCATCGCTTCGTTTAGGTGGCTCATTGGAAGAGGTTTTGAGTATAATAGACCGATATTCAAAAGTAAATAGATGTTATGCGGAATTAGCTATAGGGAATCGGTTTGTCGTTTATTTAGAATTTGGCTATTATGAATATGTTGATCGTTACCTCAATTGGTTGGAGGGAAGAGATGACATGTTTGCTGGATTACCTAGAATTTTAGAAGTCTATTTAAAACTTGGGCGGATCGACGATGTTGAGGTTTTGTTAAAGCAATATATTCATATTTTTGAGGAAAACGCTCTAAGTAATGAACCGTTCAAGCAGCAAATGCATTTGCAGCTCTGCTATACACATGCTTTATATCAGTGTGCAAAAAATAAATTTACCGAAGGCGTGCATGAAATTTTAGATGTTGTTATCTCAGCAATTGAACTAGGGGTTGCTAAATCGTATAGTAAGGCTTTCGTAATGTTTTGGAAATATAGAGATAAGATTAATTCAGAGCATGAACGAAAATATTTACAAATACTTGGTAGGTAACTAATTTCAAATATAAATGAGAACGATGACAATTTTTGTTATCGTTCTTTTTTTATAAAAAAATTAATTTGACAGAATTTTCAAAATAGTAAAATTCCATAAAGTCTTTTTATAATAAAACGAGTAGGACTATTTCATTGAAGGGAAGAGAAGGATGAGAAAGATGAGAAAGATGAGAAAGATTAAAAATCGTATCACTCCATTGACGCTAAGTATGGGGCTAATTTGTAGTACATTTGCACCAATATCTGCTGTATCAAATGTACATGCTCAAACTACTTCATTAGTTGAGCAAGTACTATCAAAGCTTACTCCAGCTCAGAGACAAGCATTAAAGCAACTTCAAACAAGTGATCAAACTGGTTTGCAAATTTCATCGGATGTCAATCTAGAAACTGATAAACCAATCTCAGTCATCGTTGAATTTAAAACAAAACCATCCAAGATTGCGATGCTTGAATCTCAGCTTCAAGGTGAAAGCTTATCTACATCAAGTGCTAATCAATTAGTTGAAGCCTCACATGAAAACTTTAAAAATGATGCAAGTAAGATCTTAAAACAAAAGCAATATAAAATTAAGCGTACATACAAAACAGCCTTTAACGGTGTTTCGATGACTCTTCCATCGAATCAAGTTAAATCATTGTTGAAATCAACTACTGTAAAAGCAGTTTGGAGCGATAGTGAAGTACATATCGATCCACCTATAGAAATGAAAGCTAATACTACTAATGTTTCTAATGATTCTTCAAATATGCCAAGTAGTATGCCATTTTTAGGAATTGATAAGCTTCATGAAGAAGGCTATACAGGTAAAGGAGTTAAAGTAGGAATAATTGATACAGGTATCGATTATAATCATCCTGACTTAAAAGACTCTTATAAGGGCGGCTATGATTTTGTAGATAACGATTCAGATCCTATGGAAACTACATACGATGACTGGGTGAAGGCAGGAAAACCGGCAGCAAATGGCGGCAATGCTTATTATACGGAACATGGTACTCACGTATCTGGGACAATTGCGGCAAGAGGGAAAAATAACTCACCAAATGCGCTTGTAGGAGTAGCACCCGATGCAGACTTATATATGTATCGTGCATTAGGAGCATATGGTTCAGGAACATTAGATGCTATTTTGGCAGGAATTGATAAGGCAGTTCAAGACGGAATGGATGTCATTAACCTTTCGTTAGGAACAAATTACAACGATCCACTTTTTGTAACAAGTGTTGCGATTAATAATGCAGTACTTCAAGGTGTAACAGCAGTTGTTGCTGCGGGAAATGCAGGCCCAAATTCATATACAGTCGGTTCTCCTGGAGCTGCAGCTCTTGCTTTAACTGTTGGAGCAAGTGATGTTCGTACAACAGTATTGCAACCTAAAGGAACACTTCATACTAGTATAGGGGATTTGCCTGCATCTCAGATGGAAATAAACGCAGAGAATTTCGACAATCCTATATCTAGTTTTAAAGGACAATCACTACCAATTGTTGATGTGGGTAAAGGCCTTGAAGCAGATTTTGCTAACAAAAATGTAGCTGGAAAGATCGTCGTGACGAATATTTATTATGCAAATGTAAGTACAAAAATAGCTACTGCAAAAAAATACGGAGCAAAAGCTGTTATTCTCTATGATCCAGATCAAACTTACAGCTCTTTAGGATCTTTAGGGAAAAGTCCTAATTATCTACCTACATTTTTCATACCAAAACAGGAAGGGAATGCAATTTATAATCAATTAAAAAATGGAGAGGCATCATTTACTTTTGATGATGTTAAGGAAGTGGTTTCATCAGAGGGAGATCATTTAGCATCTTTCAGCTCAAAAGGCCCAACAAAAGTAACGTATGATATTAAGCCAGAAATTACCGCACCAGGTGTACAAATACTTTCCACAGTACCATCTTATATAAATGGTCCGAATTATATTGGAAACTATAATTACGCATACCAACAACTATCAGGAACATCAATGGCAACACCGCATGTTTCAGGTATTGCAGCTTTATTACTTCAAAAAAATCCGAACTATACACCAGCTGATATCAAAACAATTTTAATGAATACAGCAGATCCATTAAAAGATCCATACAGCGTTTATGAAGTTGGTTCTGGTCGAGTGGATCCATATGAAGCAATTCATTCTGATGTTGAAGTTCAAGTTTCTGATGAAACACCAATGATTCGAAATGGTAAGGAAAAGCAAATTAAAGAAAAGACTGGGGCAATTAGCTTTGGTACGATGGCACCTAATGGACAAAATATAGGAGACAAGCGAACACTTACAATCTATAACAATAGTAAACAAGCTAAAACATTTGATGTAAAAGTAGCGTTTCAAAAGGATCGATTAGGTTCGAAGGATGCTGATGCAAATGGAGTAGGAATTGTAACCGATAAATCGATTAAAGTAAATGCAGCTTCCAAAAAGCAATCTGTCGTTTCTATTTTTATCCCAAAAAGCGCTTCTTTAGGTACTTATGAAGGGTATATTACTTACACGAATCAATCGAATCCAGATGAAGTCTATCAAGTGCCATTCGCAGTTCGAACAGTTGAAAAAGGAATTTACGGGATGATTGTATCACCGAATGTCTTTACAACAGAAACCGATAGCTTCCACTTAGCACAAATTAATAATGCGAGCGTGATGTTTGAATTTAAATCTCATATGAGATATGTCGATTTAGTTTTAGAAGATTCTAAAACTAATAAAGAAATAGGATATATTGGTCAAATTGACGGGATCCCTTTAATGGATAATGTAACTTATTATTTACAAAGAGCATTTGATGGATCGTACTACCCACTTACTGGTGACGAGAAAAATCCAATTGCAGATGAAAAAGTAATGGCACCTCAAGGAGCATATAAAATCAGGTTAATCGCAACTGAAGATGATGGAACAACGTACGAAACTGAAAGCCCAGTCTATATCGATAATGAAAAGCCAACAGTCAAAATGGATAAGCCTGATGGAGTTTACGAATACGAACCTGGCCAGCAGACAATTCAGTTAAAAGGATCAATCTTTGATAAAGAGTATGATGATATGAATGCAAATGGAATCAATCTTACTCAAGCATCTAACAAGCTGATGTACGGATATAATGCGGGAACATATAAGTCTATGCCAGTAGCCGAAGATGGATCTTTCTCAGTTGATGTTCCCATGATTGAATCAAATTCTCTTTTAGCGGTGCAAATGTATGGTCTAGATGCAGCAACAAACAAGGATTTCCGTAGCGTTAAACAATTCTTCTTTGCGAAAAAAGGGACTCCATATGCAATATCGAAACCGGAAAAACAAGATGTCAAAATGGGTGAGACGTTTAAATATACATTATCTCTAAATAATGTAAAGGATCTTCACAAAGCTGAGTTTGCTTTTAAATATTTAATGACTTATTTTGATCTGATTGATGTAAAGCCAAATCCAGAAGCAAGTAAATATGGGGAGGTTAATATTAATCAAGAATTTTCATTAACTGGTTCACAAAGAAATATGAAAATCACTGCAACTTTACCTGAGCAGACTAAGGTGTCGGGGAATATTCCATTAGTGGATATTACGTTAAAAGTTCGAGATGATAAATTCATTAAAGAACCTACTGCACTTGTAAGTACAAATACAAATTATACTGATACAGCAAATAATGTAGTACAAGTAAAGTCTGCAGATTTTTATGTATCGATGATTCCAACTTATTCTGAAACGTTTGGCGATGTATTAGCAGAAGGGCTAATGAGAGATGGCGCAGCGTATTTTGGAATTGACCATACTACAGTTGGTGGAACACTTAAAGCGGTTGATGTGAATGGAATTACTTATAATGGCGTCATTTCAAAACAGCCATCTTTTACTTTAACGAAACTACCAATTACGAATAAGCCATTCACAATTGTTATGGATATTCCTGGACATTTTACAGTAAGAAAACCTTTTAACATTAGTGATAATGATAACGGTAGTTTAATAGGGCAACGCATGAAGCTTAACTATAGTCCTGCAATTGCTGGAGATGTAAATAAAGATGACGCAATCGATGTTCTTGATGCACTTTATATCCAAACTTATTGGGGCACAAGTAAGCGTGAAGCAGATATTAACTTTGATGGAAAAGTGGATGCGACAGATATGGGATTTGTAAAGAAAAATTATTTAATGCAAAATCCGACAGCTACAAATGCTCCTAAACCTAAAAAGACTTATAAAGGTCAAACATTAGAGAGTGTACTAGAATCGCTTAACATTCAGTAATAAATTAGCAATCTATAGAAGAAAAGTCGTAGCAAATTCACTTACTTAAATGGAAAAGGGAGAAAGAGAATGAGAAAAAACATTACGAAATCAATTACTGCACTTGCTATAGGAACAAGTTTACTTGCTGGAGGCTTTGTATCATCATCTGGAATTAAGCCAGTAAATGTACAAGCTGCCATGAATACAGAATCAATTTTAGCAAAGCTTACACCAGAGCAAAGAAAAGCTTTAACCCAATTAAAAATGAGCGATCAATCTGGTCTGCAGATTAGTCCTGACGTGAATTTAAACAGTGATGAAAATATCACGGTAATTGTTCAATTTAAAGCTTTACCTTCTAAAACTGCAGTCCTGTCTGCAAAGGCTGAAGGAAAGACTTTAAGCGTCTCACAGGCTGATCAACAAGTTGAAGATTCTCATACAAATTTTCAAAAGGATTTAACAACAATTTTTAAAAATGATAAAGAAAAAACACCTTACACAATTAAGCGAAAGTACAAGCATGCGTTTAATGGTGTATCTATGAAAATTCCGGCTAATAAAGTTGAAGCTTTAATGCAATCAAAAGCAGTTAAAGCGGTGTGGGAAAGTAAGGAAATAACAGTTGACCCTCCGGTTGAACAAGAAAGTACTGAAACTGGAACTGATTTACCTGAAGGAGATGTGAATTCCTTTTTAGGTGTGGACAAGCTTCATAAAGAAGGGTACACAGGTAAAGGAATCAAAGTAGGGGTTATTGATACAGGAGTTGACTACAATCATCCTGATATTAAAGCAGCATATAAAGGTGGCTATGATTTCGTCGATAATGATAGTGATCCAATGGAAGCAACTTACGACGACTGGAAAAAATCTAAACAGTTAGAGGTTGTTTCAGGAGCAACATATTATACTGTTCACGGAACTCACGTTTCTGGGACAATCGTTGGACAAGGCACAGCTGACTCTGACTACTCGGTTACAGGTATAGCTCCGGATGCTGATTTATATGTGTATCGCGTACTTGGTCCATACGGTAGAGGATCATCAGATGCAATCATCGCTGGTATTGACAAAGCTGTAAGTGACGGAATGGACGTTATTAATCTATCACTTGGTTCGGATTACAATGACCCGATGAATCCACTTGCTTTTGCAATTAACAATGCAGTGCTATCAGGCGTAACAGCGGTCTTAGCTGCAGGAAATGCTGGAAATGGAATGTATACGGTTGGCACTCCGGGAAATGCACCATTAGGGTTAGCAGTTGGGGCAAGCAGTGTACCGGCTACAATTGAAGAAATAAAAGGTTCGGTTCAAACTAGTACAGGAAAAACTTCGGCGGATATTCGCTTAATGGCAAAGAGCTTTACAGACGATATTCAAAGTTTTGTTGGTAAAAATTTACCAGTCGTAGATGTGGGTTACGGTGCCTTTGCTGACTATAATGGTAAGGATGTTAAAGGGAAAATTGCTTTAGTTCAACGTGGTAGCATTACATTAAACGATAAAATTAAGTTTGCTAAACAAAAGGGAGCAGCGGCTCTATTCATCTACAATTCTGATCCAACAGAAGGATATGTTCCGAACAATTTAGGTGAAGGAGTTGTAAATATCCCTACTTTCTCTTTGACAAATGCTCAAGGGTTAGATTTATTACAAAAACTAAAAGCAGGAGATACTTCCTATTCATTTGAAAAATTAGGTGAAGTGAAAACGGAAGGTGACAAGCTTGCACCGTTTAGTTCACGTGGTCCTGCTCGTGTAACTTATGATATTAAACCTGAAGTTACAGCACCTGGTGTAGATATTCTTTCTACTGTGCCAACGGACTTCGCTGGTAGTGCATCTCTTGGTGACTATAAACACGCATATGCACGCTTATCTGGTACATCGATGGCAAGTCCACATGTAGCTGGTATTGCAGCATTATTATTACAAGCTCATCCGGATTATACACCATTAGATGTTAAAGCAACCTTAATGAATACAGCGGATCCACTAAAAGATAAATATAGTGTTTATGAAGTAGGAGCAGGACGTGTTGATGCTTATGAAGCAGTGCATGCAGGAGTAAATTTAGAGGTGTTAGATACTACTGACACAATGATCGGCAATAAAATGAAAACAATTAAGGAAACAACAGGCGCGATTAGTTTTGGCACTTTTACTTCAACAGGAGTAAATAGAGAAGATTATCGTAATGTAGTATTAAGAAATGATAGCAAAGAAACGAAAACTTTTGATGTAAAAGTAGTTTACCAAACTTCTAGAATCTCAAAAGATGCTGTTGCAAATAATGTAAAGATAACAGTCGATTCAGAGTTAAAGGTAAAACCAGGGCAACAAAAGAAACATGCGGTATTTATCGATATTCCAGCAAATGCTGAAAAAGGGACATATGAGGGTTATATTGTTTACACAAATAAACAAAATCCAGATGAAACGTATCAAATTCCGTTTGCAGCACGTTTCGTTGAAGAAGGTATTGAAGAATTAGGGGCATTTCCATATGCACTGACAAGTAACACGTATGACAATCATCCATTTACGAGACCACGAACAGATCTATACTTCCAGTTGAAGTCTCACATGCGTTATATTGACGTAATACTGACAGATGCAAAAACGAATGAAGACCTTGGAATTATTGGAACATTAGATGGAATTCAGGCCGATGAAAATGTTCTGTATCGAGTTGCAAACGGATTTGGTGGAATTTATATACCATTTTCCGCTGATCCAAATAGTCCGCTAGTTTACAAGTATGTTCAGGCAAAACCAGGGTTATATAAAATTAAATTTATTGGTCGAAATGATCAAGGAAAAACCTTCACTTCTGAAACTAAAGTATATATAGAAGACAATAATCCGACTGTTCAACATAGTTTACCGTTCGGAGTTTACGAGTACGAAGATGGACAACAATCAATTCCGTTTTCAGGGAAAGTTTTTGATAAAGATATTGAGGATATGAAAACAATGGGATTTGATATCGACCAGTCATATAACTCGGTTGTAGGGTATTATGATACATTCATGGGTCCTTATGGATGGGTTGATTCACCTTCAGAAGAATTACCTGTTGATGAAAATGGTAACTACAAAGGTGAGGTTAAATTAAATCCAAACGCTAATTTTACAAGATATTACTCATTTGCGATGGACTCCGCATCAAATGGTGATTTCGGTAGAATGAATGAAACACTTTTTGTTAAAAAAGGTAGCCCATATGTGACAGGTACCTTAAATAAAGAAGCTATAAAAACGGGAGAAACCGTTACAGCTACTTTATCTGCTCACAACTTAAATAAAACAAATGAAGTCTCATTTGAATTTGACTATGCGTCATACAACTTTGATATTGTTGGAGTATTGAAAAATTCACAAACGAAAAGTCAAATAAGTTCAGTGACAACTGAGGAATCAGCTTCGACAAGTGGAAAGCATATGAAGATAACAGTAGAGTTAACAAAACCTGTAACTGGCGAAGTACCACTTCTTGATATTCAAGTAAAAGCTAAAAGTGATAACTATAATAAAGGTTGGTATGAACTTCAGGATCTAAAAGCTAACGTGACAAACAAAGCCGGTACTACAGAAAGTGCACCTGGATTTATGAAGTCATTCAATGTAATACCGACTTTTTCACAAATGGCTGCTAAAATTATTCCAGAAGCGTACTTTACAACTCAAGGAGTACAAATTGCTAAAATCGATTACACGAAAATTGGTGCCAATGTAAAGGTAATTGATGGTCAAAATAATGTTTATACAAACGTAACATATCATCCTGACGGGTTCTTTGAAGTTTTCAATCTTCCATTATCTGTTAAACCTTTTTCTGTTGAAGTCGCTGTACCAGGTCATTTCACAACAAAAGGTATATTTACAATTGGAAAGTCAACCGAAAATGGTGTACTTGGAGAAGCAAAATTAATTGGTGGAATTAGTCTAATCGCTGGAGACGTCAATAATGATGACGTTATTGATGTAAAAGATGCAATTGGAATGAAAGCAAATTGGGGTACAACTAATCGATCAACTGATATTAACTTCGACGGTACGACGGATGCAAAAGATTTTGCCTTAATTGAGCAAAATTATATGATGAAAAATCCAACCGTAACAGATGCTCCAAAACCAGTTAAAAAGTATCAAGGAACAACAATTGATCTTGTTAAAACTCAATTAGGAATTAACTAGTATCGTATTTTTAAAAGACAATCAAATGGGAGAAATCCTAGTTGATTGTCTTTTTTTGTTGTCTACAGAACACTGAATTTGATATTCAGTTGTATTACTTAATCCAATTCTCTACAAAATATAAAAATATTGAAAAAAAGAATTAGTTATGAAATAAAAGCTTACTTGAATATAAATTTAATAAAACCTGTCTATGGAGGACTATTTATGGCTTTTGTTGCAATCTATACAGTTGGTAGGCTAAAACACCCATATGACGACTCTGCCTCTCGTCAATTTTTTTCTGTAGGAAATGATGTATTTCGTCAGGCTACTAAATCAGGACACATGATTGATGCGTTTTCATCTGATGGAATCTCTCTACCTGAAGAAGTTAGTAAGGGGGGCGGTTATCCTATACTTACACTAACGGTATGGAGGAATCTTGAATCTTTATATCGTTTTACGTACTCGGGGCACCATAAGCAAGCGTTGAAGGATCGAAGTAAATGGATGGAATCTTATAAAGAGAAGCACTTTTCATATATTGTGTGGTGGACCGAGAAGCAAAGTGATGTTTCGTGGGAAGAGGCCTTTAAAAGATATGACTATTACATTCAAAATGGACCAACTCCTACTGCTTTTGATTTTAAGCATGCATTTGATCAATATGGTGAAAAATTATTAATTAAGTAGTAATAGATTTCTAGTTAAATTGTATCTTAATGATAAAAAAGTAGGAATTTTACAAAAATATAATAATTCCTACTTGATTTATAGGAATACTTGTATTAATATTTTCGTAAATTATATTATTAAAAGAAAAGGGGGAGAAAAATGAATACATTTCTTATCTGCGTAAATGTTGTTATCTTATTAGTACTTATGTATGGCTTGTATTTTATGCAAAAAAAGCATGTATCTTTTTCAAAACGTGTATTCGCAGGTTTAGGTTTAGGTCTTATTTTTGGTTATATTATTCATTTAATCTATGGAACTGAACATGAAGTTACAGTCGGATCAATTGATTGGTTTAGCATTGTTGGTAGTGGCTATGTAAAACTATTACAAATGATTGTTATGCCACTAGTATTCGTTTCAATTGTCGGAGCGTTTACAAAATTAAAGTTAACTAAAAATATCGGTAAAATTAGTGTCCTTGTTATTGGGATTCTACTGGGTACAACAGCAATTTCAGCAGCTATTGGAATTGGATCCGCTTTAGGATTTGGACTTGATGGAATCAAAATATCAGCAGGTGCTGCAGAGACTGCTAGAATTACAGAATTACAAGGACGTGTTCCAAGTGTCGAAGCTATGACAATTCCAAAACAAATCCTTGAATTAATTCCAAGTAATCCATTTTTAGATTTAACTGGTGCACGTGCAACTTCAACAATTGCAGTTGTAATTTTTGCAGCAATTGTGGGAATTGCCTACCTTGGTATAAAACGTAAAGAGCCTGAAACTGCAGAGTTTTTTGCAAAAATAATTGATACACTTTATACAGTAACGATGAGAGTCGTATCGTTAATTCTTCGTTTAACACCTTACGGAATCTTAGCAATCATTACAAAAGTAGCAGCAACAAGTGATTATGATGCAATCGTAAAATTAGGTAAGTTTGTAATAGCATCTTATGTGGCTTTAATCGCAATGTTTATCGTGCATTTATTATTATTATCATTTGCAAAACTAAGCCCAGTAAGATATGTGAAAAAAGCATTACCAACTTTATCATTTGCATTTACTTCACGTACAAGTGCTGGAACTTTACCAATGACAATCAAAACACAAACAAAAGATTTCGGTGTTTCAGAAGGAATTGCAAACTTCGCTGGTTCGTTTGGTCTTTCAATCGGTCAGAATGGATGTGCAGGTATCTACCCAGCAATGCTAGCTGTAATGGTAGCTCCATCAGCTGGTGTTGATCCAACAAGTGCATCATTTATTATCTCTCTAATTTTAATCGTAGCAATCAGTTCATTCGGTGTAGCTGGTGTCGGTGGAGGAGCAACTTTTGCAGCTCTTATCGTACTATCAGTTATGAATCTTCCAATCGCAATCGTTGGACTACTAATCTCAGTTGAACCTTTAATTGACATGGGCCGTACAGCTCTTAACGTTAGTGGAGCAATGACATCCGGTATCCTAACAAGTAAGGCTACCGGAGAATTCGAAAGTGAAGTCTATCAGCAAACGGATGTTGTGGAAGCATAAATGAAAAACTAAATAAAAATAAAGAGTCCCGAGGAAAATGGCTTTTACTTGGGGCTCTTTTTTGTATAGAAATATCAATCGATTCATTGTGTATGCAGGTCCTTTAACTAGATGCATACATTAAAAAAACATTATGCATTATTAAAAATATCTTAATAGTATTTATTGGTAGACATAAAAATTAAGTTTACTTTACATATGGTCAATAATTAAGGTGTATAATTAATGGCTAATTTTACTAGTTATATAACAATTTTTTAAATCTAGAAGAATCTAAGATCGATAGGACACCGAAAAATATAGCTAACAGACATGATTTCAAATTCAACTACTTAAGTTCAAGAACGTAGTTTTTCTTGAACTTTTTCGTATTTATTTAGACGTTGAAGATCAATTCTGGCCTAAGGATAGAGGAATGAAGGGTATACAGTTTTTAGGACTTTGGTTCTTCTTATTTGTTTTACTTCCTGAGGAAAGCATTTGGTTAAAAGTCTTTATCATTACGGATTACTTAACACAAATGGTTGTGTTAATAATTGATAATTTAGAATTAATGTTCAATTTACATAGTGATTATATAATTGTCCGTGTGATATTTTTCACCTTCTCACTGAAAAAATAAATCAAAATTCTAAAGTGTGGCTGACTTCACTAGGAGAAGAAGTCGTAAGGAAGTTAAGTTCATTTAGGAAAAGGAGGAACAATATTTTATTGATATTTAGCTATTTTTCATAGTTTATAAATTGTTGTAATCTGCTTTACTACATTGAATTCACTTAATAGTCAGGTAAAAGTTCAGTGAGTTGATCTGTTAGATTGGGTGGAAACCTTGTAGCAAGAGTTGTAAAAGATCGATGCTTCCGAATTTAGTAAAAAAAACTGTCCAACAGGGGAGGGACAACAAAATTCGATGTGCCGGGCCGACGTTAATATGTATCCATAGATCTCTATACATTCGGATGGAAATAAACCCTATTTAGTTTTCCCTGTTATAAGTGATATTCATATTCAAGCTAAAAGTAATAATTTCTTAGAAAAGTTGGTCTTTACTTTAGAGTAATTAGCAGTAATCGTAGAAAATTAGAATTCCTGGAGGTTTTCTGTAATGAAAAGAATTTTATCTATTTCTCTCGTATTAACGATGATATTCGTTATGTTATCAACCACCACGAATGCACTTGCAAACGAATCGGGTACCAAACTTGTAAAAATCGACAATATGCAGCCGGTATACGGTCAAACGATCACTGCCAATGTAATCATGGGTCATGGTTCAATGGGCAAAAATCTAACATTTCAATGGCAAGTACAGGAATCACGTATAAGCGATCAATATGTTAATGTAAAATCGGGTGGGACTTCCAAAAGCTACACAGTAACATTAAATGATATTGGTAAAAAATTGCGCGTTGTAGTTGGTTTACCATCAAATGGTGACAGAAAAACTTCATTGCCCACAAATGCAGTATTAAATGCCAACCCCCTTATTTCATCGATGAAATTCGACAATAATTTAAAGGACGATGCAAATCAAGAGAAATTGGAAGGGAAAGGAAATTATAGTTATGTAGACGGTGTATTACCCGGGGCCAAAGCTCTGCACCTAGAAAGCGGAGACGGTAATTACGTCGGTACGACGCATAGCTTGAATTTTGGTAATGACAGTTTTACCACATCCTTCTGGTATAAGGGTGACACTAACAATAATCAGGTAATATTATCAAACAAGGATTTTACTAAGAGCACTAACGAAGGCTGGGCGATTTATACATCAGCCAATTCGGTCAATATGAATTTAGGATTCCCGACCTCATCAATAAAATTTGGGCGTGACACGTTTAATGCTTCCCATTGGCGTTACGTGACATTTGTTGTAGACAGAGATAAAATGCTTGGATCGTTGTATATTGATGGTTATAAAATGACTGAAACTTCTCTGGGGGTTGGAACCTTAGATTCATCGAACCCATTAAATATAGGTAGCGACGGGTCGGGCAAAAATGGAGGTAATTCATTCGATATAGCTGATCTAAATATTTGGAAAGGTGCATTTAGCAGTGATATGGTTCAAGCTAATTATAATAGTTACGCTGTAAATAAAGTAGATATGAAAGCACTTAACGACAAAATATCAGAAGCAAATAAAATAACTGCAGACGGTCTCGGTAACGGCTTCAGCCAAACCGATTTTGATTATTTGAAGAAGGTTTTGAATACGGCAAATAAGGTTGCAACAACTCAAAAAGTAAAATTATATACACAGGAAACCATCAATTATTACGAACGTGAACTAAACAACGCCATATTCATCTATCAAAAAAGCAATAAAACATTAACTCCTGCCGGTTTAAATATGATTGTGGACAGCGATCCGGAAGTAAGTGCTAATCCCGCAACAATCGCGCGTATTGAAAAAGATTACAGAACTGAACTGAGACTATTCCCACAAGCCGACGTACTCTTTATTCCTGGCGACGTTACCGGTGGAAACAACGCCAATGAATATGTGTGGATGAAAAATCTGACAGACATTTACAATAAACTTAAAGGTGAGGGGCTGTTTGACAATACGAAGCTTTATATGGTAAGAGGCAACCATGATATGGGCGGCGCCGAAAAATTTATACCTGTCGGTTCGGCGGGCGCGTGGAACGCTTCAACGAATTCATACGATAACAATTTCTTTAACAGTGCTTATAGGGTAAAGGTAAAAGGATATAATATTGTAGGTTTTGACGGAAATTATAACAATGACAATACAGTGGGAAAAACCAAAGATTTACTCAACCAAATTAAAACAGAAGCGGATTACGATCCAACCAAACCCATATTTGTATCTTCTCACTACCCTATAAGTGGAACAGTGTGGTCAGGGAGATGGAGCAGCGCAGCAAGTAATAATGTAGGTAAATATATTGCCGACAATGACTTGTCGCAGGTGGTATATATGTCAGGTCATACGCAATACGACCCGACCGACGAACGTTCTCACTATCAAGGTTCTGCTACGTTTCTCGACAGCGGTGCGAGTTCATATTCAAGCTATATTGATGATGGTCCTTACGGTGGAT
Source organism: Gottfriedia sp. NPDC058432 (assembly GCF_042721555.1). NCBI lineage: Bacteria > Bacillati > Bacillota > Bacilli > Caryophanales > Bacillaceae > Gottfriedia > Gottfriedia sp. NPDC058432. Next base: position 124,878 of record NZ_JBHXLC010000012.1, read on the forward strand.
ATTTAGAAGGCTCGTATATCAACTATAAAACTACACCTCGCATTGTGAATTTCTTAGAGGTTTACGGTTCAAAAATTATCATCAAACAGTATAACTTAAGTACAGATGAATATGTAGGCATACCTTCTGTAAAAATCGTTGGTGAAGGTAAAGAGGCCTTTACCTATAGTAGGAGCGATATAAGAGAACTCATAGCTCCGGAGTTTGAAGAGGGTATTACGGTCGATTCCTACAAAAACAACGAACTTGCTTTTACAATAAAGCAAGCAAATGACAATGTGCGCGTTTTGGAATATAATATTCAGCTTATCAACAAGCTCACGGGGAAAGTGGACAAATCGTTTAACAGCCTTTCGCTTCCACTAGACAAGCCGTTCGATGAATACAGGCATTATAAGTTTACAAATTTGTCGCCGACTACTCCATATATACTCAGGGTATTCGCTGACGATTCCATGTACAATCGTTCGTCGCAGGACATTGAAATTGAGGCTCAAAGAGTTAATTTAAACAGCATCACTGCGCCTGCATCGGTATCTGCGAACAACGGAACGGCCAAGACAGCGGAAGCTCTTGGATTGCCCACAGAAGTAATTCTTGCAACCGATAAAGGAAATGTGGACGCAAGTGTGACTTGGGATTTAAGCGGCGTTAACTACAATCCGGCTATCAAGACGGTGCAGACCTTCTCGGTGCCAGGGACCGTAACCCTGCCTTCCGGAGTTGAAAACCCGAACAGCGTTCCATTGACAACAAGCATTAACGTAACTGTTCAAGCAGTTGGAGTGGCTACAGGCCCAATAACACTAGACAAATCCCAGTACAACCAAGGGGAAGCTATTACCCTATCCTATACTGGGGCAGCGTTAAACGGGAAAGATTGGGTCGGCATATACAAAACCGGAGATGTTCCTCCAGGTGCCGGTGCATCTTTGCGATGGAGTTATTTAAATTCTGGATCTGGAAAAGTTAGTTTAAACAATGGACTGGCTCCTGGCACTTATGATGTACTCTTTTTGCTCAATGACGGTTATACGGTAGTGGATCGCAAGACATTCCAAGTCGTTCAACCGTGACGTTAAAGAGCATAACAGTGCCTGCAGCCATCACAAAAGTAGAGCAATTCAAGTGTTTGAAACCAAAAGTATACACGCAGGTTTCATCGCATTAGCGAAATTTAGGATGGATCGGTAATGAAACGGGGGGAGATCAATTTTCTCCCCCTTATCGATTTAAACGCTTAATAGTACCAAAGGCGTACTAAATCTGCATCACAGCTTGAAATAAGTCGAGCAACATGATCAGGTTGCAGAATGAACGTTCGTAACAGGATATACAATATTTCAATTTGTAATACTAACATTTCATGAAAAGAGGTTCCGCTATGAAGATGCGTTCATTTCTGTCCATGTTCATCATCATGTTCTTATTATTTTTTGGGACTACCACAACTTCACTTGCGCATTCCATAGATATGAGTTATTCGGATTTAAACATTGAAGGAAACGAGATTCTGTATGACCTTTTTATTGAACAAAAAGACTTGTTTCCACATTTCGGTACTAACTTGGATAATCTGGTGAACGATGAACTGGCCTCGCAAAAAATTGAATCCTATTTACAGAATGGTCTTCGATTAGATGCTGATTCGAAGCCATTAAAGATGGAATTGGTTTCGATGAATATGGCGCAAAAGGGTGTCGTAAGAGGCATGGAATTTCAACTGAGGTTTATCGCCGATGAAGAAATCAAACAATTTAATCTGCATTACGATCTGGTGTTTGACGATGTACCTACTCATACGAGTGTACTCATGGTCCATGCAGGGGACTATTTTCAGCAGGATATGATTAATAGCACTAATAAAGATATTCTGATCAACCTTCCCAAGGGCCTTTCCAAGGACACTCCCAAGGACCTTCCAAAGGCTAAGATTGGCGCTGTTTTGTGGAAATACTTTAAGCTTGGCATAGAACACATTTTGACAGGTTATGATCATTTACTGTTTTTGTTATCCTTAGTATTAATCGCAACTAGATTCAAGGATGCGTTGAAAATTGTTACTGCCTTTACTATCGCTCACAGCGTTACACTGTTCTTGGTGGCGACAGGTCGCATTCACGTCATCCCTTACTGGGTCGAATCCTTGATTGCCCTGACAATCTGTTATGTAGCAGTGGAAAACATATTTGTTAAAAAGGTGAAATGGCGGTGGATATTGACGGCCTTATTTGGCCTGATTCATGGCATGGGCTTTGCCGGGGCCTTGGCTGAAACTGGACTTCCAAAGAGTAATCAACTTGGCTCACTCCTAACGTTTAATTTAGGTGTGGAAGCAGGACAACTCATGATCCTATGCCTATTACTTCCTTTCTTGCTATTGATGCAACGTTTCCCATGGTATCGTAAAATGATGGTCTCAACGTCTTGCCTTATTTTTGCGGTGGCATTTTATTGGTTAGTTCAAAGACTACAATAAGTCCATGATGATTCCTATTTCTGATTTTTTACATTGGGAAAATGATTTTGTGCGATGTTAAATTCCATCATGTTACATTTAATTGCAATAAGTTTTTTATTATATATTGGTACTATTAATATATTATTTTATATTTTTCTATGTTTAATTGAATGCTCCTTATTGTGGAGCCGGGTAGATGCATTATTCTTGAATTCAAGAATAAAAGAGTTCAATGAGTCTGTTGAACAGGCTATTTCGGTAGACTATTTTCTTGCTATTTGACAATGAGAAAATTCAACTATAGCAATCTATCTCGGGTCAACACCACAACTTTTAGCTGCTCATAGATTTTATGAAAAAAATGGATTTACGAGTATAAAACGTACAGATTTACCTGAGAAATTTCCAGTGGTACATGTCGATAAAATATTCTATAAGTATTTGGTAGATTAGATACAAAAATTGTTTTTTAGCTAAAGGATGGAAAAATTGAACAACTTGGACTGCTTAAGAATCTATTATTTCTTGTTCTATAATAAGGGTAGTTTTTGATTCTAAAAAAAGAATTAAATGTAATGTTTATGAGAAAGCGGCTTGCTTTCTTTTTTTATTATGGATCTGGAATTTTTATATTCTAATATGCATTAAAAAGTCATTCCTTTTAGCGACCAAGTAAATACTTATGAAAAGAAAATATTTTGCCAAATATGATATTCATAGGAAACTTCAGAAAAGAAAGTATATATGAAATATTAATATTCTTTAGTACCCATTACATAGAAAAAAATTAGCGATTTATGTTTTCAAATATTTTAATGATTTTTCAGATTCTTAATGATTGAGATCGTGTAGAGTAATTGCCAAGTAGTGTTGGAATTTTAGAGATGTTGTACCTCACTAGCAAATTTAAATGTGGAGAGGCTAGTAGTTATATAGTACTTAGGATCCTTTAGTGAATATGTTAGAATAGTCAAACTTTACAAACTACGAATCTCACCTTTATACTGAAAGTAGTTGGAATTTTATTTCGATTATAAGTGATGTAATTTTGAATTTTTTTTTCAAGAATAAAACGAATATTTCAACGATTAGGCTTATGAAGGTTTGGATATTTTATTATAATGGGAGGAGATTTAAATTGGCTCGAATGACTCGTAGTATTGTAACGTCCACGCTGTCGCTTGCTTTGGTTACTACAACAGGTTCTGTCAGCTATGCTCAAACAAATACAGAGAAAACCTCAATTCAAACAGAGGTGAATGGAATGAAACAAATCAAACAAAGTGATAACTTTCCCATATTGAGCAAAGTAAAACGTTCTGAAGAAGTTGGATTTTCATCTGAAAAATTAAAACAAGTAGATGAATTAATCCAGCAAGACGTAAACAATGGTTTTCCAGGTGCAGTTCTAATGATTATCAAAGATGGAAAAATTGTAAAAAATACTGCCTATGGTTACTCGAAAAAATACGATGGCCTGTCACCACTTAAACATCCTCAGAAAATGAAGACGAATACAATGTTTGATTTGGCATCAAACACTAAAATGTATGCAGTTAACTTCGCTTTGCAACATCTTGTTAGTATAGGAAAAATAGACTTGAATTCAACTGTACAATCATACTTTCCAAATTTTAAAGACAAATCAACTGATATGATTATAGGGAAGGATACCCTACGTTTAATTGATATTTTACACCACACTGCTGGTTTTCCAGCTGATCCGCAATATCACAATCCTACTGTAGCAGGTTCTTTGTATACACAAGACCGTAATGAAACATTTGAGAAAATCGCTGAAACACCGTTAGAATACGTACCTGGAACGAAAAATATTTATAGTGACGTAGATTATATGATTCTCGGTTTTATTATTGAGAAAGTAACTGGACAAAGACTAGATGACTATGTTGAAAATACAATTTATAAACCATTAGGTCTAAAACACACAATGTTTAACCCGTTACAAAAAGGATTCAAACCAAAAGATTTCGCAGCAACAGAGCTAATGGGGAATTCACGTGACGGAGTCATCTCCTTCCCAAATATTCGTACATACACAATACAGGGAGAAGTGCACGATGAGAAGGCCTACTACTCTATGGGTGGCGTATCCGGACATGCAGGGCTTTTCTCGACGACAAGCGATTTAGCGGTTTTATTACAAGTAATGTTAAACGGAGGTGGATATGGCAAAGTAGAACTATTTGATCAAAAGACGATCAATCAGTTTTCAGCACCTTCCGATTTAAATCCAACATATGGCTTAGGGTGGAGAAGAAATGGCTCTCCAAGTATGTCGTCTACATTTGGTTTATATGCAAGTCCGAATGCAATTGGACATACCGGTTGGGTAGGCACACTGACCATTATAGATCCAGATAATAATTTAGGGATTGTCTTATTGACCAATAAAAAACATTCACCTATAATTGATCCACTCACAAATCCGAACAAATTTGAAGGTGATGACTTTGCTACAGGACAATATAAAGCCGTAGCAACTGCTGTGTATGAAGCATTAATAAAATAAAGGTTAGTATTGAATAAAATGCATTACAATTGTTGATTTTTATACTTACCTAGAAAAGAGAAAAATCGTCTATCTTGAATGATTTTTCTCTTTTTTTTTCAAATACTTTTTCAATTTATGCTCTGCTAAAGTAGATTGTTGATTTTCTTATTCAACTTCTATGAAAATCAGTTTCTTCATTAATAGATAAATGCCATAAGTTGTGGTGTAACGCTTGAACTTCATGAGTGGATAAATGGCAAGTAAGTTACATAAGAGATATGTTAAAATGTTTTAATATGATAGAAAAAGTGAAGGGAATGCAATAAATGAATAAGTTAAATTGGGACAGAAATCAAGTTTGGGAAGGTTGTATTTTGGCTTCGATAGCCCATGCAATTATGGTAGCTCATTATCCTGATATTTCTCATGAACAATCTTGGGATGGGTTTAATTATAGTGTTCAAGATAGCTCTGGTTCGCGTGGCACTATAACATTTCATCCAAATTTTTTAGTAGGTGCTTTTAGAAATGACCATAGCGAAAGGGCAGTAGATTACAAAAATGCTATCGAATATTTTATGGGTGCCCCTGAAAAGTCTAAAGAAGTAGCATCAGAAGAAGCTCTTCTATATTTATTAGATGAGATTGAAGAAAAGACAGTCCCAGTTATAACAACTGCATTTTGGGGAAATCTTGATGAAGTATACTTGAATGATACTTATGAGGATTTTATTGAAAATGGTGGTTTTCTTATAGAAAGACAAATAGATAATATGGAAAATGCTATAAATGAGTGGAAAGAAGAATATGAAATGTCTGAAATTCAAATAGGCCTATTAAAATCCATTTTCAAACGTAAAATTGAAAATCCGACTAAAGACATCGTATTGAATGAAAAAGAAATAAAAATGATTGGGTCGGAAGATGAAGAAGGTCTAAGTGAAAGTAGAAGATCATTTGAAGAGCTTGGAATTACGTGGAAGTTATAAAATTTATTATTTTACTTATTATAAAATAATGTTATGTAAATAAGGCAGTGCGATATTTGAAGATTACGGGTCACAAAAGTGGCCCGTATTTTATTGAACAAAATGTCAGTTTAGTTAAATAAGAAATTCCGATTTTCATGAGTCTTTTGATTGATTAATACTTTTAGGTTAGATGATAAAATAAAAATGAATTTACAAATATATATGGTATCGATTGATTTGGAGGATATAGAGTATGGATTTAGTAGTATCAATTTGCATGATTATGATAGTTTATTATTTAAGTCAAATTGTAAAAGAATTACGAAAAAGATAAATCATAGTGTTATAAACAGTTGAACTCTGGGAGAGTGTGAAATGGATCAATTAACACTAGGTAGAAAAGAGTAGTCGGGGCTAAAGTATAAATCGGAAACAAGCTTCGCCAGAACATCATAAATCTATTTCTTGGAGGTGCTAGCTTGAAAAAAATCGTTCTAGCTTTTTCGTTTGTTGTCTTCCTTAGTGCATGTAATCATCATGCTGCAGAAGACAAACTGTTCGGAAAGTGGTCTTATCACACAAAAACAACGAAATCGAATGAAGATGTTGATTATCAGATTGAATTTAAAGAAGACAAAAAAACAAAGCACGGAGTTCTTATGAGGTCCACTACGAAAATGGCTGCTTTTAACCAAACATTGGAACGACATTACAAAATCGTCTCATCGACCGACAAACAAGTGAAGCTGAAAATAAAAGGGACATCAAACATTTTAACGGTAAAGGTGACTGACAAAACCATAACACTTTTAAAACAAACATATAACCGAGTTGACGAATAAGTGTAAATAAAAAGGCAGATATAGTTCATTCTGTTAAGTGGATGGTGGTTGTAATTAATTCTTAATAAGGGTCCTAAAAGTTGTCTAATTAGACAACTTTTTTAAGTTCAAAAATTAAACATTTATTTAACTGAGCCTCAATTTTAAGAAATTAAGTATTAGAATTTTTAAAAATTTTATTGCAAATGCAACAAAATTAAGTTAGATTTAATGTATGATATTTTTATTGCATTTGCAACAAAAAACAAGGGGGATTCTGGATTTTATGTATATACCAAAATATTATAAAGTCACAAATCCTGAAGAAATTTGGGAATTCGTTCAAACGAACTCTTTTGGCACGATTATCACAACAAAGCAGGGGAAACCAATTGCGACCCATTTACCACTAAGGCTAAGTAAAAAAGGTGAAGATTATTATATTACTGGGCATATTGCATATGGAAATCCTCAATGGAGAACATTTGAGAATAGTGAAGAAGTACTTGTTATGTTTCAAGGACCTCACTCATACATTTCATCTTCTTGGTATGAAGTTGAGGAAGTTCCAACTTGGAATTATCAAGCCGTGCATGTTTATGGAAAAGCAAGCATTTTAGAGAGAGATGAATTAGTAGATGAATTAACAATCATGCTAGAAAAATATGAGAAAAATCGTGAAAACCCAGTATTGTGGGATAAACTTTCTCCACAACTTTTAGAAAGTGAACTAAAAGGCATTGTTGGATTTAAGATTAAGGTGGAAGAAATTCAAGCTTCATATAAATTAAGTCAGAACCGAAGTGAAAAGGATTATAATAATATCATCGATAAATTACAAAAAGAAGAAGATCCAAATTCAAAACAAATGGCTGAACTGATGGGAAAGAGATTAGAACATTTATCTTTTAAGGAAAGTAAGAAGTAAATATGGTTTTAAAAAATGAAATTGAACTAATACATTTCATTAACTGCATATAAATTATTTAAAGCTGTCTTTTTAGATAGCTTTTTTTGATTAAAAAAAATTTAAGGGAAGTGAATTAGATGTTGATTTTGTTACTTACGATACCAATTATATTAATAGGACTATTTTGTATATGGGTCTCAATTTTCAATAAAAATAAGCTTTTCTTAAAAAAGATATTTTATTTCATAATAGGAATAGCATTGACAATAATCGCGATTTATCTATTAAATTTCTATTTGTTTTTTCGTTTTTAGTGGCTCATGCGTTACGTTTAAGAACATTAGTTTATTTGCAACTCATCAAATTATTTTAGCCGAACAGAAATATTTCTGTTGAGAAGATAATAGAACAATCAGAACCTGTGGTAATATTAAATTACATATCTTACCAAATAAGTAAAAAATAAACTGTTATTACCAAGAAATTAATGTACATTCTAGTGTTAGCTAATAAAAAATATAAAAATACATAATATAAAAATACTAGTGAAGAGGAGTTTAGAATGAAGGAATTTATACAGCTTTTAAAAAAAGGTAATAAATCTGCTTTATTAGCAGCTATAGTTAACGCTGTAATAGCGATAATAAAAGGAATAGGGTTTAGTATGACAGGAAGTGTTGCACTTTTTGCTGAGATGATGCATAGTGCTGCCGATACTGCAAACCAACTTTTTGTATTTAGTGGTTCAGCTTTAAGTAAAAAGGCACCAACAGATCGGTTTCCAAATGGATTTGGTCGACTTGTTAATTTAGTTTTACTTGGAGCAGTATTAATTGTAGGTATTATGGCATTTGAAACGATTGTCGAAGGGATTCAGCATATTGTACATCCAACCCACTCTTCGGGTCTGGCTATCACCCTGACTATATTAGGTGTTTCGGTAGTGCTTGAAGCCTTTGTACTTTACAAAGCAATGAAAGAAATTAGTCATGAATTGGGAATAACAACAAGTGGTATTGGAGTGGTAACCGAGGCAATTTCTAATTTAGGAAAAGCGAAACCAGCTACAAAATTAGTTTTCTTAGAAGATACAGTTGCAACTCTAGGTGGATTATTAGCGATGATTGCAGTAATCATTGCTTACTTTACACCATTTCATCAAGCGGAAGGTATTGCTTCTGTTATCATCGGTGTTTTGATGTTCCTTGTTGTTGGAAAAGTATTTCTTGATAATGCTGCAGGTGTAATTGGTGAATCCGATGAAGAAATGGAAGACAAGATTGGTGAGATAGTCATGGAAGATCCAGATGTCAAAGATATTCAAGCACTTACGGTTGTCAAAGAGGGTGAAGATTTACATGTTGAATTAGAAATTGAACTTGATCCTAATTTAACGGTAGCGCAAGCTGATGACATAAAAGACCGATTAGAAGAAAAAATTATGAAAGAAAAAGGTGTAACAGACGTAATTATCGAATTGGACGAAGATGATGGAATTCAAAATTGGACTGAAGATGATAAAACAGAATTAATCAAAAAATAGTAAAGATTGAAACGACAAATATCATTTTTGTCGTTTCTTTTGTTAATTGGAGATGCTTGTTGAAATCTATTGAAAAATTGTCCATATTTGTAGATCCTTTTGAAGTGAGATTTATATAGAATGAAAAGGACTTGTAATTTCAAAGTCCTTTTCATTCTATAATAACTAGACTCTAAAGTTACCCTTCTAGATGTTCACTTAAATCAGAAACATCGTTATTTATTTCTAATTCTTTTTCTCTCTCCTTATTAGATACCTGGTAAGGTTCGCCTCTTTTGTATTTTTTGGTTCTTTGATCATAAGTAAATCGACCTTTATACTCTCCTCTAAATGAATAAAACTTGAAACCTGTACCTATAGTGTCCTTATCATCTGTTAAAAAAGCGACAATACTTTGTCCAACTTTTGTATTTGATATACCTTCAAGTGATATATCAAGTTTTTCTTGTAATTCTAATTCTGTTAAATTATTAAACTTTTTATCTAGGCCAAAATCTTTTTTTGAGATTTCTCCACCATATTCTAAGATTGTTATTGTTTTTCCTTTCATTTTTTTGTCACCAGATAGAACATTCCTTATTTTAAATGTTAATTTTGTATACGGTGTGCCATGGCTCTCCTCATCCAGATACACATATGGTTCAGTTGCTATAACAGTACCTTTAACGACTAAATTAGAATCTTTCATTAATGCATTAGTACTATCAAAATCACCAAAAAGTAATGCACTTGAAATTACTTTATTATTACTTTTATTATTATCATTTTTGTTAAAAGATATGTTATTTGATTGTAGTTTTGTATCCTTACTCGATATTGTAGTATTTTTATTATCAAACTCTTTTTTTATATCATTATTTTTTACTATACCCTGAATTGGCTCCACTATTTTATTCGACTTCTGATTTTGATAAAAATAGAAAATTATCAAGCATATTGAAAACATAACAAAAAACTTTAAAATTATTTTTTTCTTAAACAATTTATTTTCCTCCTTATCGATAAATATAATTTATTCCATTGAATTGATCATTTAGGGGAATATTCGTAGTTGAAGAGTTACCATTAGAGTGCATTAAATTACCGGAGATATTTGTGTGATTTAAACCGAATGCATGTCCAATTTCATGGGCATGAACGAGTCTTTTTTGCCAATCGCTTAATTTATTATAGGTCAGAGATTGAATATCAATTTTTACCCAGAACCAATCAGTTTTTGAAGCATCCACGTTTTTATTGCCATACATAAAATATGTGTAAGCAGCTACTGTATTATTTACTGATGTTTTTTTATATACATCTATAACGGAAGACGACTGAGTAGTTGTTTCTCTAAAAGAAATTGGTGTTGTAATAGTTCCATAGATCCATTTATTCATAGCATCTTTAAATTTTTGTTTTTCTGAACCTAATGAACTATCTAAAAAATAAAATTGTCTGTTGCCCATAATGACCTACACCATAAGGATTATAGGCATACGTCTTTTTGATCGGGATAGAAATACTTGTTAATATAGAAACTATAACAATTAAACTTGTAAATAATTTTTTCATAATTTCTTCTTTATAAATCTATTTTAAAATAGTTGTTGAATTTATTTCCTTTACATGTATATATTACCAAAGTATATTTGTTGCATTGTGCGAATAAACGAATTATTTGTGAATGTTTTAACAAAGAAATGTGTAGTGTTTGTTTTCTCATAAATCAATAGATTCTTAAAGGATTCAATCAAAAAGAAAAGAATTATATTAATTGTACAAGCTTTTTAATGAAAGTTTGTTACGAAGTTGATAGAGATATTACATTAAGATGTTAAAATACATGTTTTAGTTAAAGGTATATTAAGGAAAAATTATCAAAAAGATAACAGGTAGTTTTCTTGTATAGTAGTGTTAGGGGAATTAGGACAATTCTATGTCTTAAAGTAAATTGTTTAATTCTAATCTACTAAAACGTACATAAAAAGATAAATCTTAGAATGAAAATGAAGGGTTCTTTGAAAACGTGAAATTATGTAATCGGTATGACGAGGAGGAATGATCATGTTTGAATTTGAAAATATAGAACAGTTTGCAAGAATAAAAGTAATTGGTGTTGGTGGCGGAGGAAATAATGCCGTTAACCGAATGATTGAAGATGGAGTAGAGGGCGTTGAATTCATTGCTTTTAATACTGATGCTCAAGCACTAAAACAATCAAAAGCTGAAATTACAATGCAAATTGGAGCGACATTGACGCGTGGTTTAGGAGCAGGTGCAAATCCTGAAATTGGAAAAAGAGCTGTAGAAGAAAGTAAGTCGCAAATTGAGGAAGTACTAAAAGGAGCAGACATGGTTTTCGTTACAGCTGGAATGGGTGGCGGAACAGGTACAGGGGCAGCACCTGAAGTTGCGAAAATTGCTCGAAAGCTTGGTGCTTTAACAATTGGAGTAGTAACTCGTCCTTTCAAATTTGAAGGTAAAAAGCGTGCAACAAATGCTGAAGGTGGAATTAAGGAACTTAGAGAAGCAGTTGATACATTAATTATCATTCCAAACGATCGATTATTGGAGCTAGTTGACAAAAAAACACCGATGCTCGAAGCATTCCGTGAAGCGGATAATGTACTTCGACAAGGGGTTCAAGGGATTTCGGACTTAATCGCAGTACCAGGATTAATCAATCTGGACTTTGCTGATGTAAAAACGGTCATGTCTCATAAAGGGACAGCCCTTATGGGAATCGGTATTGCAAAAGGTAAAGATCGCGCTACAATCGCTGCTCAGAAGGCATTGAACTCTCCGTTACTTGAAACTTCTATTAATGGAGCTCATGGTGTAATTATGAATATTACAGGTGGACGTAACTTAAGTCTGTTTGAAGTACAAGAAGCTGCAGATATCGTTGCTTCTGCATCTCATGAAGAATTAAATATGATTTTCGGTTCGGTAATTGACGAAAGCTTAAAAGATGAAATTATTGTAACGGTTATTGCTACAGGATTTGCGGATAAAGAAGATAAAATGGTAAGAACTCCTTCTAGACCAATAGAAGAAGCACCTAGCTTATACAATAGAGAGCAACGATTCCAACAAGATCAGAGATATCGTGTAGACCAACAGCAAGATTACGGTCGCTATAATGATCAGCAAGACTCTGGTCGATTCACAGAACAGCAAAATTATGGACGCTACAATGAACAAAACGATCATAATCGATATAATGAACAACAAGATTATGGTCGATATAATGAACAACAAGACTACGGCCGATATAATGAACAGCAAGATCATAACCGTTACTCAGAACGACAAGATCATAATCGTTACACAGAACAACAAGATTACAACCGCTATAATGAGCAACAAGAATATGGCCGATACAATGAGAAGGAAGATTCAACTTCATATATTCCGGCTTTCTTACGTAATCGAAAAAACAGAAATAGATAGATTTATAGATGTAGACAAGGACATGAGTGTTGATGCTCATGTCTTTTTATTTTGGCTCTTTTGGTAAATTTTATGGTTTTTATAAAATAAAATAGTAGTAAGGAAATTATTGCTAGTAGCTGAATAATCATTAATGGTTATTCAGCTAATGGCAGTTTAGTTGCATAAGGAATGATATAATTAGTATCAAAATAGATTAGAAGGGTGTTTGAAAGTATGAAGTTTGAATATAAATTACGAGGGGCTGGTTGGGCAAATTTTAATATACAGATTAATTCCCAAAGTTTTAGTTTTAGTCCTGGTTATCTTACAGATGCATTAGGTGGACTTTTAAATGCAATAAAAGTAATTCATCCAGTATTTGATACAGAAGGAGACTATAAAGAGGGTGGCTCGTATTACTTTTGGGATGCAGAACCTGATAAATTAGACTGGAACTTTAAATATATAGATAATGAAAATATACGCATTAATCTTATCTACTTTGAAGATGATGAAGAAGATGGTGTAGTAGTATTAAACCAAGAATGTTCTTATGATGTTTTTCTAAAAGAAGTACTAAGAGAAGTCGAACTTATTTTATTAGAGTTTGGAATCGTTGGATATAAAGAAATGTGGTGTGAAAATGAATTCCCATTAAGTACGTTTTTAGAGTTAAAACATTATTTGGAAAACAAGAAACGTTTTCCAATAGTTACAAATATATTAGGAAATAATGAAACGAAAAAGAGTGATTTAAAATTTGAAATTGATTTCATTAATAAAATAAACTTACGCAACTAACACATGCTTTTGTTCAATAAAAAGGAAGTGTAAAACTGTATGAAAACTATAAAAGAACTAATTGAGTTTCTAAATGAATTAGAAACAAAGAACATATATTATCGCTTAAATAAAACAAGAGATGAAAGTATTATGGTAGAAGTAGCAGTACCTGGACAACGATGGAACGTTAGAAATTGAAAAGTTTCTAAGTGATGGGAACTTTTATGATGCAAAAGAATTAGAGGTTTTGGTCAAAGAATTTTCGGATTAAACGAATACCTTATTCAACTAACGCATTGCATTAGTTGAACTACTAGAGTTGCTTTGGCAGCTCTATTTTTATTCAACATAATGGCAGATTAGTTGAAGAAGGATTTGCTGTAAATATATGGAATTTATTTAGAGGGAATAAAAAGATTGAAGTACATAAAAAAGATGAGGAAATGAAAAGAATATGAATTTAATTTTTAATAAGAAGAGATTTTCATTTGTATTTATTATTGCAGTATCAGTATTTTTAAGCGCATGTAAGATACCTGTAAGCATAGTAAAACAACCTGTCAAAGATTATTTAAAATCAGAGTTTAATATAAAGGATGATTTTAAAGTACTTGCTGCTGAGAATGATGGGGAATGTGGTTGTAATAATTATGCTTATGTTGAATTGAATAAACCTTATCGAACATATTTAAGTTTGGTTATTGATAGAGAGTCAAATTTGGTTAATCCTAAAGATAGTGATCAAGTTTATTTAGAACTATTTAAAGGTGCTTATATTGAACAGCATCCAGAAGTTATTAATGAAATGAAGCGCATATCTAAACAATACGAATATGTTCAATTTCAAAGCAAAGTAGTTAAAGGTTCAGAAGAAGAAGAAGTATCATTTCCGTACCCATATGAAAATATAGAACTAAATATGAAATATTCACCTGAAATGATCGAGGAAATTAAAAAGAATAAACAAATTGATACTAAGACTTTATTACCAAATCTTAAACCAAAGGATGCTCGTAATTTTAACCTAAGTTATTTAGGAGTATTAAATTTCTTTTTTAAATTTAACATAGATCAATCTAAAATGGCTGTACCTCAGGCAAAAGACATTGTATCATTATTTCAAAAAAGTGGTGTGTTGACTGAAGGTGTTTACAACATTGAAGTAAATGTTGCCAACATACCTTCTTATGCACTGTTCAAAGTAGATGAAAAGAAAAATTATTCGATTATTGCTACACCCAAATATGATGATTTAGAAGAAGCAGATTTCTATGGTGCTTATTTGAAAAAAAATCAAGATAATTAGTTTACCTGTTCAACTAACTCATGCATTAGTTGTATAACAAATAGGGGCTGATTGATTGATCAATCAGCTCCTATTTCAGTATTTAGCAGTTTAGTTCAATAAGGAATAAGAAAAAAAGAACATTTTCATGCGCAATAAGACAGTTCTGAGAACTCGCATAATGTAAACAAAAAAGCAGCCTCACGTAAGACTGATTTTTTATTCTTTTATCAATTGTTTCATGATAAATTTATACTTTTCTATAAAATTAATTTTTTGGCTTTGAAGTTACCCACTGTTTTATATCATTTAACACATAAAAGGGGACATGTTTAGGTTGCATATAGTCTTGAACAGTTTTGGTCTCACCTGCTATTGTATATCCGTGATTCAGGTCTGGATACAGTTTAAATGTTACATTTGTATTATTTTGCAATGCTAACCGCCATTTTTCTAAGTGAGAATTAGGAACTTGAAAATCTGCTCCTCCTTGCATGACAAACAAGGGTATATTTAAGCTTCTTGCAACTGAACTTGGCCTATAATCTTTTACACTATACCACCAATAGGCATTTGGAAGTAAAGCGAATTGCTCCGGTGGGTGTCCTGGATCAAAATCTGGCTGGGTAAGCAATCCTAACTGATTTCGGTAAAATACCATTTCTTCCTCTGGTATCATTCCTCCTGAATCTTCTTCAAAATAGGACTCGATCTCTGTAGTTGAAGGGTTAGGAGAAGAAAGAATGATTCCACCTGCAAAACTACCAGGGGGAGCCTTACTTATAATTTGAGGAACCATCAATCCTCCTCTACTGTGTCCGGCAACAAATATACTATTTTTATCAATAAATGACATGGATTTTAGAAGTTGCAAAGATGCTAAAGCATCCTCTACAAATTCTTCTTGCACTGAGTATGTTCGATAAGTATGTATATAGTGTTCACGTGTCTTTTTCTCGTATCGAAGAACGGCTATCCCTTGATTAGCTAAACCTAGGGCTATATCTTTAAATGGTTTTAAGGCGAAAATAGAGGAATCTCTATCTAATTCTCCATCTCCTTGAACAAGTATAACAACAGGGAAGGGACCTTTTCCTTTTGGGATTGTTAGTGTTCCAGGTACAGCATTATTTTTGCTTCCAATCGTCACTTTCCTTTCATCATAGGTATCAGGATTTACATAACTAGGTAACTGGTATTTTTGTTTAGAATATTGGAAATTAACATAAAAATCATCAATCTTTCCTTTCTTATCGAATTTCACTTCTATTGGTATGATAGACTGTTGATTTTGAAATGTTAAAGTGACTGTACAATGGACGCTATTACGAGACAAATTTGATTGTATGAGTTGGTAAGAAGATAATTTTTTCATGGATGAAATGATGAAATCGGGAATATTTTTTTCAGTGAATGTATGGTTTGTATATTGAAAGGCTTTTTCTAAATTCCCCATCTGTAATAGATGTACAAACTTCTTGGCATTCTCCTTCAAGAGTTTGTCGTTTACGGAAGCTACTTCTCCAATCTTTAGAGTAGGCGCTGCGTATGCACTGTCAATAGTCCAAGGTACTATTGATAGCATTACGGTCATAGCAGTTATAACACGTAATAATGTCTTCATTTGCTTTCATCCTCCTTATACATTGTTCAAATAAACTGAAGCGTTTGTCGTACTAATTCAGATGTAATTTTAAAAGAATGTAGTTAAAAAAGACATCTAATTGTCTTACAAATTAAGCATTTAATCTAACAAAATTGTCACTTTCTATAAAAGGTGGAGCTATCGATTCTGCAACGCGTTCTATTTTTCACAAAAAATTCTTCAAATATCTTAATCTGATATTTCATTGTGAACTTTAGCTAAAATCTTGGTTGATAAGAAGTCGAATTGCATATAGGGAAATAACAAAGATATCCCCTACAACAGAAATCTTTACAGGCTATCGGCTGTTATTATCAAAAAATGCACTTGAAATAATTTATAAATCTGGATATTTAAGAAGTAAAAATTACACCTAAAGACAATGAACTTTTATTTCTGAAATAAAGAAACTTTGTCAAAATGCGAAGATGAGTGAATTTACTAATTAAAATTAAATTAAATTTAAAAGGATACAGAGAAAAGAGCTTCAGAAAAAACGAAGCCCTTTTATTTGCGGGTTAAATATCGTTATGTAACTATCGCATGCAATAGTTGAAGATCGCAAGCTGCTAATATGGGGCTTTTTTTATTGGAGTAAATGGCAGTTTAGTTGTATAAAAAATGAGTCATTTGATTGATTAATATTTTTTGACTTAATGATTAAATTAAAATCAGAATAGTAGCAATGCTTTTAGAAAAATTAAATAAATCACAGTACGGAGAAACGATATGAAAAAACTTTTAAATATATTAGTCATTTTAGGTCCTGTGTTCTTTACTGTAT
The DNA here is from genome assembly GCF_042721555.1 of Gottfriedia sp. NPDC058432. NCBI lineage: Bacteria > Bacillati > Bacillota > Bacilli > Caryophanales > Bacillaceae > Gottfriedia > Gottfriedia sp. NPDC058432. Next base: position 142,013 of record NZ_JBHXLC010000012.1, read on the forward strand.
CACTAAACTTTGAGTTTTATTGGATAAAAATTTTCAGCTTTATATATGCTTTAATTCTTATAACGCACGCAATAGTTAATGTTCCTAATAAATTAGATAGATTTATTCTATCTACATTTGGTGTATTAATACTGATTGGACTATTTTTTAATAGTATCTATTTATGGATTGTATTAGGATTGTTAGGAATTATATTTTTTGTAACAAGAATGGTTATTGAATTAGTAAGTATGAGAAAAAAAGGTATATTCTAATTTGAATTATTATTTTACATTTATGCAACTAACGCAAGCGTTAGTTGAACAACACAATCGGCTGTTTAGTCGATTTTTTTATTGAGCTAAATGGCAGTTTAGTTGAATTAGAAAATGCAGTTTTAATGAGGCTTTTGATTGATTAATGCTTTTTGGCTTAATGATAAAATATAAAAGAATTTACTACTAGACATAGGAGGAATAAACATACAATGAATATCGGGATGGGAATAATCGTACTTATCGGTTCTTTTTTTCTTTTAATTGCAACTGTCATTGAGGCTGTAAGATTGAGAAAAAAGAATAAAAAAACTTTTTCTGTTTTAACTGTACTAACTGTACTAGGATTTATTCTTTCAATATTATTACTTACAGGTATTTATGACCCATATGCAAATAACCACAATATACAATAAAATGGGCTTTAATTTTATTAATATTTGAATTCGAAATTGTAGAAAAGTTTAAGAGAAAAAGAATCTTAGTTCAAACTGGGGATGTTGGCATTGTTAAAATCACTTATATTTGATATGGACGGAACATTATTTCAAACAGATAAAATTCTAGAGTTATCACTTGATGATACTTTTAATAATTTACGCTCACTAAATTTATGGGATAAAGAAACACCTATTGATAAATACCGTGAAATTATGGGTGTACCATTACCAAAAGTTTGGGAAGCATTGTTACCTAATCATTCTAAAGAAGTAAGGGAACAAACAGATGCTTTTTTTTTGACAAGGTTAATTGAAAACATACGTAACGGGAATGGGGCATTATATCCGAATGTTATAGAAGTTTTTGATTATTTAAAGACTAATAAATATTCAATATACATTGCCAGCAATGGATTAATTGAATATTTAGATTCCATTGTTAAATATTATAACTTGGATAATTGGGTTTCGGAAACGTTTAGTATTCAACAGATAGAAACGCTTGATAAGGGAGATTTAGTCAAAACCATAATCAGTAAATATGATATTAAGGCTGGAGCTGTAATTGGAGATCGCTTATCTGACATAAATGCAGCTAAAGATAATGGTTTAATTGCAATTGGTTGTAAATTTGATTTTTCAGTAGAAGATGAACTTGAACACGCTGATATTGTAATAGATGACTTTATTCAACTCAAAAAAATCTTCACAGAAATGAAAAAAATCTTATCGAACTAACGCAGTGCTATAGTGGAGTAAGATAATCTATATTCCTTAGAGTTCAGAGCAAAAAATTAGCCCTCAATCGAGGGCCCAAGAATATATTATTAAGGGGGTCTTTGAAAGGTCTTGTCCTTTCATACCTGTATCTTAACTCATTAAACTTAACTAATTATTAATAATACAACTATTCTTTTCGTTTGATCCAGCTACCCTAGAAGAGAATTTTATCGCTATCAAAGACGGCCTCTATATCTCCAAATTGAAAAAATTCTTCTTGATCGTGGTTCATCATCTAAGACAGCTCAATAACCTACTCTTTCGTCCTCTAATTGTGTTATATGACATGATAATAAATATCTTCTTCGTCCTCTTTAACTGTCCAAAAGCGAACAACAATCGTTACATAGCTTAAATAGCCACCTTCATGAAAAGGGAAATCTGTTAGTCCTGGTCCGTATATGCTACCGTCTTTGTACTTTACTTTCATTTGTGGCCCCTCCGGAGAGTAGTAATTTAGAAAATGTACCTCAAAGGATAGATGGAGAAATCACGATATAAATGAAACAGGGTCATTAATAATTCACAACATACCGCAAAGTGAATCCTCCGAATCTTTTAGGTTTTCGCAAACCACCCAGACAGATTATTTGATTTTATTTAAATATCTATAAATAGTGGCTTCGGATACGTCTAAATATTTGGCTACCTCGCTTACGCCGCCTTTAAGTAAAAAAGCTCCCTTTTCATTCAGTTTTTTGACTACTTCTATTTTTTCTTGCGGTGACATCCGTTCTGGCGGAATGTCATACTCTGCTAAAACCCCTTTAATAAGAGATAAGAGAAGATCCTCAATATTTTCTTCAAAATTCTCAAAAAGATGTGTATCAAAGATAGGCTTTGATGACTCGACAGGATCATTTGTGGGTTTGTCAATCATGATGAATTGATCCAAAATGTTGCGAGCGTTTATAACATCTGAAATATCCATGTTAACACAAATCATACCAATGATTTTGTTCGTTTCATCTTTAATAAAATAGCTCGAAGAACGGAGCGTCTTATTCTTTTTTGAGTTACTTTTATAATTGCAGATATAGTCTCGATCTTTATAACTTTCTTCTTTTAATATTTTCAAGGCAAGATCCGTAATGGGGCTATTAACCTTTCTTCCGCTAACATGTCCATTCACTATTTCAATAATAGAATGATCAGGGTTCGTTACATCGTGTAAAACAACTTCACAATTCCCCCCCATTAAGTCAGCAATAAAATGCACCATGGGAATATACTGTTTCAGTTTTTCGACATTTGTCATTACCATCATTCATCGCACCTTCAATTTCCATTTGTCATTTTTAGTTTAGCAAAGATTTTTTAAATTTTAAACAAATAATTTTCTGAAAATTTAGTTGTTGTAATAATAATTATACGTTACAATAAAAATTAATCATAATAATAATTTTTTATCACATGGAGGATTTCGATGAAAAACACTATTTCAACGAACAATGCACCAAGTGCTATTGGACCTTATTCTCAAGCCGTAAAAATGGGTGACTTTCTTTTTGTATCTGGACAACTTCCGATTCACCCAGTTACAAATGAAATGCCGCAATCCGTTGCAGAACAAACGAAGCAATCATTAGAAAATGTAAAAGCCATTCTAGAAGCTGCTGGGAGCGATTTACAACATGGCGTGAAAACAACTATATTTTTAAAAGATATGAATACGCTTACACAAACGAATGAAGTATATCAATCTTACTTTACTGAAAATTATCCAGCTAGAAGTGCAGTAGAGGTTGCACGTTTGCCAAAGGACGCATTAGTTGAAATCGAAGTCATCGCTTCTATACCAAGGAGTAATCAGTAGCTTCATTATAAAAGGAAATTTTGGAGGGGATAGTTATGTCCGATTTAGTAAGTTCATATTTTGAAAAATCGGTTTCACGAAACGTCTTACCTACAGATGCGAAACCACCGGAGTTTACGGCAGATTTAGCAAAAAAATTGCTAGATCGTATCCGCAAAATTAAAATCCATGCCCACGCTTATGCATTGCTCACAAACTTGACTCATTATAAGTGGAAAATAGAGGACATGCTCTATTTTGCATACCACAATGAGCTTAATGGATTAAATATTCATTTGGCGGATGGCGAGTCTGGTAGTCTCGGGAATATAAGTGACGATGAAAGAAAAAAGTTTGCGGAACTAGCAAAAAAACTGGACCTTGAAATTGTCTTAGAGGTTAGCAGCACAGATAAAGCTACCGTCGATAAACTTTTTCATATTGCAAACGTGATGGATGTGCATAATTTGCGTGTGTACGGTCGCTATGAAGGTCCTCTTGATGTGGTGATGGACAAAATAACGGATGACTTGCATTACATCACAAGCTTGGCAGAAAAACATGATTGTTATGTAGATTTTGAGCAGCACGAAGAATTAAAAAGCCATGAAATCACTACCATTCTAAATAAAGTAAACAGCAAGCGTATTCATGCTTTATTTGACTTTGGAAATATGATTAATGCCTACGAAGCGCCGATGGAAGCCTTTTTTAACTTAGCTCCTTTTATCAGAACAGTACACATGAAAGGAGTAAAAGTTGTAGATTACGGAGGAAGTACAGGACATTATGGTGTTCTTCAAGGTAGTAATCAAGATGAAATGCCCAGCGAACGGTTTATTTATGAACTACTCATGCTAGGCGACGACAAACCACAAGTAAAAACCTACTGTTTGGAGCAAGAAAATCATTATGTTGCTCCGCCATTTCGCTCAAAGGATGAGGGGAAAAATCCGTTTATCAAGTTTAGGGACATAAGTGAAACACCCGTCCCCGAGGGCATGACACTGGAGAAAATGCTGGCTTTGGAACCTGTATGGGCACATAATCAGCTAAAGTATTTTAGAAAGGTTTTAAACAAATTTGAAGTATTATGCGAACTAAAAATTATGGAGGGCACTCATGAATAACTCTGTTGAAAACAACTCGTTTTGGACAAAAACGAATATTATTAGACTCTGTGCATTTTTGTTGGTTTCAGGTACGATTTATAAAATTGCATTTATGGCAGACGTATTCTATAACCAAATGCAAGAGTTTATGGGACTAAGTAATACGCAAATTGGTCTACTAGATACAGTTAACTCACTCGTTGCAATGTTTGGTTTCCTGATTGGCGGCGTTTTAGCGGATAAAGTAAAGATTCGCGTACTTGTTCCGCTTGGTTTATTCTTAAATGCGGTCATGGGAATCTGGCTTGCTATGAACCCACCATTCTGGGGAATGATTGTAATATTTAGTGCTTTGGCAATTGGAGCGGACTGTTTAGTGTGGTCTGCACTTTTGAAAGCGGTGGGAAAGCTAGGTGGGAACCAAGATCAAGGAAAAGCTTTTGGTTTCTTTGAAGGTGGACGAGGTGTCGTAGATACTCTTGTGGCATTTGGTGCTCTAGGTATTTATGTGGCAATTGGAGAGAACATGAAGGGTTTAAGTTATTCAATCTTATTCTATTCGATGATAGATTTAGTACTTGCTGTTGCAATGATTTTTATTCTTAAAGATGTTTCAGTCTCAAAGACAGATGAGTCTGACAATAGTTATAACTGGAGTAATATTAAAAATGTTTTACGTAAAAAAGAGGTTTGGCTCGTTGCGTTTAACGTATTTATGGTGTACTTTGTATACAAAGGATTAAAATATTTTAATCCATTCCTAGCAAATGAGTTTCATGTACCCGCGGTAATTGCAAGCGCATACGGTATAATCAATGCTTATTTTTTGAAATTTGTTGGCGGACCTAGCGGTGGCTTAATCGTTGATAAATTGAAAAACCCTGCAAAATACATTAAGTTGTGCTTTGCGATTTTGATTGCGCTTTTGGGAGTAATTGTTTGGTTCACATTTGTAATGCCGCCTGTCATGGTAATGGTTGTATTACTGTTAGTATTTTCAACCGTTATATACTCTATGAGAGGTACATTCTGGTCGCCAATGGGTATGATTGGACTGAAAGAAGATGAAACAGGTACGGCATTTGGTATAGGTTCATTTATTGGATATGCTCCGGGTGTATTTGCTTCAATCCTTTTTGGAGCTATCTTAGACAACTTTGAGGGTATGGTTGGGTTCCGTATTATTTTTATTTCCTTGGCAGTACTATCAGTTGTTGGATTCGGGGTAGCACTTACGCTTCAAAAACGTATTAGCAAAATTAATAATATTTAACTACGAAAAGCAGCAAAATCACCCCGTTCTCCTGTAAAGAGGATGGGGTTTATTCAATGAATGAGCGAAGTGGAAAAATGGAGACCCCATTCTCTGAAGAAACATCAAGGACTGAAAAAGTATTTAGGTTATTTATCAACTTTAATCCTGATTTCTCTTGTAGTATATTGGATTGAATCTTACATTGGTGGCTTTTTAGTTTGTGAATTTAACTTTATATCGGTTATTGGATTAGGTTTGAGTGGGATATTACAGTATTATTCCGAAACTAAGAAAATATCCAAACTTAATATTTTGATACTGATTACAATGTCATTAATATTGATAGTTTTTAATGTTACCTTACCGGAGTTACCAAGTGAATAAATAGAATAAGTAGATAGTTGCTGAATTTAATTTTATTTATAGTCATGCAAATAAAAAATGTCACATACTTAAAACAAAAATGAAGGGTAGTAAAGCAGAAATGATTTCTGTATTTATTATCCTTTTTCATACTACTTATCCTGCAATTACTACAACAAAAATGTTGTAATCGTATTCAACTATCGAATGTGTTAGTTGTATTGGAATACTAGTTACTAAATTAAAAACAAGAAATTAAAGGTGAAAATTATGGATATTAAGGTTTCATCAGAAGTGTTGCGATTAGGGCTATCGGTAGGGTATTTCTCTGTTCAAGATGCGGTTAAATGGGCAGATAATTTAATTGGAAATCTTGAGAGCCCACCTTATGAGATCATTGAAGTTTCCTTATCTGCAAATAAAAAACCAGTTGATATTTGTTCCATCTTGTTAAAATTGAATGGAAATTTTGACGAAGAAATATCAATTAAAGTTATGTTAGGTTTACTACAAAACTATCTTATTGAAACGAAAGATTATGAGAATGTTTGGTCTTGGGTATATAGATTAAATGAATATATTCCATTATCATACGACTGGATATTGAATGAAATAATATATTTATCGAATGCTATATATTTAGCAGAACAAGATATTTATGGAGATGTATTAGAAGTGAAAAAGGAATTACTTGTATTTTTGGGGCAGTTTGAAAAATACAGTAATTACATTTAATTAGTTATTCAACTAACGCATGCTTTAGTTGAACAACATGATCGGCTGTATAGTCGATTTTTTTATTGGGCTAATGGCAGATTAGTTTAACAAGTAGTATTAAGTAAGTGGATATTTTTGGTAAAATATTTATTGAATAATTATCAAAGGAGATACTTATGATTTTAAACTCAGAATGTTTAGGATGCAGACTATCTAACCAAATTGAATCAGTGAATATTGTATATGAAAATGAGTATGTATGTTGTATTTTGGATATCGAACCTTTTAATGAGGGACATACTTTAATTCTTCCGAAAAAGCATTATTTAGATACCGAAGAATTAGATGTTGAAACAGCAAATGCTATTATGATAGCATCTATGACCATTTCAAAGGCACTAAAAAAATTATTTCAACCTGATGGTATTACTATTTGCCAAAACGGTGGAAAGTTCAACGACCTGATGCATTATCATATGCACGTCATACCGAGGTTTGAAGGAGAACCATTTTACTATGAGGAACAAAAGGATAATATCAAAGAAAAAGCTAAATTTATAGAAACGACAAATAGATTAAAAGACATAATCGAAGAGGTTATCGTAACGTAAAGTGAATTTTAGACCTTACGTACATCTATAGATATGTTAAACATAAAATTTAAGTTTAGAAGAGGTATATTATGCAAGTTGAAAAAATCTTTAGTGAACTTCCATTATTAGAAACTGAACGTCTTATTCTTAGAAAACTTTCTTTAAATGATATTGAAGAAATGTTTCAATATGGTTCAAATGAAGAAGTATCTAAATATGTAACGTGGGATACACATAAAACTTTATCAGATACTAGAGGCTTTATTGAATTAGTGATAAATAAATACAATAATAGTCAAGTTGCCCCTTGGGGTATCGAATATAAGGGTAATGGTAAGTTGATTGGAACAGTTGACTATGTTTGGTGGGATTCAAAACATAAAACTGCTGAAATTGGTTATGTAATTTCTCAAGATTACTGGGGTAAAGGAATAACTACTGAAGCTGTAAAAGAAGTCATAAGATTTGGATTTACAGAAATGGATTTAGTCCGTATTCAGGCAAGATGTTTTGTTGAAAATATCGGATCATCACGAGTAATGGAAAAAACGGGAATGTCTTTCGAAGGTATTATTAGACAAGGAATGTTTGTAAAAGGAAAACATCAAGATCTAAAGGTGTATTCTATTTTAAAGGATGAAATTTTATAAAATAAAAACAATTCCTTGTTCAACTAACTAATGCGTTAGTTGAAGTTCAAAAGCAGCAATTGGCTGCTTTTTTATTTATGTATTTGGCAGTTTAGTTAAAAAAAACGAATCTTCGAAATAATATTAATTACAAAATATTCCAATTTATTTTATACTAAAGTTAGAAATTTATATTTAAAGGAGATCATTATAATGTCTGAAGAGCTAAATAAAGAAATTCTAAAAGAATTAAAAGCGATGAATGATAAACTAGAAAGTTTGAATAATGAACGAAATAAAGGTTTATCATCTGTTGGTAAGTTTGTTGCACTTTTTCTTGGTTTTGGGTTAGTAGGCCCATTAGTTTCTTATATCATGATCCCTTTAATTATCAAAATGTTTAACTGACACATAGACGCTTATTCAACTAACTCATGCTTTAGTTAAACAATGATTAAATATGAAATATGAGGTGGTTCAGGTGGAAATGAACAAGAAGTATGTATTTTTGCTAACTCATATCTATGATTATGGTGTTGAAGACGAACATGAAGAAACAAAAATATTAGGTGTTTATACTACAAGAGAAAAAGCAGAAAAGGCTCTTGAACGTTATTTTAAGCTTGAAGGATTTAACAACTATCCTAAAGAGTGTTTCTTTGTTGGAGAATGTTTAATTGATGAAGATTTAGGTTGGAAAGAAGGCTTTTTTAAATGGGATGATCCAGCAGAAAGTTCTTGAAAAATCTTATTAGTTATGCAACTAACGCATTGCATTAGTTGAACAACAAGATCGGCTGCTTAGTCGATTTTTTTTATGTCACTAAATGGCAGATTAGTTGTATAAGGAAAAGGACTCATTGAACTTAAGATAGAATATATGATGTTATATTATTAGAGCCTTAAATTGTGCTCAACCTAAGCGATAACTATATAAAAACTAATTTATATAATGTTGTAGTTAAACAAGGAGAGAGATTAGGTAGAATGGATAGTAATCGATATATTCTAATTAACAATAATAAAATTGAAGTGCTATACAAAGGGGAGAAAGGACCATTAATTGTTATACTTACAGGTATGGGTTGTTCTTATGATGAGTGGTATGAGGTTATAGAAAATTTAAGCCAAACCAGTAGAATCCTAACTTTTCATAGACAAGGGCTTGGTAAAAGTGAAATTGGAGAAGGAATCAATAATACTGAATCGACTGTACGTGATTTAGCTGCTTTACTTAATCATTTTAAAATTGAAGAACCAATTTATTTAATTGGACATTCTTATGGTGGGCTATGTGTTCAACACTTTGCTAAAACTTACCCTAAAATTGTGGCTGGAGTAATCCTAATTGATTCTACCTCTGTTGAATTGAAAGAGTTGGATAATTTAAATCTACCTGTCATAGATAAAGAATCTGATGAAGATTGGATTGAAAAATGTTTAAATTATGCGTATAAAGATACTGAACAATTATCGAAAATACTTAAACCAAATTTGAATGATAAACATCGCCATTTTCCAATGGATATTCAACAGAGATTATTGGACTTTCAAGTAAATCCATCACTTTATAGAGCGATGGCATCGGAGATTAAAGAATGGAAAAACGATGCTGAAGTTATCAAGAAATTAGGGGATTTTCCAGACATTCCGTTAATCGTAATTGGGCGTGATAAAGAATTCACCATTAAGACAGGTTTGAAAACAGGAATACCTTTATGGGAATTAAGAATCTTTGAAGAGAAATGGTCGGAATTAATTACTAAACAAGTTAAACTCTCTTCAAAAGGTAAGTTGTTTTTTGCTAGTAATTCAGGGCATTCCGTATTTCTTGATCGTCCTGACATAATCGTAGACTGTATAAATAGAATTTACTGTTTCAAGTAATTTCCTTATTCAACTACAATGGGAGTACGATATAAACTTCCATTCACTGTTGTGAATCACTGATTCATGGATGGCTAACGAATGCGTTAGTTGTGCTACAAATAAAGAGTGAAATAGAGAAGACTCTATTTCACTCTTTATTTTCTTAATTATTGTTATCAATAAATATTTCATCAACACTTGAATTAAGAACATTTGATATTTTAAACGCCAATTTTAACGTTGGATCGTATTTATTATTCTCTATTGCATTGATTGTTTGACGGGAAACTCCACACAATATAGCCATATCATCTTGGGATAACATTTTGGCTTTTCTTAATTCTTTAATTCGATTATTCACTTAATCACCATATTTCTTCTTCAATGTTAATAATGAAACTAAATAAACAACTGAGATGGATGCAAGGAATGGAAAAGGAGATATTCCCTTATATGAACTACTTCCCCAAAGCATTGAATAAATTTCCTTTCCAAATTCAAATACTAATAATACTATGATAATGGTAAAGGTAAATGATTGAGATTTGACCTTAATCAACTTTTTTCTTTCGTCTCCTAAATGTGGTAGTGATGCTAACGTAATAATAATAGCTATTGCAGATATAACTAAAATTGAGACAAAGTAAATAGGTAAGAAATTCATATAAAAAAAACAACCCCTCACTTTAAAATATGTAAAAAACTCTTTACATAATTTATACCGTATTATTGATTTAAATGTCAAAATGTTTTTACATTTATTATCTATCAATTAACAAAAATTTTAATAGCAACTATTAATTAATTAATTAATTAAAACAGGATTTTAATTTAATCATCTACCCTTATGCAACTAACGCATGCGTGTGCGGCCGAGCCTAGGTCGTGTCATATAACGGGTGGGATTCCCGTCGAGTAAGAACTAGCCATTCGCTCGTAGCGAGTCTTGGAGGGCTAAAGGTAACTTTAGTCTTTAAGCGTAGACAGTGAGGTAGCGGGCCGAAAGCCAAATGGTTGAAGGAATTGAGCTTCATAATGTTAGTAAATCGAGAGGGCTGATGCTTTATGCATAGCAGAAAGCTACACTCTACCTTTCGGTAAGGCGAGAAAGGTAAAGCCTCTCTGGAGTCATAGACCTTGGCACGTTATACATTGATATGACACGGCAACTCGGGAGACCCTACCGGTCTTTTCTTTTTTTTTAGAAGAGTATGGTGTACAAGCGATAAAAAGTAAGGAAACCAAATGCCGATGTAGGGAGTCGGATAGTAGCATAGTGCGTGCGTGGCAGCACGTTTATCAGGTGGGTTAAAGTCCCACTGAATCTCGGACTAGGAGATTCATATCCAAACTTGGGAGTAATGTCT
>NZ_JBHXLC010000013.1:0-16603 GCF_042721555.1 Gottfriedia sp. NPDC058432
ATATTCGCATTCACGCGACGCTTGGTTATTTAAGTCCAATTGAATTCAAACTTGTACACCTTAAGAAAGTTGTCTAGTTAAGTGTTGACATTCCAGTATAACAAATAAAAAAAGAGGCGCCTTTCATGTCAGTTGCCTGACTTTTGAAACAGCCTCTTCCCTTATTCTTAAATAAAAATATCTAATACTAATGTAAGTCCAAACGCTACAAACGACAGAAGCGTTTCCATTACTGTCCATGTTTTGAATGTTTCTTTGACAGTTAATCCCAGGTATTCTTTTACTAACCAGAATCCTGCATCATTTACATGTGAAAACATTAGTGAACCTGCGCCAGTCGCAATAACAAGTAATTCTAAGTTTACACCTGTCATATGTGCCACTACTGGAGAAACAATTCCAGCTGCTGTTGTTAAAGCAACTGTAGCTGAACCAGTAGCTATTCTTATTAAACCTGCTACTAAGAATGCAAGCACAATCGGTGATAGTGACATTTGCTCAGCCATTGTTGCAATGGCAGTACCTACACCGCTTTCAATTAGGATTTGCTTAAATGCTCCACCTGCACCAATGATTAATATAATTGAAGCTAAAGGTGTTAAACATTCATCAGTTAATTTTTTAATTAAAGTTTTGTCCATTCCTTGGCGATACCCTAATAAATAATAAGCTGCAAAACAAGAGATTAATAGCGCAATTACAGGGCTACCGATTAAAATTAAGAATTTAGCAATTGCACTTGGTAGAGATAAGTATGGTGTAATTACCGTTAACACCATTAGTAAAACTGGAAGTAAAATGATGAAAAATGATACACCCGTACTTGGTAAAGCATTTGACTTCGTTTCAACTCGAATTAACTCTGGTTCACCAATTGGTGTTACACGTTTGTGAATCCATTTTGAAAAGATCGGACCTGCAATGATTGCAGTTGGAAAAGCAATGATTAATGAATAAAGTAGGACTCGTCCTAAGTTTGCATTATAAATACCAATCGCTGTCATCGCCCCAGGATGTGGTGGCACTAAACCATGTACAATCGATAAACCGGCAAGTACTGGGATACCAATTAATAGAATATTTGAATTGGTAGATTTACGAATTGATATAACAAGAGGTAACAAGATTACTAGACCGACCTCGAAAAAAACTGGAATTCCAATAATAAAACCTGAAAGCAACATTGCCCATGGTAGGTTTTTTACGCCGAATTTTTTAATAAAGAAATCGGCTACTTGCATCCCTGCACCAGAATCTGACATCATTTTTCCTAAAATCGTACCTAAAGCTAAAATCCCAACAAGATGACCGAGAACGGCGCCGACTCCTGTTTCATAAGCAGTTACAATTTTATCCATTGATACGCCAGAAAAAACGGCTAGGAAAAGGCCAGCTACAGATAAACTGATAAATGCATGCCATTTCCACCACGATACTCCTAAAATAACGATAACGATTGCTACTAATGTAATTCCTATCAAATATAAATCCATTATTGCACACTCTCCCTTAGTAATCGCTTACATTTTATACAATGAAGATACATCACTGCGTTGAATCATTGTAGGTTACAACGTAATTTTGTTTGGCAGTATTATAGTAACCTTCACTGATTTCTAGAATATTTCCATCTTCATCACTAGAACGACGTATTCTTTTTAATGTGGTTGTGCCTTTTTCTAAATTTAAAATCTCACAAACATGATCCGGAGCAACAGCTACTGCAAATTCATCTCGGAAAGATTCTAATCGAATATTATTTTCTTCTAAGAAACGATATAGGGAACTGATCTGTATGTCTTCTATCTCTTCTTCTGTTACTTCAATTGAAATATAGTGTGTAAAGTGAATATACGGTTCATTTTCCAGTAAATAAATTCGCTCAATTTGGACATATTTATCACCAAATACAGAATAAGGGATAGAATCCGCTGTTACTTCTGGCTTTTTTATGCTCAGCACTTTTTTAGTAATATGACGTCCTTCTTCAACTAATATTTCTGTAAAACGCTTCCCTTTTGAAAGTTTTGCGCTCGTAACATTCGCAATAACCTTTGTTCCTTTACCACTTTTCTTTTCTAAGTATCCTTCTTGAACAAGTTCTTTTATGGCATTTCTAATCGTAATTTTACTCACACTAAACTCTTCTTCTAATTGAGGTTCTGAGGGAATATTTGTGTGAATTGGATAAACTCCATGTAAAATTCGATCCTTTATCATCTCTTTAATTTGTAAATACAACGGTCCTTTTTTACGATTCACACTCATTCCCTTACCTCTCCTTTTTTAGCGCTTAATATCATCAATTGCTCCAGCCATAGCTGATAAAATTTCTGCCTCTGTTGACATCGGAGTATCTCCAACGATCGTACATGCTAACATTCCCGCTGTTTGAGCAAAGAGAACAGTTTTTTCTGGTGAAAAATCAGTTATCACCCCATGTAGGATACCGCTAGTATAAGCATCTCCAGCGCCAATTCGATCGTATACGGAAAAAGAAGTATTTTCCGAAAAGTGAAACTCTCCATTTGTGAATAGATATCCACGTAATGAATGTGAATTGTCACTATTAATTGCTCGGTGCGTTCCAGCAACAGTTTGTATGTTATATTGCTTTGCAACTTTAGGAATCAGGTCTTTCAGTTGTGCTTCCCTAGAAGTCCCTTCTGTCTCCATTCCTAAAACATACATCGCATCTTTCTCGTTCATCATGACGATATCAGCTAATGCTAGCATATCTTCATAATGAGGTTTTGCTTTACTATATCCTCCCTCCCATAAAGAAGGTCGGTAATTACAATCAAAACAAACTAATCCGCCATTTTCTTTTACTTTTTTCGCAAGAATTTTCATTGTTTCTCTAACATCATCTGTCATCGCTAGTGTAATACCGCAAAAATGGATAACATCTGCTTGTTTTGCAATTTGATTAAGATCATAATCGCTATAAGATGCCGTATTAAAGCTACTTTCTAAACGATTAGTATATGTCACACGACTAGAGCGCTGTCCAAAACCATTTTCTAAAAAATACAGTCCAAGATATTTTCCGCCTCTAGTTATATAATTTCGATTAATTCCTAGTCGTTGCAAGAAAGCAATCGCAGCATCTCCTAATGGATTGTTCGGCAATTTTGATACTAGAAAGCCATCATGACCAAGCTTAGTCATCGCGGACGCAACGTTTACACCAGTTCCTGAGAAAGAATATTGTAATGCGTTTGCTTGTGCCAGTAGTTCATACCCTGGCACTTGCAATCGCATCATTACTTCTCCGAAAGCAACAATTTGTTTACGCATATTTTTCAACCAAACTTTTTGTGATTGCTAATAATTTTCTTACATCTTCAGGATTAGTTTTTCCAGTTTCTTCATTAATAATTGAAGAATATACGTGTGGGATAATTTTAGGTACTTTTTCTTCCAATGCAATTTCTAAAATCTCTTCAAAATTCTCTAAATCAATACCACCAGTAGGTTCTAAAGCAAAACCTTCTTCACCACATGCTTTTGCTACAGCACGAAACTCTTCAACGTGTTTTAGCCCTTTCATTGGGAAGTATTTTAATGCATTTCCACCCATATCACGAACTAACGCAATTGCAGATTTGATTGGTACAATCGCTGTTTCACTAGCTGCACTTACAGGTCCAGTAGAGATATTTACATAGCCAACTTTTCCTGTTGGAGATACTAGAGAATTGATCCAGCTATCTTTTTCACCTAAGTTAGCGCGTGTTGCACCTACTGCAGGAAATACTTGATTGATATGACTTCCTGGATAATGTTTGGCGATTTCTGCTACAACTGCTGCTTGTCTATTATCACCAGCACCAAGACCAATCGATACCGCTTCATCAATTGCTGCACCGTATTCTTTCATAGCTGATACAGCAGCCTCTACAGTTGGGTAGTCTTTTGAAAGAACACCTACTAATACATGACCTTCTGCAGCTTCAAAAACTTCAACTGCATTTTCAATACTATTTGCTAAAACATTTAATGCTACTCGGTTGTTATAAAAACGTTTTTCAATATTTGTCATTGTTCAGTTCCTCCTAATATTGCTCGCACTTGAGCTTCAATTACGTAAATATCATCTGATTGTAGTGGTCGTGGATCAATATCGAAAAAGCCTTGACGAACACCGTAATCACGGGTGTAAATTGCAATATCACCATTCTTTAATTGATCATTTACATCCTTCGCTGTCGTTTTCGTTACAACAGGATCAATTTGGATTCGGGCTCTAAAAATAGCTCGTCCCGCTTCATCTTGTACGATTGTTACTTTTATACCATTGATTGAATCTAGTGATTTTAAAACTTCTAAACTAGCTTTTTCATTTTCACTATTGTCTTTCTTGACAAAATATTCATCCAAAGCTTGCAACAGGCCAAAAGTGGTTTCTTTACCAACTTTCATACTTCTACCGATACAATGTAATTGTACTTTTAACCAATCGATATATTTTTGCTTGCCGGCAACAATACCTGAAGTAGGTCCTTCAATCGCTTTCGAACCACTATATATTGCTAAATCTGAGACTTTGACATATTTTTGTAAATCTTCTTCAGCGGCAGCATCGATAATTAAAGGTACATTATTAGCTTGAGCTACTTCCCAAGCTTCTTCAACTGAAATCATATTTTTTTGAACAGCATGATGAGATTTTACATATAAAATTGCTGCTGTTTTTTCACTAATCGCATCTGCAATATGTTCTACTTTCCCTTCATTTGCATAACCGACTTCGACTAATTTACCTCCACCAAGGAAAATCATCGTTTCTACTGGAGCACCATACTGTACGTTGTGTCCCTTTAACATAATGATTTCATTTTTTTGGATTGATTCTTGGTGTAATCTTTCGCTTTTACGTCTGTTTCCTTCAGTCACAATTGCAGCTACTGAAAGGGCAATTCCACTTGAAGCTGAGTTAACAACTACAGCCGCCTCTGATTGAAGAAGACCCGCAATATGATTTCCAGCCTTATCAACTAAGTCCGAAATTTCAACATAATTTTGACCACCAATTTTCATTGCTTCCATGACAGTGTCCGTTGGAGCGGAAACACCTAATATACTCATTCTACCGCTTGCGTTAATTACTCTTTTCAAACCATATTTAGCATTCAATGTGTTCTCCATTAATAACCACTCCTTTTACTACGATTTTTTGTTCAGCTTTACGCTCGTCCCCTTCAGAGTCTAGTAAGGTTGTCGCTTCATCTTCAACAGTAAATAAAGTGAGGTTTGCAAAATCTCCTACCTGAATTCTTCCAAGTTCTGGTTTATTAAGCCACTTAGCCGCATTAACTGTAACAGCATCAATAATTACTTCTAGTGAATAACCTAAGTATAAAAATTTTGATAAAACATGAGACATACTATATACTGGGCCATTCAATCGATTTTTCCGATAAATATCAGTGCTAATCGTATCGAATTTAATTCCATCTTCTTTAGCTTGCAAAGCTGTTTTGAACGAAAAACTTGCATTTCCGTGCCCAACATCTAAATGAACACCTCGATTAATTGCCTCTAGAAATTTTGGAAGAGGTCTTCCCATCTCATCAAATAAATTATTTGCTTTACCATTTAAGTAGTGCGTAATTATATCTTTATTTTCAAGTAAGTCTAGAACGTCATTAATATCTGGCGGTCCTGAACCAATATGAACCATAAGTGGTAAGTCGGTTTCGTTTGAGAACTTACGAGCTATTTTTAAAGGTTCTACCCCATTTTCACCTACTACACTTTTGCTAATCCTTGCCTTCAGTCCGATAATAAAATCTTTATGTTCTGCAATTGTATTTTTGAGTTGCTCCTCGTCTAACCAAGACAAATCAGATAACTCGTCAATTCGTTTTAAACCAATTCGCGAAATATTTAAAAATGCGAAAACATTTGTTTTTGATTTTTTACAGCTACTTACCAATTTGGACATGTTATCGGCGCCAGTGCTACCCGCATCAACAATTGTAGTAACACCTGTTTTATAACCAATCTCGTCGACATCATCACCATATGGCTCAAATTCTGCATATGCATGGACATGCAGATCAATCCAACCACTAGAAACAAATACATTGTGCTTGTAATCTACCTTTTGCTCACCATTACCGGTTCCAGCAGCTACAATGTCTTTAATCTTTTTATTTTCTACTATGATATCAACAGAACTTCCGTCTATCATTTTTACATTCTGTAGTACGAAATGATCCTTCATTTCCCCTCATCCTTTTCAGTAATCATCTAAATTGATTAATGTATTCGTTTACATCTTCTTGTTTATTATTCCAATGTAGAATAACATCTAATTTCTCATTAGTCAATATAACGTTATAATGTTTAAATATTTTTTTATTATATTCCCATAAACCTTTTACGAATAAAAGGCGTCAGATGATTCTAATCTTGACTTACACCCTACTTTATATTTGCCTTTTAAATTTTTTTATTATACAAAAAAAGCTTGTAAACATGGAGGAAACTCCAATTGTCTACAAGCTAAATGGAAAGTGAACTTACCGCATAAGTGGCATAAGCATTAAATATTATCTTTTAGTTTACAATTAATTCTTTCTTAAATACTTTTTGTGCTTTTGTGTTTTCGAAACCAATCTTTTTATAAAAAATAAGTGTTTCTACTCTAGTTTCATTTGTCCGTACCCTTATTTCTTTAAATCCCAATAATTGTGACCATTCTTCGCATCTTTCCACTAGAAACTTACCAATTTTTTGCCCCCTATATGTACTGTCAACAATCAAACCACCAATTTCAACATATGGTGGAGACTCAATCAAATATCGTCCGTGGGCATGAATCCAACCAATAAGTTTACCTTCAATTTCTGCTACAAATACAACATGATCTTTCTGATCTACTATTTTATTTAATCGTTCAATAACTTGATTTTTTTCGACATTGTAACCCAATTGACCCGATAATCTAGCAATTTCTGAACTATCAGTTGTTGAGGCAATTCTATATCTAATATCCATCCTACACCTCACATTTAAACTTGTATTTACAAATTGTTACTTGTACTTCTTTTACTAGGAATGTGTTGATTGAATAATCATACTATTAATTACCAACTATAAAAAAGAGTAGAATGAAACAAATTTACCTACTCTTTACTTTTTTAAGTAAAAATTATAATTTTACCCTTTTAACGTCTAATATTTAGCAATTACATTTCCATTTTCATCATACGCTGTTCCAGACATATCCCAATCTTGATATACTGTCGTTTCCTTCTCAAAGAATGACTTATCCGGATATCCAATAAACATATTATTTTTTACTGGTATATCCACTTTAATCTGTTCATTTGGGGATTTAATATTTTTGTATATAACAGTTACTTTCGTTATTTTTTTATCTGTTTTTAATGCTCCCCAGATTACATTTCCTACATTTTCAACATTAATTGTCCGAATTAAGAATGGAATTCCTGTCTCCGAATCAAAAGTAACTCCATCTTCGTATTTTGTTGAATAGTTGAACTTACCATTCTTTTTCTGAAAAGTACTAAATACATACTGTTTATCCTTTTTACCTTCTGTAAAAATCAAAGTTTGTTTCTTGTTTTCTACATATCCGATTTTAACTGTGTCGTTATTTTTATGTTTTGAGTGGACCGCCTCAGTCAAAGTATTATACGAACAACCTGTAAGTAGTATAACTATACTTATAAACAACAGTAGATATCTCACTTTATCCTTCTCCCTTATACACCGTAGAATATAAGTACTATTTTACTAATTATTTCTCCTGCAAAACTAGGTTTAGTAATTCTCCCAAATCATCAATTGACTGTTCAATTGTATATGGCTCACTCCAAAATGGATCTTTTTTCCATACAGCATTCATTCCAACATTTTGAGCACCAATTACATCATTTTCTGGATGATCTCCTACATATAAACTTTCTTCTGGATTAACGCCTAATTTCTCTAATGCCCTTAAAAATATTTCGGCATGAGGCTTTTTAATCCCTTCTTGCTCTGATATTAATATGGTATCTATGTAGTTATGAATTCCTAATGCTTTTAGATTTAGAGATTGTAATTTAGTAAATCCGTTGGTAATCATACCTAATCGTATTCCTCTGTTTTTAAGTTCTTTTAGTACATACTCCATATTTTGAAAAGGGATACAGCTATACTGGAATGAATTTATGTAATCTTCTAGTAGCTGTTCCCAAGTTAAACTAGAAATAGAGAATTCTTGAAGTAATTGTTGATATACCTTATCTTTCCAAACATATCCCTTATTATCTAATTCAATGAAACGTTCGATATAATGCTTCTCAGGTATATGTTTTAATTCGCGAAAGTACTTTTTATACTGAGTTTTAATAAATAGCTTCAAGGATCTATCCCGATCTAATAAAGTTCCATCTAAATCAAAAATGACAGCTTTAATCATATCACATTCTCCTTTTTCCAGTTTTACTGTAAAAAAGTTTATACTCTCTAATAAATTCGACAAAATATACATAACTCCTATTTAAGAATAGGCCATAAGCATATCAACACAAAAAACCTATCCAATTGGATAGGTTCAAAAATTTAATTGATGCCTAAAGACTTCTTAATGGAATCAATTGTTTTTCCATTATACTCTTTAACAGCAGTAGGAGTATCTAATAAATAATCATTCTCTTTTAAATAATTAGCTTCTAGTAACTTGAAATCCAATGAATCTACTTTACCATCAAAATTAATATCAGCATTACGGTTATTCGTTCCCCAATTTTGTTCGAGAAGTATGACATCATAAATATCAATTACATTATCTTTATTCAGATCTCCAGCATTTTCTCTTACAGTAGGATAAGTAATATTTTCACCTATAAAAACATCCCGATTATTTCGGCCAATTTCCATTGGTGTGTATGTGGTAAAATGACCTGGAATATCTATGATGACTGTATATAATTGTTCTGTAATAGGAAGTTTATTGAATACGATATTTCCATTTTTTTGAATTTCACCATTATAAATTTGACCTTTGGAGTCTTTCGCTTTTGCTTGTGCACCTATTGTTGTGTAGTCGATTCCAAAATTAAAACTGCCATTTGCATTTAACAATCCAGCAGCGTTGATTTTTGCTGTTGCAGTTGAGTAGGCTGGATAGCTAGGTAAATAACCGACCTGAGTATATGGGTTTACAGTTTTACCATTAAGATCTTTATAACTGGATGAATTGATATAGAAAAATGTAGTATTAGGATTAACAAATTCATTTGCGTTCGTTTCTACTTGTATATCAAATAAAGGTAGATCCCCTGTTAAACCATCTCCTGGTGCTTTTATATTAATTGTATTTGATTTGCTAGCAGTTCCTGTTGAAGTAACTGTAAATTGAGTATCCTCAGATAAAGCCTTATTTTTATTAAATTCTACTGAATTAAAAAATCTTGATGTGTAATCAAATTTAAGTGTTAGATCTTTTGCATTTTGCAAACCATGAGCATAGAACGTATAAGTTAATTGATCACCCATTGTAAAGGATTCTTTATTTGGTTTGGCATAAATATATTGCGCCCCTGGTTTCATATAGTACACGACTTTAGCCATCGTTGAATTGCCAGCTCTGTCCGACGCTACAAATTGGAGCATATTGACTGGATTTGAAGAATCAACAGATATTTCTTTCGTAAACTTGCCATTCGCATCAGCAGCAATACCAATGGCTGGAGAGTTAGGACCATACCAGGCATTATTATTTGCTTGTGTTACATTCATTCCGCTATTTTCCATTTCCTTTGCTTCATCATCTATAATGCTACCAGATAAAGTAACTGTTTTTTGCCCAGGTGCTAATTCAACAAATGGCAGATCACCTTTAGGTATAGCGTTTGTGTCATCTAGTATGAATGTTGGACGTTTATTATCAATATATACTTGGTCTGTCTTTGTATACTGTTTGCCGTCTAAATTTGTACCAATAACTTTCATTTTGTATAATCCTGGTGTTGTTAGGATCGATGTGTAGCCAACCGGTTTCTTCGCATTACCCGTAAATGGAAAATATCTACCTGTAAATGCTTTTTGAATGTAGAGATCCTTATCAACTCCTGCACTTGAAACATCAATCGTACCGATTAATCCTAAATCTTTATTTGTTTTTGAATCTACTAAAATAAAATCTAATGTTTTCATTGGCGAATTTAATTTAAAATCTAAATCAGACGCCTTAACACTATATGGTGCAGTTTCACGAGTTGTAGAGATACTTGGAGAATGAACCTTGAAATATTCAAAGCCTTCTTCTACTAAACGGAAGCCAAATGGAATTTGATAATGATCATCTGGATCTTTATCATTCACAACATGAATATAACCTTCATATGTTCCTTTACTAGCAGTTATTGGTATTGTAAGTGTTGCAGGAATCATCTCCTGGCTATCCTTTTTCATTTTCAAGTCATTAGGTACTGTTATTTTAACACCGTTTGCTTTTGCATCTAAAGATCCACGAGTGCCGATATTATACTCAACAGAAATATTATATTTTTGCATTTTATCAGTATGATTAGTGATTAATATATTTGTATTTTTCGAAATAGCATTTTTGTCTACTGAAATAAAACCATAGCTTAGTCCACCAGTTTGCTCATCAATATTTACTTTTTCATTATTTTTAATAAACGGCGTAGTATCCTGAACTCCTAGTTCGATGCGTGAATAAATCGCTTCATAAGGATCTACTCTTCCTGCTCCAACTTCAAACACACTGTATTTGCTTCTTAAAGGATCAGCTGTATTCATTAATACAGTTTTTATATCCGCAGGAGTATAATTAGGATGCGCTTGTAAAAGTAATGCAGTAATCCCAGTGACATGTGGTGTCGCCATTGAAGTTCCAGACATTCGCATAAATGCAGATGAATAATCTGTTGCGTCATTTTTATTATTGATATATGCAGGAACAGTTGATAAAACATCTACACCCGGAGCTGTAACCTCAGGTTTAATATCATATAGCGTTCCTGATGGACCTCTAGAACTAAAGCTAGCTAGATCATCACCTGGAATGTCAGACACACCAGTTTTCCCTAGTGTTACTGAAGGAATTCCCTTGCTAAATAGATCATTTACCGCTAAACCATCTTTATTCGTCATTGAAAATACCGGTATATTATTATTGCTTTCTCCCAAATAATACGGAATTTGTCCTTCTGTTGCATTATTGTTATAAATAATTACTCCAATAGCTCCATTTTAGGCCCCAATACGCGGTATACATATAAATCTGAATCAGGCGCTACTCCAGTTACTTTATAATCAGAGTTATTTTTCCCTCGACCAGCAATCGTACCAGAAACATGCGTACCGTGATCAGTATAATATGAGCTCCCATTTAGAAATTCTGTTTTTTTAGAAGCTTTCCATTGATCATATGTAGTTTCCATCGGGTCATTATCATTATCTACGAAATCATAACCACCTTTATATGCATCTTTCAAATCAGGATGGTTATAGTCAATTCCAGTATCAATTACACCTATTTTAATATTTTTACCTGTAAAACCTTCCTCATGTAATTTATCAATCTTTAAAAATGGTAAACTATCAACCTTAGTTTGATCCTTCTCTTGGACTGGTTCAACAGGTGGCTTAATTTGAATTGTTGAATCACTATACACTGCTTTAACTGTATCCAAATCTAATAAATCTTTAATTTGATTTGCTGGAAGTGTCAATGAAACCCCGTTAAACGCATTCTGATATGTATATTTAATTTGAACTTCTTCATTACTAGATTTCTCTTTCTTAGCTATTTTTTCTTGTAATTCTTGTTTAAAGTGTGCATGAGACTTTGTTACATTTTCTTTCGCCTTTTCTAATGAAATAGACTCACCTTCTGCAGCTTTCTCTAACTGTGCTACTTTAGCTGGAAGTTCTTTAAATTCAACAATTACCGATACTTCTTTATCACTCGATAAGTCGATATCATCAGATAATTGCAAACCAGTTTTTGAACCTGCAATTTCTAATTGACTCAAAGCCTCCCTTTGTTCCGGTGTAAGTGATTGAAGAATGCTTTCTACGTTATTTGAGTTCGCATAAGCCGGCTTTTTAATCATCATAGTCGATCCCAAAATTGTACTGCTAGCTAAAACAAGCACAGATGTGGTTTGAAAAAATTTACTACTTAACCCCTTCATTCTAATTACCTCCAACTTTTTCTAAAAATAAAGATTGTACAACAAGCAATAACATGTGATTTTTCAGAAAAATCACTTAACTTAAATTATAGCTAGAGTTTTTCTTTAAAAGAATTGGGGGAATTTTCATTAAACGAGAACTTTATAAATCGAATTAAATGTCGGTTTAAGTAAAAGTGAGTAAAAATAACTAAGTTTAAAATTAAAAATTTTTAATTATTTGTAGAATTTAAGCTGGATCAGGGCATGGGCGACTTGAGTGGCATCTCAACAATTGCTTTAATAATGAAATAACCAAAATTTAATTTAGCTGTTAATAATATAAAAGAAAAAAAGAGTTTCCCAAATAAAACATTTGAGACAACTCTTTCATCATTTTTAAACCTTTATCACCAATATTTTTCCATCAAAGCCTTTGACCATTCTGCTTGCTTGATCTCCCCTTTGGGAAGAAATTCTTTCATAATTGGTTTAATATCGATGACTGGTGTACCATCAATCGCATCTAACCCTTTAACTGTAAGACTACGGCCACTGTGATTTACAAGTTCTACAGTTGTTAACCCTAATTTATTTGGCCGGTTTTTACCTCTTTGAGCAAAAATTCCAACCTTTGGATAATCAATATTATTTCTAGGATGTCTAGCACTATATTGGATCATTTCATCAGTCACTTTATCGAAATAAAAAATAATCTCTAGATGTGAAAAATCACTTATGCCACTTAATGCTTCTTCATTGAACTCCTCTACTAACTCGATTTCAGAGATAATCGAACCCCAGTGATCGTCTTTCATTTCTTTTCTTGAATTTTTAACAAAAGCAATCGGATTAATTGTAAATGGCATCATTTAATCTCCTAACTTATTGTATTTTATCTATATTATACAGAATTTTTTATTATAAAATAAAAGAAAAAGTATGCAATAGATCCACATACTTTTTCTCGAATCGTTTTTAATTTCTACCTTTCATTTTTAAAGGTGCATTTAGCATCATCGGAAATGTTAATAATTGAAGTACGATTCCGATCAATCCAATTAAAGTAAACAAATTGAGCGGTTTACTATTTAAAATAAAAGAAAATAAGTCTGAACTTATACCATTTATAGATAAAAAAGTCATTAAAATACTACCTAAAACTAGTGTCATTAGAAAATAAAGTATCCCCAATCTTCTAACTAATATAGCAATAAAAGAAGAAAGTCCTAGTATCATAAATCCAACCATTAGGTCGACCCAATAATACGTAAAGAAATGATATTCAGATGAGACTAACTGAGCAGGATGGTAAAAGTGAAAACTATTTATTCCTTTGTCTAATAATATATTCATAATGTAATAAAGAATATTTAAGTAAGTTATACTTGTAATTACCATTAATAATGACATCACAATATACGATTTTAAAAACTGTCTTCTTGTACTACCTAATCCAATTGCAACTTGAAAAGGAATCACCAATCCTGCAACCGCAAATGTACTAATCCCACCATAAGTCGGCCCAAACAGAGCTGCACCACTTTGTAAAGGAATTTTAAATATTATACTAACGAGTACATACACAACAGATAATAACAAAGTAATTAAAGAAAATATTTTGAAATACCATTTTAATTCATCAAAAACTAGTTGATAAGTGCCTCTTATAGAGTTCATCTTTTCACCTCTTTATTTTTTGTTTTATTTATTAAATAGTCTTGTAGAGTTGCTTTTTCAATTGTAAGATGATGTTCTTCTGCGATTTTTTTCCAATCATTTGAATATAATTCATCGAGCATTACTTTTTGTGTCGAACTGATTTTGGAGGATTCAAGTATAGAAATATTTTTAGTTACTTCTTCGATTGAATCTATATTTCCAGAAAGAATAACTCCTTTCTCTCGCATTACTTCCATTTGTTCATGAAATAGTACTTTTCCATCATTTACTACAACAATCGTTTCACATAATGGTTGAATTTCTTCGATATGATGTGTTGAAAGTAAAATGAGTCTTGGATTTTCTTCGTAACTTTCCATTAAGGCATCGTAAAACTGTTTTCTTTTAACTGCATCTAACCCATTAGTAGGCTCATCGAGAACTGTTATTTTTGCGTTGCTAGCTAATCCTAATATGATTTGCACTGCCGTTTTCATACCTTTTGAATACTTAGTGATTTTTTTATTCTTTGGCAATTCAAAAACTTGAACTAAATGTTCTGCAAATTGTTGATCCCAGTTAGGATGAAAGTACCTTCCGTATTTTAACAAGTCATTTATTCTCCAATTATGACCAAAAGGATGGTTTTCTTGGATATAACAAATATTCTCTAGTACATTTAAATTATTATAAGGTTCTTCTCCTAAGACTTTTATTGAACCTTCGTTTGGTTTATAATGGCCAGCAACTAAACTCATCAAAGTTGTTTTACCTGTACCATTTCTTCCCCATAATGCAATAATACTCGGTTCTGTTTCAATTAAATTGAAATCCGTTAAAACTGGTGTATGCTTATAGCCATATGTCAAATTTTTAATTTCGATCAATTTATACCCCTCCTAATTAGAGTCGTTTTTTCTCTTTATTAATTCAATTACCATTTCTTCATCTAAATGAATTCTCTTTGCTTCTTTAAGTAATGGTGCAACATAATCCACATAAAACTGCTGTTTTCGCTCTAAAAGCAACTTATCTTTCGCACCCGTTGAAACAAACATACCTACACCTCTTTGTTTAAAAATTATTTCCTTATCAACTAAAGCTTGAAGACCTTTCCTTGCAGTTGCTGGATTAATATTAAAAAAGCGAGATAATTCATTTGTCGAAGGCACTTGTTCCCCCTCTTTAATTCTTCCATCTATAATTTCGTCCATAATCATAACCGCAATTTGTTGAAAAATTGGCTGTGATTCATCTAATGTCGGTTTCATTAGCACCTTCCTTTCCTTGGTTAGTTATTTAGTTAGTTACTCATGTAACTAACCATACTACTCTTTAAATCATATGTAAAGTGTTTTATTTAAGTACGCCTATTTTTAAGGAAATAAAAAAAAGCTTAATGCGATTATGCAATAAGCTCCTGTTTTTATAGTATGTGTTTATTATTTATCAATAATTTTACCAGCAATACAATATTTACCTTCTAAATAGATTGGAGTTTGACCTGATTGTAATATGGTCACAGATTTTATATTTTGACTAGTATAACTACTAGTATTACCTGGCAACACGGTAATTATATGACAATTATTGCTATTTACTTCGATTGATATCGGTCCAGTACTACTCTCGCTATTGTAGACTGAAATCGTTGCAAAAGCAGTTATATTTCCACCTAAACTCCATATTCCAACTGGTTTTTCAAGATTATCTTGAATCAAAATATTTCCACATAGATCAATGGGAATACATCGATCACATTTTGTTGTAGTTTGTATTGGTGTTGGTGGGGTAGGTGGTGTTGGCGGAGGTACTGGTGGTAAAAGAGTTGGAGAAGAAACTGGTAATTTAATACTTGGTAAGTTTGGTATATCCGGTCTTTTTTGTTTCAATTTTTATCCCTCACTTATAAGAATTAATTTCCTATGTATTTAAAATACTGAAAAGCCATTATTTTTAGTATTATATAAATCTTAAAAAGAAAAGTGACCACTATTAATCTTACTCATATAACTTGTAGTCACTTGTTGAATTAAAATAATATTAATTAACCTACTCTAACAATCGAAATTGTCGCAGCGGTCGTACCTGCTGCTAACGATACTGTAGCCGCTAATGTAGCAGACACCATCACTTGAATCGTGTCACCTGCATTTATATTAATAATCACTTGATTGCTGACTAAACTTAATCCTATTGCAGCAGAAATATTTGTACCTGCGACTCCAACCCCATTACGAAATAACTGAAAAGTCGTCAATAAAGATAATGTAGGGTACACTTGATAAGTTATTAAATATCTACCACTTGTATTAATTGTAAAAATGGTGGCTGTTGGGTTGTTCACTGTTATATCTGCTGATAAATTTTGTGCGTTCGGAAACGGTATTGGTGAAGGACCTAAAAGTGTAATCGCAATTGTTGCGCCAGTAGTATTTGCTGCCGAGCCTGAAGTATTAAAACTTGCGCCGGTTGGGCCGGTTATTCCTGTTGCGCCGGTTGACCCTGTTATTCCTGTTGATCCGGTTATTCCGGTTACTCCAGTCGTTCCCGTTGGACCTGTTGCTCCTGTTGCTCCCGTTAATCCGGTTGTTCCAGTTGGACCTGTTGATCCGGTTGATCCCGTTATTCCTGTTGACCCTGTTACTCCAGTCGTTCCCGTTATTCCTGTTGGACCTGTTATTCCTGTTGATCCCGTTATTCCGGTTATTCCATTTGCTCCGGTCGCTCCTGTTATTCCGGTTGGGCCGGTTATTCCTGTCGTTCCCGTTGTG